>JBMOFM010000032.1:0-1662 GCA_049318825.1 Alphaproteobacteria bacterium | reverse complement strand
GGTTACATCGCCTATGAATCCAGCAATGCTTATCAGTAAGCCCGCGCACACAGCGTGCAGCATATCAAAAGGTGTAATGTAAGGAGCAATAAGAACCGCGATTATGGTAGTGGTGAAGACCCCACCAATCAGTCCTTGCCATGTTTTCTTGGGGCTTACTGTAGGCAATATCTTGTGTTTGCCAAATAATTTGCCCCATACATATTGAGAAACATCATTGAATTGAGTTAGGAATGCAAGATAAAGCAGAAGACCAGCACCACCGGCCGTGCTGACCGGCAGTGGCGGAAGAACCAGTAGATAGGCCGTATGGCTGATAGAAAATACACATGTCATTAAACCCCAGTGGATGGTTCCCACCGCTTTTAAGAATCCCTCTGTTTTTTGTGTGATAATCATCCGCAGGGGCAGGAAAAGAAAAGCATAAACAGGGATAAAAATAATAAACATTCCATACCACTCCTGCGCCGCCCAATAATATTGTATGGGAATAGCAAGATATGCCCAAAATAGCACTCTTCTGTCAGCGCGGCGGGTAGGTATCATGGAGAAAAATTCCTTGAGTGCCAGAAAGCTTACTAACCCAAGAAAACAAAGCGACACCACGCGACTGGTAAGCATAGCGAACGTAAAAATCCCTATCATGACCCACCAGCTTTTTGTTCTAAGCGCTAGTTCGCTATAGTCCTTTTCGGGTTTAAGCTTAATCAGAGCAAAAACAATTATGCTGGCAAGGACTAATAACGCCCATATGCCGCCTACCGCAGAAAGAATGGCCGAATTATCCATGTGTTTTGACTTCTTTTAAAGCATTATTAGTGCGATTAAAAATAGTAAGCATCAGCAGAAGTGCCACGATGACAAAGGCAATATCTAGCCACGTTCCTGCGTTTACCCCCAGTCCTAGCAGTAAACCAACAGTGCCAAATACGAATGCCCGATCACTCTTTCCCATTGGGCCGTCATATCTCCTGCTTACGCCAATCTGAACGCCAATAACTCCTGCCATTTCACTGATAATTGCAAGCAGGCAAATAATCACCACTATCCAGCCTGAAGCTCCCATCACCAGCGCAAATGGCATATATAGCAATGTATCTGATATTACATCCCAGGGCTCCCTCATGAACGAGTTTTTGTAAACCACTGTTTACTCAAGCCATTAAAAACCGCTTCTTTTTATTAACAAACAAGCCGAAACCAGTAAGGATTGACGTTCTTTTCAGGAATTATTGGCAGGATTTTATAAAAAGATTGCACGAAATTTACTTCATGAGGCAGCCCTGTATTACATCCCCTAATTCATTGAGAAACGCCCCAAGCTTGGATTGCATATTATGCTCACGAGCCAACATGCCATCAATGGCATTAAGCGCCATGCGTATAAATAACAATACTGGCAATAGAATCCATGGCCATTGCTGTTTCGAGGCCACAAGCATAAAAAAACCACCGATTGCAGAGAGCCCTATGGCTGCAATAGTTACCTGATTAGCGGTAACATTCCTCAATGCAAGGTGGCGTACCAAAGGCCGCAGCACAGATTGGAAATGAGTTTTAAGTTGATAAATACTCAGCATAATTTACCAGAACGTTTCTACACTATCCCTAGAGTATCCAAACCTGAAAATCCATGTATATTTGTATATTATTCAGGTTATT
>JBMOFM010000031.1:0-1968 GCA_049318825.1 Alphaproteobacteria bacterium | reverse complement strand
TATCATTGAGGGCTTCCTGTAACACCCCAGCCACCTGTCGCTGCCTTTTACCTTCCGTCATGTTGAAATGATTGATTACGTACAAAAGTACTTACTTTCGGGTGTAAAAGCGGTTTATACATGATGAATCGATTCTCCCGCATTCTCTTTTACCTGCGTAACCAACGCAGGAACATATTGCTTTATGTAATTTTTAACCTTTTCGCCGTATTGTTTTCGCTGGTTTCATTGGCTATGCTGATTCCATTTCTGCAAATGCTATTCGATCCCAATCCGGTGCAACCAATCAAACCCACCCTGCAATTTTCCGTTTCCGGCATTAGTGGTTTGCAAGACTGGCTAAACTATTATATCGGACTCTTAATTCAGGAGCAGGGTAAAATATATGCACTGGGGGCTATTTGTTTGGCGATTATCAGTTCAATATTTTTTAAAAATTTATTCGTTTATCTATCCTTCCGGGTATTGGCTCCCATGCGCAATTATGTGATGACCAAATTGCGGGCCGACCTGTATGCGAAATTATTAGAGTTGCCGATGGGCTTTTTTACAGAACAAAGGAAGGGAGATATTATCAGCCGCATGAGTAATGATGCCAATGAGGTTGAGTGGAGTGTGATGAGCACTTTAGAAGGATTGATCCGCGAGCCCATGACCATATTGATTATTCTGATTGCATTGATATATACCAGTCCCGCCCTCTCGTTGTTTTTATTGGTGTTACTTCCTATCACCGGTTTTATCATTGGCCGGGTGAGCCGTTCTTTAAAAAAGCAATCAACTGTTTCTCAGGAAACACAGGGTAGTTTGTTATCTATTCTAGATGAAACCTTGGGCGGATTGCGCGTTATTAAAGCCTTTAATGCGGAATCCTTTCTGCGGAATAAATTTTTCGAAACCAACAACCATTTGAATGAGGTAAGAAATAAAATGAATTTTCGAAAAGATCTCGCCTCCCCCTTATCTGAATTTTTAGGGGTAGCCGTATTAACCTGTATTTTATGGTTTGGTGGCAGATTGGTGCTGGGGGAACAATCAGGACTAAGCTCGGCCAGTTTTATTACCTACATTGTATTCTTCACGCAAATCATTAATCCCGCCAAAGCGCTGTCTACCGCATTTTACAATGCCCAACGCGGCAGTGCAGCCATTCAGCGTATTGAAGAAATATTACAAGCACCTGTTACAGTTACCGATGCGCCCGAGGCTGCTGTTTTGCAACATTTTGAGAAAGGCATCACATTCAAAAATGTATCTTTTGCCTATGAAGACAAGCTGGTACTAAAAAACATCAACCTCTATATAGAAAAGGGGAAAACCGTTGCACTCGTGGGCTCTTCTGGAGCAGGAAAGAGTTCGCTGGCAGATTTGGTTCCGCGATTTCATGATGTTAGCAGCGGAGAATTATTAATCGATGGGGTGAATATAAAATCTTATACACAGCAATCGGTTCGCAAGATGATGGGCATCGTTACGCAGGAACCCATTTTATTTAATGATACCATCGCCAGAAATATTGCCCTGGGCACCGAAGTGTCTGATGAAAAAGATATTGAACAGGCAGCCCGTATTGCCAATGCTTGGAGCTTTATACAGCAAAAAGAAGATGGCTTACACGAAAATATTGGCGATCGTGGCAATAAACTCAGTGGTGGAGAAAAGCAACGACTAACCATTGCCAGGGCCGTATTAAAAAATCCGCCCATCCTTATTTTAGACGAAGCCACTTCATCACTGGATACAGAAAGCGAAAGAAGTGTGCAGGAAGCCATCAATAATATGATGAAAAACCGTACATCCCTAGTGATAGCGCATCGGCTGAGTACTATTCGGCATGCAGACGAAATAATTGTATTACACCAAGGGGAAATAACGGAAAGAGGCACACATGATCAATTGATGGCAATCAATGGACAATACGCCAAGCTGATCAATATGCAGGCATTCAGTTAATAAAACCAATCACTA
>JBMOFM010000030.1:0-2009 GCA_049318825.1 Alphaproteobacteria bacterium | reverse complement strand
GCGGATGGCTTGAATACGCTGGTTGATTTTCGCTATCAGCAGCATTTTAAGGGGGCCAAGGGCGGTAATGGCATGGGGCGTAGCCGCAGCGGTTACTCATCCGACCCCATGGTGATTAAAGTGCCGTTGGGCACCCAGATTTTTGATGAAGATAGAGAGACGTTACTGGCTGATTTTACTGAAGTTGGTCAGCAATTGGTATTATTAGAAGGTGGCCGCGGTGGTTTGGGGAATGAGTTTTTCAAAACTTCTACCAACCGTGCCCCAAGGCGCAGCACCAAAGGCAAACCGGGGCAAGAGCTATGGGTTTGGTTGCGGCTGAAATTGATTGCCGATATAGGGTTGGTGGGGCTACCCAATGCTGGAAAATCAACCTTTTTAGGGGCAACAACTTCCGCTAAGCCCAAAATTGCCGATTACCCATTCACAACACTTGCCCCCAATCTTGGAGTGGTACGGGTTGGACACCGTGAAGAAATGGTATTGGCTGATATTCCGGGGTTGATTGAAGGCGCGCATGAAGGCCATGGGTTGGGCGATAGATTTTTGGGGCATGTGGAGCGCAGTGCCGCTTTGTTGCATTTGATTGATGGTGCCGCCGAGGATGTGGTGGAAAGTTGGGAAATTATTCGCAATGAGCTAGAAGCCTATGGCGAAGGCTTGGCCGAAAAAGAGGAAATATTAGCCATTAATAAGGCCGATGCGTTATTGCCAGAAGAAATAGAGGAAAAACAGCAGGCTTTAGAAGAGGCATCGGGCAAAAAAGTGCATGTGATTTCTGCAGTTTCTGGCCATGGCGTTCCCTTATTATTGCAAGAATTGCTGGCAATGGTGGCTGCCAAAAAACAGGCAGAAAATCCCGTGATTGAAGATAGTAATCACCCCGATGCTGGTTGGAGCCCCATTTAAGGAGTTAATGGCCATGTCATTCTTGCTTTCTTCAGCCTTATTGGTGGTAAAAATTGGCTCAGCTTTGATTGCCGATGGCAGAACTGGCCAATTGCATGCGGATTGGTTGGCCAATTTTTGTGCTGATATTGCATGGATTAAACAACAGGGCATTAAAATAGTGGTGGTGAGCTCTGGGGCGGGTGCATTGGGGCGTAGCCACCTTGGTAAACCCACGGGAATTTTAACCCTAGCCGAAAAACAAGCAGCGGCCAGCATTGGCCAAATGGCCTTGATGCAAGGTTGGCAACAATATTTAGGCCAGCATGGGTTAAAGGCAGCACAAATTTTATTAACCCCGCGCGATACCGAAGAACGCCGCCGCCATTTGAATGCTAGGGATACATTATTTACCTTACTGGCACATAACATCATTCCCATTATTAATGAAAATGACACGGTGGCCACCAGTGAAATTCGTTTTGGCGATAATGACCGTTTGGCGGCACGGGTGGCCCAAATGTTGGGCGCAGATACCCTTGTATTATTTTCAGATATTGATGGGTTATATAATGCTGATCCTAAAATTAACCCTTATGCTACCTTATTGCGGGAAATTACAGAATTAACTCCTGCTATTGAAGCCATGGCTGGTAAACCTCAACCCGGTTATAGCTCGGGTGGGATGATTACAAAATTAATGGCAGCGCGCATTGCTATGGCAGGGGGGTGCCGCATGGTGATTGCCCGCGGCGAGCGCAAGGAGCCGCTGCGTGCTTTAACCGAAGCCAGCACGCCTTGTACATGGTTTTTGCCCAAAGACACCCCTTCCACGGCACGTAAGGGGTGGATTGCAGGCCATGTGAAAATAACGGGTCGTTTACATATTGATTCGGGTGCCGCTAAGGCATTAGGGCAGGGGGCAAGCCTATTGCCTGCGGGTTTAGTGGCGGTGGATGGCCAAATTGAACGCGGGGATGTGGTGGATATTTACGGCCCTGAGGGTCGTTTATTAGCCAGAGGCCTTAGTAATTATGCGCTGGAGGACATAAAACAGCTATTGGGTCAACAAAGCGGTGCTATTTATGGCTTATTGGGTCAGCATGGCCCAGATGAAATTA
>JBMOFM010000029.1:0-2148 GCA_049318825.1 Alphaproteobacteria bacterium | reverse complement strand
ATGTGAGCCGCATCAACCTCATCGCTGATCTGATCGAGCATCAGGCCGATTTGTTGATTGATCCCAATTTTGATAGCCGCCGCGAAGCGGTTCTGCAGGCTATTGAGCATATTGATTGGCGGGTAAGTAACCATGCTGGGCATAATGCCCGCGAACGCTTGGGCTGGATATTATTGGAATTTCAACACAAGCAACCCAGTTTTTTTGCCAATTCATGTTTTTCCTCCATTCAAAAAATATGGAAAGAAAATCAGCATTTGAGGCTCAACCTTTCCAATCAATTGCTGATTAATGCTGAAGATGATGGCACAATGTCTCTCTTTTATGCTGATAGCGATATTGAACATTTTCGCAAAAATCAACCCTGTTGGTTCCCTAGCTTCAACCAAATTAAAGCGGCGGCCAATCTATTTTGTGATAGTAATAATCAGGACATCATCGCTGGGAATGCCCGTTATTTGGCGGATATTATTCCGACACTTAGTTTTGTTTCCATAACAGATTCAAAAGAAGATGAAATACACTCTATTGAGAAACGCAACTTATCCCTCCCTTATTTTGAATGGAAATATGCAAGAAATGAGGAAGAGGATCCCGCGAGCTGGACACCACAGATTCTGGCCTATTTACAGACCCAAGAACCAGCAATTTTAGAAACATTAATATATTTTGGGGTGGTGGTTGATCCACGCGTGCCAGAGCTGGCAGTGTTAGCTGAAAAAATGCAGCTACAAGCCAATGCACAACAAAAAGATTTAATTATTAAAGAAGTTCGAATCCCTTATTATGAAGATTTAAGCTTAAAAACCTATGACACTGTTTTTTTAACGGCAGATTATCGCTATCAGCGTTTTGGCCGCCCGCATGATCCGGATTATTTCCAGCATGATGAGAGACTGCCCCCACATGACTACTATCCAGAATTGGATGGTTGGCAGCAATATCGTGAAGCAGAAAGCCAACGCCTTGCCGCGCGCGACCGTGAAGAACAAGATTTGCTGGCTGCTATTGATTGGCAGGAACTGCGCCAAGATTGGCATGGTTTTATTGAACGCTATAAAAAGCAGCTCACGCCAGAGCTTTCTGTGTGTGATGGTGGCTGGCTATTTGCCCAGCGTTTTATGCAAGAAGCCACTCAATTGGCCACAGAAAACCCCAAACAATTTCGCCCACTTTTACAGTGGTTTTTCATGAAAGGGTTGGCCAGTCACATCAGCAACCAAAAATCTCATTGGAATGGTGATTATTCATTTTTTTATAATATTCTCCGAGATGAGGAATCCCTATGGTTAAAAAATAGCCACCCAGAAGTCTTGAATAAACATAAAATACTCAATGGCTTAGCCTCCATGCGGCCACAACATCCTTATAGCCAATTTATTATAAAAGACCCGCTGGATCTGTTTTCATGGCACAATAAATTGCTATTACTAGAAGATAGCGCATTCATGCATCACCACCCCCAACAGGGGAAAGATTACGGCAAAGTTACTATAGTACCAGAATATAAAGATTTATTCTTAAATCCCACCCAAAATTTTTCTGAACTTCTGGCCTATTTTCCATGGCGCACCACGAAAGATCCCTTCGATGAAAAAGAAAAAAATGATGGAGATATCATGCGTTACGATGATATTTCTCGGCTTTATTTAGCAGAAAAGGCAAATCACGCCATTAATGAAGGCTGGCAACCAAGGGATATGGGCGAATATACCCTGCTGCACGATATGGTGTATAGTATATATGATTTGGTTTCCATTCTCCATAGTGATTGGATGGTACGCCCTGAAGAGGGGGAAGAATATAAAAGAGCTACCTCCCCCTACCCTCTTGATTCTTTAGAATATGAATTTGAGGAGCGCTCCCCGCTATGGATGCAGAATATTGTGCAAAAAATTGACGGGTTGGAATTAGCCCATGCCTATATTCTAGCCCTAGAACTTGATCTACGCCGTTTTTATCCAGCCCCACTCCGGCAGGCAGAAACACGGTTAGAGACGTTGTTAACAGATGAATCGCTGAGTTCAGAAGATAAATTACCGATTGCAGAAACAATATTATTTAATCGCCGCTTTACGCAAAAAGGGACATTGTTTTTTCACCCCCCCTATGATGGTGTTATCAACGCTATTCCTTTAAGAAAAGGGG
>JBMOFM010000028.1:0-3117 GCA_049318825.1 Alphaproteobacteria bacterium | reverse complement strand
TGGTTCTTTGGTCCAAACTTGCTGGAAGGGGCAACCCTTCCAGCTTTTTTTTGGCTGAAATTATTTGCTTTCGCCTTTTACGCCGCCAACCAATTTTTCACACAGGCCTTTAGGCACATATACCCAATCATTAGGGTTTGCATCCGTTTTGGCTTGGCCAGCACAAGAGCTGCTACCATCTTTAGCGGCGCAATCATTTTTAGCAGCTTTAGCTACGCCATAACATTTTTCACGTTCTTCTTTCTTTTCCATTTTATCGCCAGCATGGGCAACGCCAACACTAAAAATGGCAGCGCTTAAAGCAGCGGCTAATAATTGTTTTTTCATGGTTAATTCTCATATGTTAAAAATTATTGTATTCAGCAGAACATAGCTAACAGCCTGAAGATTTTTGTCAAAAAATATTTTTTTGTTCATCATGTAACCATTGCTTGAAACAGGGCGAATAGATGGGTGGTTATGTTGATGAAACCATCAGCATATTTTTTGTTCATATTATTTCTTATAAAGGAAACTTCTGAATGTCTGCTCATAAAAAACTTGCGGTTGCTGCTTTGGCTGGTCTGTTGACTGTTGGAGTTGTTAATATTGGTGTGGCTCATGCTAATGATGCTGGCGCTGATAAAATGGAAAAAGTAGAAAAAACATCCACCACTGAAAAAGCCATGGAAAAACATAGCTGTAAGGGTAAAAATTCTTGTAAGGGCAATGGTGGTTGTAAAACCGAAGCCAATGCCTGCAAAGGTCAAAATGAGTGCAAAGGTAAAGGCGGTTGCGCTACCGATGACAGTAAACCAAAAAAATAATTAATTGAGTTGCAATTATTGGGGTGGTGGGAATATTTTTCCCATCGCCTTTTTATTTAATTTTCTTAGAAACACTCTACCCCATGCAACATATTACCACTCATTTTCCTGAGCTTGGCTTTGGTCTTGGTTTACGCATTCCGCATTACAAGCATATTTTTGAACATCTACCCGCAGTGGATTGGTTTGAAATTATTTCAGAAAATTTCATGGATACCGAAGGGCGACCCAAAAATAATTTAGCCCGCATGCGCGAGCATTACCCCATCGTGATGCATGGAATTGCCTTGTCGATTGGTACAGTGGATCCCTTAAATTCTGAATATCTGCAAAAACTGAAAAAATTGGCTAATTGGCTACAACCCGCATGGATTTCCGACCATTTATGCTGGACAGGCATTGCCCATAAAAATTCGCATGATTTATTGCCCGTGCCTTATACCGAAGAAGCCTTAACCCATATTATTGGCCGCATTAAACAGGTGCAGGATTTTTTAGAACGGCCGCTGGTATTGGAAAATCCTTCCACCTATCTGGAATTCAAAACATCCCATATTGCCGAAGCCGATTTTATGCGCACCATGGTGCAAGAATCGGGCTGCCGCTTATTGCTGGATGTGAATAATATTTATGTAAGCTGCTATAATCACCGGCTAGACCCTAAAGCCTATATTGATGCGCTGCCGCTGGATAAGGTGGTACAAATTCACCTATCGGGTCACACCAATAAGGGCACCCATATTATTGATACCCATGATGATCATGTGGTGGAGGAGGTGTGGTCGCTCTACCGTTATGTTATTCATCAGGCCAAGCGCACCATTAACACCATGATAGAGTGGGACGATAATATACCCGAATGGGATGTGTTATATAAAGAACTTGATAAGGCCAAACAAGCGGCAAAAAATGCCCATGATTATGCACCCCTACCTGATTTAGCAACAGCGCAGCAGCGCTATGTGCCCAATATTATTACGCCGCTGGCTGAAGCCCAAACCACCATGCAACAAGCTATTTTACTAGGGGCAGCGATTGATTCTCAACCCGATGCATGGATTAAAGCCAAGGCAGAAATTACCCCTCACGATCAATTAGCGGTGTATGTTAATGCCTACCGCTACCGCTTATATGATGTAACAGCCGAAGAATATCCAGTGCTGAAATATTATGTAGGGGAAGAGAGATTCGACCGCTTGCTAAAAGATTTTGTGAATATTGTTCATTCTAACCATTTTAATGTGGGTCGATATTCCAGCCTATTGCCAGAATTTTTAGCCCAAACTGCAATGGTGGATAATTTTGCCTTAGAAATTGCCCATTTGGAAAATGTGATTTCACAATTGGTGGATTGGCCAGAAACAACGGTGCTTGAAGCTAGTGATTTGGCTCATATCACCCCAGAAATATTAATGGAAACCGTTTTATACCCCCGCCAAGCCTTACAATTAATGGCGTTTAATTACCCTGTGAATAGCTATTACCGCGGGGTGATGGAAGAAAAGCAACCGGCCATGCCTCAACAAGAAAAAGCTTTTTTGGTGGTTTTTCGGCATGAAGATGCGGTATGGCGCATGGATGTAGAAGAAAATGAATATTATTTGCTGCAAAAACTCTTTGCGGGCAGCACGATAGGCTCTGCGCTGGATCTGCTGCAAACTGAGCTGTCATTACCAGAAGATGAGTTGGCCACCAATCTTTCACTCTGGTTTTCACGGTGGATGCGCAATGGCTTATTGGCCAAGAATCAACCCACTATCATTAATGAAAGTAATGCCGCATGAAAAAATCTGCTTGTAATTTAACAAATACTATAATCACTCGGGTGCTGCCCTTACTGGATAAGCTTTCTTTCCTGCCGGTGTTGGGCATGCGCTTATGGATTGCCGATGTGTTCTGGAAATCGGGCACGAGCAAATTATCCGATTGGGAAGGCACAATCGCCCTATTTACCGATGAATATAAAGTACCGTTACTGCCCCCCGATATAGCCGCCTATCTTGGCACCGCAACCGAACTCACCGCCCCCGTGCTGCTGGTATTGGGTTTGGGCGCAAGGCTGGGAGCCGCCAGCCTTTTATTCATGACTGCCACCATCGAATTTACCTATATGCATTTTGATGTGCATATTGTATGGGCCTTGATGCTGAGCCTTATTTTATTGCAAGGCGCAGGCAAAGCTTCGCTGGATGCGCTTATTCGCGGCCGCTATTGCCGCCAGTAAAGCACCCATTTTTTATTGATACTTTCTCCTACTGTCACATAAATGGCACGGTTATTGCATATAAGAATATATAAGCAAACAAAAAAA
>JBMOFM010000027.1:0-3345 GCA_049318825.1 Alphaproteobacteria bacterium | reverse complement strand
GTATCCATGTCCAGATCGTTGGTGGGTTCATCCAATATCAATAAATTACCCGGGTTGGCCAATGTTTTGGCCAGCATCAAGCGGTTTTGCTGCCCGCCCGATAGGGTAGCCACCTGATCACGAGCAATTTTAGGATCAAAAAGAAAATCTTTCAAATAACCACACACATGACGAGAGCGGCTATTTTCACCAGAACCTATAGATACCTGATCTCCCCCTTGCGGACATAAGGTTTCCCATAAGGTTTTACGCGGATTAAGCAAGGCACGATTTTGATCAAAATAGGAGGGCTCCATCGTTTTACTGCGAAACACGGTGCCCTGATCTGGCTGCTCATGCCCCAATAACAACTTCAAGAATGTTGATTTGCCTGAACCATTACGCCCCAATATACCAATGCGGTCCCCCCGCAAAATGGTGAGTTCAAAATTATCGAGAATAATTTTATCCCCATCATCAGCGGCAAATTTTTTACTTGTGCCACGAAACTCTGCCATAATTTTAGAAGCAGCCACCGTTTCCAATGGGTCCATGGATAATTTACGAAATTTCTGCTGATAAACAGCCTTATCATTTTTCAGTTTTTCACGCAACTTTTCTAAATTAGCTAAACGCCGCTGGTTGCGCTTACGCCGCCCAGTTACCCCACCTTGCGTCCAATCAATTTCTGCTTCAAACTTCTTTTCCATATTTTGAATGGCTCTGGCTTCTTGCTCCAGAATTTCTTCTGCCCACGCTTCAAATGCGGCGTAGCCCTTAGAACAAATACGAATAATACCATCACTAAGCCAAAAAACACGGCTGGAAAAAGCTTCTAAAAAAGCACGATCATGGCTTACACATACCACAGCGCCACGATAATTGGCCAAACGCTTTTCCAACCATTCAATGGTATTCAAATCCAAATGGTTGGTTGGCTCATCCAATAATAAAATATCTGGTTCACTCACCAACGCCCGCGCCAAGGCAGCACGACGCAACTGCCCACCTGATAAATTACCCATCATCCAAGCGGCATCCAACCCTAATGGCTCAATCACCATATCCGCTTCATAGGCATGCAAATCAGCGGTTTTACCTGCTGGCAAACCAGCCAACACAAATTCTTTTACTGTTTGCTGCGCATCAAAATCAAATTTTTGTGCCAAATAACCAGTGGTTAAACCCGGCATGGCATAACGGCTGCCCTTATCCAGTTCCAATTCTTCCACTAGTAACCGCATCAGCGTGGTTTTACCTGCCCCATTGCGCCCCAAGAGACAAATTTTGTCTCCCTCCATCACATGCAAGGTAAGCCCTTCAAATAATGGCTTACCGCCAAAACTGAGGTGTACATCTTCTAAACTAACAATAACGCGTGCAGCCATGGTTGGTTTTCTAGCACTACCCGTGCCATATCACAACGGGGCAAGTTGGCCATCAAAAAATAAAATTATTGATAAAAATACAGTTAAATTGTATTTTATACACAAAATTTATCCCATGGAATAATCAATGAGCACCCCATTACCAGCCAGCACGTTCTTGAATAATTTTTGCCAGAAATTTTGTGCACATTTTGACTTGCCCACAACATTATGGAAACCACAAGAAAGTGATAACTGCACCATTATTGGTGCTGAAACTACTATGGCTCTGCCAGATTATATCAGCTACCGCTTTGCCAATACATTACAGCGCGGCAACAAAAAGTTATTTTCTATCGATCCCTACCATCATCTTTTTATTACAACCGATAATTTTAACTCTATTAACGAGCAAGAATGGAATGCTTTTGCCGCCAGCTTGGATTCCAGATTACCGCAAGATGAATATAGCGAGTTATTACAGCGGTTAAATGATACAAGCTGGGATTTCTATTCCGATATGGCGATGACCAGCCAACGGGTGAATTGTTGGAAAAATGATGGTGCCGATGCCTATATTATATTCAAGAATTTTAACATGGATAGCTTAAACCTCATTAATCAGGGTTTGCATAAAATTGGTATAAACTCTGTGATTAACAATAATGCTGGGCAAGCACGCTTAGAAATTCCACTCAACAATATTCAAGAGAAACATACTGATCGCGATTTATTACAAAAAATTTCCCTTTGCCTGTTGGCTGGCTCTAAACACAACCAAATTATCACGCCGCCCTATTACTCAAGAAAACCCCTCAATAAACCGATTGAACAAGATATTACTATTCATGAAGATGATACTGGCCAAATCTATGGCGCCTATAATCTCAGTTTCAGGGTACAATCTGCCAGCGTTCGCCTTTACCAACAATTTACAAATCAAGGCCCTATTACGCCCCAAACTATTGATTTGGAATTGTCCTGCTTATTCGAAAACTTCACAAAAAAAACAAAGACAGAGTTTAGCACTATAATATTATCTTATAGCATGGTGTTGAAAAAAGAACAGATCACCAGTAGAGAACTGGCGTTTGAAGACCCCTATCAACCCTTAAGCATTATCAGCCCAGTTTTTAATGCTGAAACCTTACTGTCTGAATGGTTGCGCAATTTACCAGCCGCCAATGTAGTGCATGAATTGTTTTCACCAGAACAACAATTTACGGATACAAATACAGAAATTATCATTTTTCAGGGCAGTACCACCCTTATTACTTCCTTGCAAGAAGCGCTGGAAAATATCGGCGTTAAAAATATGGAACGGTCTGAAAAGACGGTGATTGCTGTGCCGCGAGAAGATATTTTGCTGGTGCGTCAAGATAAAAAAGATGAGTTTGAGCATATTTTATACACACGCATGAAAATAAATTTATGCAAGAAATTAGAAACTCTTGATATTGGCGTTACCAATCCTGCTTGGGTTCCTTATAACCCATCTCTTTCTAATAATCGGCAGCAGGCCGATTTTATTTACCTGCTGGGCACAGAAAAAATTTATTGGAACAATCAGGAAAACCGCACGCATTATGCGGTTTCAACCCTTAAGAATTTAGGGTTCAACAATGCGCAAATGATACATTATGATATAGCTAATAATAAAGACAATAATACTTATAATAATAGAATTAATTGGATTTGCGCTGGTCTTTATACTGGCAATATTAAAAACCTTGCGGCTACAATTATATTGGCTGATTCCAAGGAACCACCAGAAAACAGATTGAATAGTAGGCGGAGGCTAAAACCAACCCTATAAAATTTATTCCCTCTTTATTCCCTCATGGGTTATTTCCAATATTGCGACAATAATTTTAATAAAAATATAGGTCATTATATAAAAAATACTATATGTTCAGCGCATAATTTGCTGAATATGGGGATATATAACATCATGGCGCAATACACCGATTTTTTTTCAACCGCAATGATTGAAGAATTA
>JBMOFM010000026.1:0-5005 GCA_049318825.1 Alphaproteobacteria bacterium | reverse complement strand
TTGGCCAAACATTGCGTGAAGCCGGACCATTGGGCATTACCATTGCCCTTGGCACATTGTTACAGGCTGAAGCTATTCCACAAGTAGAAGAAGCCATGCAAGAAACCATGGGTATAGCCTATAAACCATTCAAAACAACCGCTACCACCGCCGCTAAACTTTTCCAAGCTAAACTCACTTGATTTTATTTTTTTGATAAAGCAGCGGTAATTTTTTGACGGATGAGTTTTGCTTGCTGCTCTCCTTGTGGTGTTTCACTTTCTTGAAACACCACGGCAAAACCTTGTGGGTGATAAAGAAACAATAATGTTGCTGTATTTCCTCCATTAGGTGTGCTGCATCCTATATCGGCACTAGCGTAGTAAAAACTATTGCCCTGCACGATTGCTGGCACATTGCTGGCGGTTTTAATGTTCGTTATTTTTCCACGACACTGTTTACGGGTTTTTTCAAGATACACAGCCATTTGCTGGCGAAAATCCTGATTTCCCAGCTTCGCTATTTTCTGATTTTCCCACGCCGCATTACCAAAACTATCCGATATATTCCAAAGATATTGGGTACTTATTTCGCCATCGCTACTGCTTTTACCATCCAGTTGCTGTAAATTATCAATACCAGCCATTAACAAAACATCCCGCAGAGGATCTTCTTTGACAATATTATTTTTCTGACGACAAACAGCCAAACCTTGTGCAATTTCTTGCGGCTGTTGCAAGGAAAAACGCAACGCATGGTTTTCAATAAAATCTGCTTGCAATAATAATTGGCGCCCATGGTAAAGGCTATTCAGCAAGTCGCCTTTAACTTCCACGGGCAATGGCAGAATAAGCATTGTGGGGGTATTGGCTGTGGCTTGTAACACATAACGTGTTTCGCCATCCACCCATAACACAAGACGATAGGCCGCCTGAGGTTGCAGTCTATTTTTGCCAAAATTGATGGCTATGTTGGTTTGCTCCGTTTGTTGCTCTGAAGCGCTTCCCTGACGCGAGGCAACCGCAAGTGTAATTTTTTCTTCATCAACAGACCCTGCGGCTACCGTGAAATCATTCTCTACCGCACAATATTCATATTGGGATGTGGCAGCATTCATGGCCTTCACTGGCCGCCAATGCGCTGTTTGTTGCATGGCTTCTACCGGTTTCAATTCAGAAAATTGAGCGAATGCCACCTTGCAAACACAAAAAAATAAAATCAGCCCTCTATATACGCACTTCATGATATTATATTGATAAAAATGACCACAATACAGCACATACCGTATAAACACCAAAAAGTCCTAAAGCGATGGAAAGAAAAAAATTAACCCGCTTCATGATCGTATCATTAATCAAATGGCGCAATCGTGCCACGCCTAAACACAATGTTCCCCACCAACCAGCAGCACCCAAAAAAATTCCTACCAATAATAAAATAGAATATAGCCTTGGGTTAAGTTCTGAATGGTGCAAAGAGCCAATACTCGCAAAAATTACCATAAAGGCCATTAAAGTTAAAGGGTTGGTAAGAGTTAGTAAAAAACCACTGATTAAGGACCCTGTCATTGAACTTTTTTCTTCACTACCATCCATTGCTTTAGGGGGTGATAAAGCAACACGAATAGCTATTCCTAACATTAAAACGCCCCCAGTTAAGCGAATGGCATCTTCCCAATCGGTAAATAAATTAACCAATGCGGCCACGCCAAATACCGAAACGGCTGCATACGCCGTATCGGCCATAGCGGCACCCAAGCCAGTTAAATAGCCACGCCATATGCCACAACCCAAAGTACGGCGCATACACAATAAAGCAACCGGCCCTACTGGCATAGCAACAGCCAAACCCACCATTATTCCTCGTAATAAGGCCAACATCTCTAGCACTTGTTTTTCATTCCTGATTTTTTATTTCATCGCCCGATAATTTACGCCCATATAACTCTAAGCGATGATCAATAAGCTCATACCCTAAGCGTTTTGCAATAGCTAACTTCAATTCTTCTAATTCGGGATCCTGAAATTCAATAACCTCACCTGTCTCCACATCCACTAAATGGTGATGATGCTCCATGTTACTTTCAAAGCGGGCATGATTCTGCTTAAAATCATGTTTTTGAACAAGCGATAACTGATCAAGCATGTTCAGGGTGCGGTACACTGTTGCCATACTGACCGTAGAATCAATAGCCCTTGCGCGGGCATATAACGTCTCTACCGAAGGATGATCTTCTGCCTTCTCAATAATATCTAAAATAATCCGCCGTTGACCGGTCATTTTTAGGCCTGCTTTCAGGCATCGCTCTTCTAAATTCTTAAACAAGAAACAATATTCCCCGCAATAAGGGAAAGCAGTTTGCTTCCCCACCAACCCAAAACTCAGTGTATCACCATGCTGAAATTATGCTCAGCAAATAAGGCAAACACCACCACAGCGGATGTTAATTTTTTTAGCGATAAAAAGCAAGCATCAAGGATAAGCGAAGATCAATGAGAACAAATTAAGCTAATCGCTTGCACTAATTTTATTGAAACTTATCTACATCATTAATAAATGGCATAAAAGGAGATAATCCCATAAGAGAAATCACCAAATCAGTGAGCAGTGTTTCAACTGAAAAATCCTTGCGTTCATAAGATTTTCGCCACAGAAAACCACCAATTTTATCATTTTTACCCTGCAATGCTTGGAAACCACTTTCCATAAAAATGGTTCCAACCAACTTTTCATCAAAAGGTAAAGCCTTTTGATGATCCTCCCAAGAAGGAAGCCAACTATGAGCAACAATAGCCGCAGCACAAGGCCGTACAACAAACGCAAAACTACGCCCCTGATAATGAAACCCTTGGCGATATAATATGCGATAAACATCTTCCATTTTCCAAGAGCCATTTGCATCTTTTAATATGGCTACATGCAAAGCATATCCATCTTTAGATACTATATGCGCTTGATTGTTTTTTACCGGAGAACAGAACACAGCTTCGCCCACTATTATCACCTCTATCAAACAGGCCAATTAAACGAGGGGAGGTGTGGCCAGCTCCCCATACACAAAGAATAGCAGTGGCCAGTTAACAAGGCGTTTTCAGGCTGTATTTTATATCAAAGGCGGGCGTGGATGATAATTAATTGCATGCAAACCTTGCTCCAATACACTGGGCAAAGAGGCCATGAGCCCATGCGCACCATATGCAGAAAGCGCAAAAACCAAGCTCAGATTCTGCTTTTTATGAATTAACCCCCCGAGAAATCCTTGCCCTAATAATGGGTAAGTCATTTTTCTTATGCTATCTGGGTTATGCTGATTGATATAGCCTAACCATTCTTGCCAATGAGTGGCTGGTGCTGTCCAATCAACAAAATCGCCCTGATGGTGCCGGCTGATTTTTTCTTCAACCATCGTGGCACATTTTTCTGCATAATCTCTATTGCCGCAAACAGAATGAACCCCTTCAAAAACCAATCGATTTATATGCTTTGGCTTAGCATCGCCATATATATTAATGCTGGCTTGTTCTAAGGGGGTTACCTTATCGCTTAGAATAGATAATAGCTGATAGCTTTGCTCTAATTTTTCGATCATATGGTTAATACAATCTTGTAAAATAGTTGCCGAACCAGCACTATTATGGACAGAACCTCCAGAAGAAACATTCAGGTCAAGAATATTAGGATTTTCTATACTGATTATATTACGAGCATGTTCATAGCCTTGCTTAATATGCATAAAATTATGGATCATATCACGCAGGCCCACGGTTGAACCTACAAGACGATCAATATAATCTGCCTTCATCGTAAAATCTGGATTGTCTTGCACTGACATTTGCACCCATGGATCCTCAATATCAAGCCAAAGAGCTTTACCTTTTTCACGAAAGCGTTCGCCAACTGGATCCGTGTATTGGCGGTTAATATAATGATGAAGATACCCCTCTCCGACTGCCAGAAACTGACCTGCCAAACCATGGGGCATTAAAGATGGCCACAACAAGGCCGGCATATCCGAATCAAAGGCGGCTAAATATGTCCGTAATTTATCATTGGCTATATCTTTATTTCCTAATATTTCTGCGAGTACCTTACCAACAGCTCTGTCCCCATATTGTTCTAATGTACGGGTAACAGCATGAGCTGAACTATGAGCAAGAGAATGAAAAGCAGCCAAAGATAATTGATGGATGATCATTGAATAAAGCTGTTCAAATAATCCCCATTCTCCAATTAAGCACTCATAGAGATTTTTTTGAGCGGTTGAGTTATGAATATCTAAGGCCTGCTCATCAACAATTTCTTTAATGGTGTACAACGCCACCATACGCGAAACAATATTAACGCTTTCTGTTAGCAATGGCGCTGCAACCGGACGATTATCTGGCAGTTTATTCCAATAGGCACCGCCAACATCCGCCTTATAGAAACATGCATCTTTCAATAAAGCGTGACTAAGATCAATTTCAGAGAGGGTGCTGTTGCTAAAATCAGCAAAACGAAAATCTCCCTCAAGTTTTTTTTCAAAAACTTTGTCTCTCTGATCGCTACTAATATGATTTGCACGCAAGAAAGACATTGAACAACCCTATCACCTAAAATATCCACAATAACTTAGATAAAAAAATATAAAAAATCTATACTTTTTTATGCGGCAGATAAGAGTGAGAGGGAAGTTTTTCTTTATATCTTCAGAATAGCAAAAATTTTAAGTTTTCTGGATTAAACTATCCACCAATATTGCCTAAAAAAACTCTGAAGAAAGAGGGGGCTGCTGCATATTCACTTACAAAGCATCTAGCAGCTCTAAACCGCATAATCTTATACATAGACACTAAAATAAAAAAGTTGGTCTATGTCTATTAGACCCCACCGAATTTTATGACATAACAGCTATTTATAGGCTAGCAAAAGGAACATATTATTATGGGAGGGAAGTAGTACAGGAGCGATTTGTCCGAGTGAAGAGTTTGGAATAGGGATAAAGTATATAGGAGTTATTAACGACTAGTGGTTTGGCGGCGACCTA
>JBMOFM010000025.1:0-7608 GCA_049318825.1 Alphaproteobacteria bacterium | reverse complement strand
ATTTCGTCCGTGGTGATAACACAGCTATTTTAGCGCTTGATAACCCCTCAGCTTCAGTATCCATACCTAATGGCAATATATATACTGCCAATGCCGCCATTTATAATAGTGGGTATATTTATACCAATGGCCCCATTCAATCCGCCAGTTGGATCTATGCGGCTGGTGGTTTGCGGGCACCACAAGTGCAAAACAATAAATTATGCCGTGGTGTTGGTGATACAGTGGTGTGCGATAGGGTTTCGGCCATGAGCCAATATTGTATTGAATGTTGTGGGCGGGATAATTTGGGCTGCGGGGCTATCCAATGCGCGACCCCAGGCAATTGGACGAATTACACCTATCAGCCCAACCATCATCGCTATGAAGATTATTGCCGAATTCTTATTGTTCCATAAATTGGGGGACCTAAATTGGGGGGCCTAAATTTTTTGCTTCATTTCTTGTAAATAAATAGCCATTTTTTCAACAGCATCAGCGGGTTGGTTAAGTAAAATGGGTAAGCGTAGCCGTGCGGTGTTGAGGGGTACCGTGGGGGGGCGAATGGCTTTAACCGCTATGCCCTGTTGTTGAAGCCATGTGGCGGCGTTAAGTGCGGCTTCATCTTGGCCAATAATTAATGGAAAAATCGGTGACAGCGGGTGTTTATCAAGGCTTGGCCATGCGTCTTGCCATAGTGTATTCGCCGCCATTACGCGCTGGTGCAGTAGTTCTCTTCGGTTGGGTTCTTGCTCTAAAATATTTAAAGCGCTTGAAAATAATGCGGCCTGTAGGGGGAGAGGAGCAGTGGCATAAATAAAAGCGCGGGCGGATTGCTTCAACCATTCCACCACCTCGGCAATGGCGCACACCACCGCGCCCGCCACCCCCATGGCCTTACCGCCGGTGTGAATGGTAATTAAACATTCTTCATGGGCAAATGTTTCGCTCAGCCCTTTACCCGTAGCCCCCAATAGGCCAGTGGCATGGGCTTCATCCACCACCAGAAAAGCGCGATATTTTTTGGCTAAAGCCACCATTTCAGGCAATGGGCTGAGGTCTCCATCCATTCCATATAGGCTTTCCACCACCATAAAAATTTGGCCACCGCCCTTATATTGTTCACATAGCCGTTGGAATTCTTGTGGGCTATTATGGCCAGCCTTAAAGGATTTAGCCATAGAAAGGCGCATACCATCGCGCAAAGAGGCATGGATCAGTGAATCATAAAAAATAATATCATTTTTTTGCGGCAGGGTAGAGAGTAAGGCCAGATTAGCCATATAACCATTGGCAAAAAATAAGGCCGCTTCTCGCCCAAAAAAATCGGCCGATTTTTCTTCTACCTGCTGATGAGCGGGGTGATGCCCCCCCAATAAGCGCGAGGCCCCCGCCCCGATACGACGATCATCATAATGTTGGATAAATTCCAACAATAAAGGGTGGGTGGCTAACCCCAAATAATCATTGCTGATAAAATCAATACCAGCAACGGCCTCTGCCCTGCGCCAGCGATGTTGGCTGCGAACCGCTGCAAGCCTAATTTGTAGCTGTTGCCGCATCGCTTTTTTTCAACGATTCCAAGGGAATGGCCTCCAACAGGCTTAACAGGCTTTCATCGCTGGAATGATCGGGGTTAGGGCGGGTGAGCAGTTTATCGCCCAGAAATATGGAGTTAGCCCCCGCCAAAAAGGCCAGAATTTGCGCTTCATCGCTTAAATTAATGCGGCCAGCCGATAAACGCACCCGCGATTGGGGCAATAATAACCGCGCCACCGCAATCAACCGCACCAATTCCATGACGGGTACGGGCGGGCTATCGGCTAATGGCGTGCCTTCCACGGGTATCAGTAAATTGATGGGCACCGATTCTGGCTGTGGCTCTAAAGCGGCTAAGGTTGCCAACATCCCACAACGATCTTCAATGGATTCGCCCATGCCAATAATGCCACCGCTGCACAAGGTAATGCCAGCTTCGCGCGCGGCTTTTAAGGTGTTTAAGCGGTCATCATAATCGCGGGTGGTGATGATATTGCTATAATATTCACGGCTGGTATCAAGATTGTGATTATAAGCATCCAACCCTGCATCTTTTAGCTTTTTTGCCTGTTCGGTGGTAATCATGCCCAAGGTAGCGCAGGCTTCCATGCCCAGATTTTTTACAATTTTCACCATTTCCAGCACTTGGTCAAATTCTTTGCCATCTTTAACTTGTCGCCATGCCGCGCCCATGCAAAAACGCTCCGCCCCTTCATTTTTTGCTTTTTGGGCGGCGGCTTTTACATCATCCAAGGGGATAAGCCCTTGTTTATCAAGGCCAGTTTTATAATGTGCGGATTGCGGGCAATAAGAGCAATCTTCAGGGCAGGAACCCGTTTTAATAGAAAGCAAGGAACAACGCTGCACATGCTGGCCTTCATGATGTTGCCGATGTACATTCTGTGCCTGCCACAATAAATCAAAAAGCGGCAAGGCATAAAGCGTAAGGGCTTTTTCTTTTAAGCGGCTTTCAGGGCTATCGGTGTGATGATCGGCTTTAGGCAAAATGGTGGAAAGGGCGGTGGCCATGCAACTATATCTCCTTACATATTGCTTCTGGCTTATCGCTAAATATAGTTTTTGTCAAATCCCGATAATAGGCAGCTTGTTCTATATCCTTCAGCAGGTGAGCCCGCCCCATGCTGGCCCATTCATCCTTGCCCCATTTTTCTGCTTGATAAATTTCTTCTAATAAGGCGCAGTGCAACACTTCATCAGGGCTCATTATATTGGCGGTAAAAAAAAGTGCTACAATTACCGAGCTGGTGGCCGCCAATACAGCTTGCAACACCGTAATCTGCGGCGTTGAATATTGTTCTAATAAAGCGGTAAGCGTTGCAACCAATACTGGCGGTTGCATGATAACGCGTAACTCATGGGTGGTTGCAAAACTCAGCCCCCATAATGTAGCGGCCTGTTGTAGCCATGGTTGCCAATATTGCTGTTGTTGTTGATGTAAGGGGCTGCCAATACTATCCCAATAGCATAAAACATCGGCATGGGCGGCTTGGATGATGCCGGCAATCACGCCCTGTCTATCGGGAGCGATACCATCAATTTCTGTGTTGGCCAAAGCGGTGAGTGGCATAAGCTTGTGGTTTATGTCCCCCTCTTGTTGCCGCCACTCGGCCGCTACCGCTTCCGCTAAGGCCTCTGTTGTTAATAATAATGGCCGTTTTTGCGGGCTGAGTAATGTTTTTTCGTCAAGCAGCACCACAAAGCCAGATTCTTCTGCTTTTATACGCACCGCTTGCCAATATTTTTTGGCTTTCCACTGAGACAAAATAATTGCTTCTTTCGGTTATTAGATTATAATTGTATTTAATTAAATTAATGTGTAGTTGCAAGATGTTTTCTAAAAAAACTCATTTCAGCTTTTAGCGCCAATTTTTGTGGCCAATTTTTGTTGATGACATTGATCTTATGGTCATTAAAATTCGCGAACAAATTCATGGCTTAGTGAAAAAATTGCGCTAATATTTTTTGATGAGCGATCAAAAACCAGAAATTACACCACAATTATTGCTGCGTGCTTATATGGCGGGGATTTTTCCCATGGCCGAAGAAAGCGATAGTAACGATATTTTCTGGTGTGATCCGCCCATGCGGGGTATTTTACCCTTAGAAGCATTTCATGTGCCGCGCTCTTTGCAAAAGCGTATGCGTAAGGGCAATTTTTCTTGCTATGTGAACCGCAATTTTGCAGGGGTTATTGCCCGTTGTGGAGAGGCAACTCCAGACCGCCCCAACAGTTGGATTAATCCTCAAATCCGTGATTTATATACAAAGCTGCACAGCATGGGATTTGCCCATAGTATTGAATATTATGAAAAAGATGAATTATTGGGTGGTTTATATGGGGTGAGTATCGGCGGGGCATTTTTTGGGGAAAGCATGTTTTCCCGCGTGACCGATGCCAGCAAAATAGCTTTGGTTTGCTTGGTGGGTTTATTACGTTTGCACCATTTTACCTTACTAGATACCCAATTTATCACCAGCCATCTTCAGCGTTTTGGCACCATAGAAGTGCCACGACAGCGTTATTTGCAATTGCTGCAACGGGCATTATGGCAAGAAAACATCCATCAATCCTCGGGGCTTTCTTGCTCTTTTTCAGCCGGTTTAGCCGATTCTGCTACTGGTTTACTCGATTGCACGGCTTTATTATTATCCTCAGTACAGGAAATAAGCCACACATCATAAATGGGGTGGTCAATGGCCGCCAAACCAGGGCTGGAGGCAAACATCCACCCCGAATACACCCAATTTGATTTATCTTTTTCGGCCTTTTTTTCCCACACTTGCAAAAAAGCCACTGCTTCTGGTTTTTCTTCAGGTGGCGGGGCATAGCAAGATTTTAATACCATATAAATCTGGCCAAAGCGTTGGGTTTCTCCCAATTTCAAGGTAATTTGGCTTAGGCGAGCCGTTACTTTATCCAACGCCCCCAGCACAGCACCGGTGCGCGGTTTCATGCCTTCATCCAGTGAAATATTAGCTTCATCGGGGGTAGATGCACCTTCTGCAGGCTGATCCACTGCCGAGATGGGGTGGTGCATCTCGCCTTCATTGATGGGAATATTGCTTTGGGGTGTATTGCTTGGGGATTGGCTATTATTAAGAAAATCAGCCTGTTGTGCGCGTGCGGATATATTCTGCCCTTCAAAGCCCAATATCACCAGTAATAGGCCTAAAAAACCAAGCATTCGCCATGGGTGGTATAAAAAATTAGGGAATATCATTGCTGGCGGGGCTGGCTGGTGCAGAAAGTGGTGTTGACACAAGAGGGGGATTATGAACAGCGGGGCCATTACCGCCGCCATGATGATTATTGGTGGTGGGGGGACTATTGGCAGCGGGAGCATTTTTTACGCTATAAATCATTTGCCCCATCAATTTTTCTAAACTCACCGCGGCTTGGGTTTGGATGATTTCCCCCCCCGCAGGAATTTTTTCTGGTTCAGAACCGGGCTCTAGTGAAAGATAATGCCCACCCAATAAGCTTTCATTGGCAATCACAGCTAAGCTATCCTTGGGTAGTTTTACATGATCGGCAATGGCGAGGGTAACATCCGCCATAAAATTGGCGGCATTAAGCTTTATTGCTTCCACACGGCCAACTTTTACACCGCTCAGGCGCACATCTTGCCCAGGGGCAAGGCCTTCGGCATTAATAAAGGCTGCATTTAAGCGATATTCACTACCAGTGGAAGAGCGTTGCGTATGGCTGGCTGCATAAATAAAGAAAAAACCAGCCGCAGCCAGCACAATTACGCCCATCAATGATTCAATAAATGTTTTCTGCATGGCGTTTTAATCAGTGACTGGTGGTGGAAGGAGGAATGGCCGCAACATCGACAGCGGGAGACCACGCCTCATAATCGCCCGTTGCTTTTGCCCGTTTGCCTGTTGCTAACAGGTGGCCTTCGGGAAAATAAGCTTGGCTGGTGCCGGTAAGGTTAGGCTGGTGCGGTTTTTGCCATGAACGGCGCAAAGGGTTTTCTGCTGCGGGTACATCATCCACGGTGTGGTGCAACCATGCGTGCCATTCTGGTGGTACGGCAGAAGCTTCTGGCTCCCCCGCATAGATCACCCAGCGGCGTTGACGCTGATTGGCCGGTGTTTTGCGCCCTTTGAAATACAAATTGCCAAATTCATCCTGCCCAACTTTTACACCATTTTTTAGTGTAAGGGCAAG
The DNA here is from genome assembly GCA_049318825.1 of Alphaproteobacteria bacterium. Taxonomy (GTDB): domain Bacteria; phylum Pseudomonadota; class Alphaproteobacteria; order JBMOFM01; family JBMOFM01; genus JBMOFM01. Next base: position 1,892 of record JBMOFM010000025.1, on the reverse strand, counting down.
AATGCCTGTGTTGGTGAGTACACCGCCCAATATTCCACCAAACATTTTGAATAGGCTAACGGATTTGCCTGTTATACAACATTTCATGGCTAAAAATTTTCCACTATAAAATAATCGATGCAACTATATCGCCTGCCATCATATAATCAATATGGGTAAGTTCAAACAAAATTTATGTAACAGTTGAAAATTCTTGGGCCTGAATAGCAATCAATGATATTGATTGGTACAGATGTTTACACAAAAATAATAAAATATGGCGTATTATCTATAGGATAGTAGATTAGGGGTGTAATCGTGGTATATGGCGGTAATTCTCAAAGAATAAAGAACCAGCGTGGTGTAGTGGGCGGCGTCCCTGAAATAATCGTTGCGCTTGCTGTAGCGGGGAGCTTAATGGGCGCCATGGCGGTATTGAGTAATAAATCAGCCGATGATATTCGCGTTCAAAATGCGGCCTACCAAATGCGCCAATTGCGCGATGCTAGTGAGCTGTTTATGCGTCAAAATTATCAAGTATTATCCACTGTTGGGGCTGTACAAACCATACCCCTAGCCACATTGCGTGGGCAAGTATTACCCGCAGATTTTCCTGATAACAATCCCTTGAATCAGGCCTATGGCATTCGCATTGCCGATAGTAATGGTGCCGTAGCCGGTGGTAACCTTACCTTATTGGTATTTACCTCACCTGCAGGGGTGGATACACAACTTACCCCTGAACAAGCCGCCAAAGCGGCTTCGCTGTCTGGCCCTGAAGGTGGCTATATTGGTGATAACACCGCTGATTGGTCAGCGGGGAATGGTGGCGTTTGTGCGGCGGCTGGTAATTGCGCCATTGGTAGCTTTGGTGGCTGGCGGGTGAATGATTTGAACGGCACTTTCGGCGTTACACCAGGGGCTGGCGGCCTAGCCTCCACTGGCTTTATTTCTGAAGCTTCCATGGCTGCCGATGTATTATACCGCACTAATATTGGCATGCCCTTGGCCAACACCATAACAACCACCATGTATGGCGGCACCGCGGGCGATCTCAACGCCAATGGCACCATCGATATCAACGAAGTGGGTAGCAATTTTGCCGGTAGCAATGGCTTTACCTTTGATGATACCACTGGCAACTACCAATTTGGTGATCCCGCTGGCGGCACCAGCGGCGTGAATATAACCGCCGCCGGCGTAGTAGATGCCAGAACACGCATCGCCAGCCCCGTTTTTGATAATAATGGGGCAGGCTTAACCATTAACTCTACCCTTGCCGCGGCGCCCATCAATATTTCCGCCACCGGAGCAGGCTCTACTATTAATATGTTCGCTGATGCGGGTACCGTGCTTTCTTCTCCTGCTGCCAACACCCCATTAACCATTCAAAATGGTTTTTTAGGCAATATATGGTTTCAGAATAATTCTATTCCGGCTGATATTGGTTATGATGGGGGTGGTGATGCTATTTTTGCCATTCGTCACACACAAAATGTTGGCTACACCACGTTCCAAAGAAGAAATGGTAACGATCTTCTAAGATTACATAACGATACGGGCAATGTAGACGTACCCAACGGTGTTCTGCAATCTAGGGTGCGCACCGCTAGCCCAATCTTTGATAATAATGGCGCAACCCTTGCGATTAATGCCGGCAATGCTGGTGCTAATATTAACATGTTCACTGATTCGGGTACCGTGCTTTCTTCTAATAGTGGTTCTGTGCTTACCATCCGCAATGCTAATGGTGCTAATGGTAGTAACATCTATTTTGGTGGCCCTGGTGACATGGCGTGGGATGGCGGCACCGACGATTTCATGGCAATTAAGCATACAAAAAATACTGGGGCAACATATTTCGTCCGTGGTGATAACACAGCTATTTTAGCGCTTGATAACCCCTCAGCTTC
>JBMOFM010000024.1:0-14331 GCA_049318825.1 Alphaproteobacteria bacterium | reverse complement strand
TGTGAATCCGAGAAGGTGTTCCATAAACGCCAGATTCAGGAGCTTCAGCGCGAAAGTGAGGGGATTCAGGGCAAGCTCGACAAGCTGATGGACTTGTTGCTCGATGGCGCGGTGTCCAAGCAGGAACACGATTTGAAACGCCAGAAATTCAAAGCCCGCCAGATTGAACTGGCCAACCAGCTAAACAGCTACCACATGGCTGATGACGGCTTCCGCGACGCGGTAGCCGATACGCTCGAACTCGGCAGAAAAGCCCATGAATTGTTCATGAGTTCGAACAATAGCGGAAAAAGGCGACTTCTGGGGTTTGTGTTTTCGAACCTCTCGCTCAAAGGCGGAGAGTTGCAGTATTCCTTGCGCAAGCCCTTTGACCTCTATGCCAAAGCGACCGATATCGGAGAATGGCGCGCCCGAGAGGATTCGAACCTCTGACCTTTGCCTCCGGAGGGCAACGCTCTATCCACTGAGCTACGGGCGCATGATATTATTCATATAGATAGGCGCTCATTTATCAATAAAAAACGCCATAAGTCAATGAGAAAAGGGTGAAAATGGCGGAACAAACAGCGCGGCCAACAAAAAAGGGGCGAAATAATTCGCCCCTTTTTCTTAGTGTATTGCATTTGTAATGCAATGATTACAAACCAGCTTTCAAGTTAACCAAAAAGGTGTTGCGGCTGAATTCATCCACAGCTTTATCAGAGCTACGGTCATCATATTTGTACTCAGCACCCACGCTCAGGTTACGGTTGATAAGGTATTTACCACCAAGAGTAATACCATACACGTCATCTTCACGGGTTAAGCCTTCATATTGGCTGTGGCTGTAATCTGCGCCAGCGCTCAAAATTACGTTGCGCATCAATTCATGGTCAATACCCAAACCAAAGCTGGTGATGGTGGTACCAGAAGCACCAGCAACAGTAGTTTCTGCTACAGAGCGGTGCAATTTAGCAGTAATGGTATCCATCTGGGTTACGTTCCAGTAAGCATCAGCGGTTACAGAAAGGCCGCTAATATCATTGAATTGCTTACGGTCATAATTTTGTTGCAAGTAACCAACACCCAAATCAGCGAATGCTAATTCACCCAGTTCAATTTTGCTACCAACTTCTACTACATAACCATCGGAACCACGGTCAATTACAGCAGCTGCATTATTGTAGTCTTGATTATTGTAAGCAGCTTTCAAGAATGCATTGTAACCTTCTTGAATTTCATATAAAGCGCGGCCTTCAACTTTGTAGGAATTACGGTCACGGTAATCTTGGTCGATAACAGCACCAGCAATACCACGGCTATCTTTGTAATCAAAATTGCTGTAATCACCACCCAATTCAACACCAAAACGGTTGAACTTATGGTTGAAACCAAGTTGAGCACCGGTTTGATCATATTTTGTTGGCTTGGTACCAGCAGCGGCGTTAGGAGAAGAACGATCTTCGTGCTCACGGTTGTAGCTAGCACCAGCTTTGAAGCTTGTATTACGGGTTACGTCTAAACGACCACCGCTGAATACGCTCCAGTCATAGAAATCTTCATCGCTATTGTCGCTGAAATAAGCAACATCAGCTTTTGTACCAATTTCAAACATGTGATTAGCTGTATCACTACGCAAAACAGCAGAAGGAGCAATGCTGTAAATTACATCATTTTGCTCATTGGTGTTGGTTGCATAAATATTGTCATTGTATTTCACACCCAGATCAATGGATGGAAAAAACAACAATGAACCAACGCGAACGCCAGCAGCATCGTAATCTGGACGAGCCTTGCTGGTTACAGTAGCAGGGGCTTCTTGAGCAATAGCTGGAGCAGCGGCCAATAAAATTGCAGTTGCTGCAGCAAGAAGGGTAACATGGCGGGCTTTACCGCGCACAAAGCTAAAATTAGCCATTATAGTCCTCATCAATCAGGTTAAAACACGTTACAAACAAATTTATTGGTACTTAAAATTATTAATATTAGGCACCAAAACTTAGGCTACATTTTTCACTTTCGAAGAATTTACTTTTTAAGCGAGAAACATCTATTCAATAAAATACAGCTTAATTGATAAGCGGATTTTGCCATGAGTCAAGTTGGCTGAAATCTTAGAAGAAATATGCAGCAATGATGGTGTATAAATGCAACACTATGATCCAGATTGTCACATATTTAGGCTTGATGGTCGTTTCAGACACTGGCGCAACTATATCAATAAAGCAACATGAAAATTCTAAGAAGGAATTGAGAACTAATGTATAAAAAAATAGCCCGCTCCCTGAAAAATTTTCTTGGGGTATTTTTATCTTTTTTCTATTTACAAGCGGCCATGCCAGCCAAGGCACAGCAGGCAATAACCACCGATTTATATAGTATTGGCTTTAACAGCATTGAAGGAAAAGCCATGAGCTTTGCTGATTTTAAGGGCAAGGTGATTTTAGTGGTGAACACGGCCTCACGTTGTGGTTTTACCCCCCAATATGAAGGGTTAGAAAAATTGTGGCAATTATATAAAGATAAGGGGCTAGTGGTATTGGGCGTGCCCTCGGATGATTTTGATCAAGAGTTAGAAAATAATGCAGAAATAGTGAAATTTTGTAAATTGCGTTACGGGATTGATTTTCCACTGACCGAAAAAACTGCCGTGAAGGGCGATAATGCCCATCCTTTTTTCCAGTGGGTGAAAGCACAAGGGCAATCCTTGCCTTCATGGAATTTTAATAAATACCTTATTAATAAACAAGGGAAATTGGTAGAAAAATATAGCTCCATGACCACGCCCGATGGTAAAGAGATTATAGCTCATATAGAAAAATTATTAGCCGAATAAGCACAAAAAAGGCCTGATGAATAATCAGGCCTTTTACTTTAATTTATGGGGCGAATATGTTACTGGCTAATAATCTGCTGTCTAGCTTCATCCAGTAAAGCGTCAAATTTTTGCCGTTGCGCAATATCCGAAAGGCCAATATCGGCTTTACTTAAATCGCTATTCACTTTTTCAAACACACTCGGTTCCCCCGCTTTAGCAAAGCAGGCATTTACCACATCCTTTACATAATGCTCGGCCAATTCATCACTTAAATTGAGCTGGGAAGCTGCCCATTGCCCAAATAACTTGGCACGGCGGGCGTTGATTTTGAAGTTTAACTCCTCATCATGCTTAAATTTATTTTCAAAAGCCTGTTCACGATTTTCTAAACCCATTTTTTGCTCCCTACAGCATGATAAATTGTGCGTTGCAGCATTAACTTTATCCCGATTATTGCTTACAAAGGGTAAATAAAGTCGCTGCTTTCCCAATATATTGGGATTGGTTAATCATTTGTCAATATAATCTTGCATTTTAGTTTGGGGCAGTCCTAGATAATGCATGATGTATTTATGGGCTATTGCCTATAATTTTGGTGACGCGCGGGGGTGAAGAAAGAGATGGCGCGGCTAGGCCAGCCTGCAAGCGCTTGGCACATTGTTCGCTTAAACTTATGCGCTCAAAAAAACAGAAATGCTGCAATATTTCAGGAAATTCTTGCCGCAGGCTGCTGAATAATTCTGCGGCTTGTTTGAAATTTTCCCTGATCGATTGCTTGTTCCGCCGCATGGGTTGATCGAGATTAGCCCCATAACTCACATAAGCCTGAACGGCTTGGGTGATACACTCTATGTCATGGATTTGCTCATGCACATCAGCTTGAGGGATAGGGTTCCTTTGCAGACAATTCGATAATTTCCGTACATTTTCTAATATATTCTCGCTCGCCATCATCATGGCAGAAGAGCCATATTTATTAGTGGCATTCACATCACAAAATTCAATAAGCTTCATGCCAAGGTTGGGCATGCCTTTAGTGAAAGCGTTATAGGCCGTGGGGTAATAATCAATAAAATTGGGGTTAGCACCCGCTGCTAATAGCTGATCGGCCATATTAATGGCAATGTTTTCTTTTTCAGCTATTGACAAGCCTTCATGCTGCTTATCTCGGCAGCATAAAGGGGTATCGGCAAGGGCGTCATCAATATCGCGAATGGTTAAACGGTTAATAATCGCATCTGCGGCTTGGGCAATCAGCGCATCATTACCCGCCAATTCTTCTACAGAAGCAATAGCGGTAATAAATGTATCTCTGGGGAGATTATGTTTAACCGGATCCCTAGTGACATCATAGATTTTTTCTTGCAGAGCATATTCCGCAAAGGCTGGAATAGCCTCTAATGCTTCAAATACAAGGTGGTTGTTATAATCATAGCGAATATGTGCGCCATAGGGCAGTAATTCGGCCAATATTTCGGTATAGCCTTCTTCCATGGCCAGCATGGTGGGTGTGCGCGATACCTTGTAAAATTGTGCGGGGTTAGCACCATGGCGCAGCAATAAGCGCACCGCTTCTACATGGTTGTTTTGTGTGGCTGCATGAAGTGGGATATAGGCATCCCCATATGTATAGGGCGTAACGCCGCCATTGGCATCAGCCCCTGCTTCCAGCAAATATTGCAAAACAGGGATGTAGCCCGTGGCCGCCGCTTCATAAATGCCCAGCACGGGGTCAACGCCGCGTTCTACTAAATTGACCACCATGTCCAATTCTTTTTTCTGTACGGCTTGCTTTAATTCCTCCACCATTGATTCAGTAATCAAAGATTGTTGATAAGAGTGAACTTCTGCTGCGGCCACTATGGAACCGGGGGTGGTGGTTTTTACTAAGGCGGCAATATTATCGGTGCTTAAAATATTTTCTCTATCGGCAATAGAAGCGGCTTCAAAGGTACGGAAAATATAAGATGTCAGGCGGCCACAATCTTTATGGTTCGTTAATGTCTGTAGTAATGTTGCTACCATTCTGGCGGGGATGGTAGCGCGTACCCCCTTAACGGGTTCATGGGCTTGAAACTCTTCATCCACCGTAAATTGGGTGTTGTGCCATGTACTGACCCGTGCAATTAAATCAAAAGCTTCCCGCAAAATATTATATTTAATGCGCCCACCCATGCCCTCTATTTCATTATGGATAATAACTTCTAATTCAGTAGAATATTCATAACGCTGGCCAGAGCTATAGCTATAATCTACCTCTAAATCTAGGTACAATTCTTTGGGCAGTAAGAGTTTGAATAAATATCGTAGGGCGTACCGTGTACCAGTACGAGAAGAATAATCAAATTCACGCTCTGGGGTAGGGGCTGGAATATTATTGGCGAAAGCTGGTTGTAGTGGGCTAGATGCTTGCGGTAGCGCAACGGCCACCAGCGGGTTTTCTGCCCGTTGCCAAATAGCTTGTAGATGTTGATGGTTAATCTGGCCAGTGAGATAAAGATCATGCCCCCTCGCCAATATGTTGAGCGGGTTGATAATAGCCTCATCATCGCGTGTCAATATTTCAATAGCGGCAATCATTTTTTCGCGTGAGGTGAAACACAGCTTGGTGTGGTAGTCAATCAGCTGTTCATCCACGGCCTCGCCCTGCTTGCCCAACATGCGCTCTAGCCCATGAAAATTGGGGGCTTTAGCGCCAAAATATCCCTGCAATTGTTTCGTTACATAAAAATAATTCTCGCCTATATCATCAATAATAGTAGAAACATAATAAGAAAACTTATTAGATAAGGCGGTTTCTAATATTTTTCTGCCCTTATAGGCTTCATCTTTATCAGCAAAAGTAAATTTACTTAAGGCATCAGCGGGCGGTCTCACTAAGTTTTCTATCTGTTGCGCGCCAGTTATTTGCCGCAATTGCTGTACTAGCCTATTGGCAACAGGGCTTTTTTGATAACGATCTTGGCTGGTGACCAAACCATCCAGCGGGTTGGCAATCAGGTTCTTCAAACCACTGGTGTTTAGTTTTATATCGGCGGTTTTTTCTATGGCAATGGCAGTAAAATCTTCTTGGCCACCAGTAAAATTGGGGAGTTGTACCTTGCTATAGCCCCTTTCTTGGTGATTGAGCGCCTCTTCACTTAAAAAATGAACCCGTTGCCAGAAAAATTCAGTAACATCTTGCACTGTTCCATTGGGTACTTGCCATAATATAGGCCCAAATTGGGCTATGGTGCCTTCTGCCCGTTCAATGTCAAACTCCATGCCATGGGCATCAATATTCAATTCTTGGCCCGCGGGTGTTTTTACCCCAAAAAGATAACCCACCATATAGCTGCGCGTATCATTATTGCTATTATGGCTATAATAGAGATTATCATCGCGGCTATTCATGGCCACGCGTTCCAAATTTTCTGGGGTGATGGGCATACCGGCCTTGTAACCACCCATCCCTTTGTAGGAATAATGCTCAAGATGAAATACCCCGCCGCTCATCACATCATCCACCCCATTAAGGCGGGTGGAATCCAGCCATGCTGGGCATAGAGGGTGTACCCCCTAGGAAACTGCCATTGGCGGCGGTTGATGTGGAGCACAATATCCTTACTGGAAAGATTATCAGTTTCAGATGCTTGAATAGGCTGGGCGGCGCTGTTAATCATTGCCTGCAATTCTTGACGAATATCAGCCTGTTTTTCTGCCAATAGGGGTGGTTGGTAATGATAGGCTTGATCAATCGCATCGATCACAATTTTTTTTATCTGCTCTTCAGCAAATACGGCACTGCCGCTATTATTCCCCACTTGATCTTTGATATGATGGGCAAGGGCTTCAATTCCCGCAGCTTCTACCCCAAAAGCTAAGGCCATTCTTTTAGAAAACGGCCCAAATGTATCGCGAGAGGTTAAATCGGGGTGGGTGATGGCGGCAATAAATGTTGAAACCCGTTCGGTTGTATCTTCTATCACGGTTTCATAATTACTGGAATCAGGCGCAATTTTTTCTAATGTAGCCTCTGCCAATAAACCCACTAAATTTTCTATGTGTAAATAATCCGACACCGAGCATCTCTTGTTATTTTTTTGAAAATATTATAGGTATAAGTAAAAAATATCAAGATATTCTCGTTATTTATTATTGTGCGGCGCGTTGTAGTAGCGAGGTAAGGGTAAGGGCGCTCATATCCCCCCTTGGGCAGGAAGCTTGTATATTGGGGGGCAGGGGGGTAAAATTAGCAGGTTGAATATTCCCACGTTTGGTTGTTTTTTCATGGGCATTCATCAAGCAGCGATCTGGGGTAATGCCCTTTTTATCCAATAACTCGCCATTGGCGCGGTAAATTAAAGCCCATGTCATCAACCATTCGCCGCCATTGGGTAAATCAATCACGGTTTGTACGCTGCCCTTACCCAATGAACCCGTACCAATTACCGTGGCACGGCCATTATCTTGCAAGGCAGCGGTCATAATTTCAGCCGATGAGGCGGTATTACCATCCACCACCACCACCATGGGTAAATGATAGGCCGCTTGAAAGCTTTTTATATCGCTATTATCAAAATGTTGAATGCTTTCAGGGTGCCGGCCGGCTACATCCACCACCACATGCTTGCCTTCTAAAAATAGGCTGGCGGATTTTACCCCTTCTTCTAACAAGCCGCCAAGATTAGAGCGTAAATCCAACATTAACCAGTGAATATCGGCAGAGTTTTTTTCTATATTGGCCAATATTTCATGCAATTCTTGCGAGGTTTGTGCACTAAAGCGGCTGATTTTTATAACCCCCACCTTGCCTTGCTTTTCCCAAAAAACACTGGGTTCAAATTGCTGAAACCGCACCAGTTTCAATTCGCGCTGTTTATGAATGCGTTGATTATAAAATGTGACGGATGCAGTGCTATTCACCTTGCCGCGCAGCAAATTATTGGCTTGCTGCGGGGATAATCCCTTTAATTCCTGACCATTAATATGGGTAATATATATTCCATCCACCCCATCATAGGCGGCCAGTACGGGGTTATTATCGGGCGTGGACTTCACCTTGAAAGAGGCATTCCCCGTGGTTTCAATCGCGGTAATTTCCAGCCCCACACCGGCATAGCCAAAGCGTTTATCGCGTGCTTCACTGGCTTTGGTGGGGGGGTGATAATTGCTTTTGGCATCTAGGCCTGTGGACATGCCTTGAAAAGCGGCATTGAGCAATTGATCATCCTCGCGGTAGGATTGTGCGCCAATTAATTTTAAGGCTTCAGCCAGATTATTGGCCCAATAGCTTGTATTGTCGGTTTTTTGAGTGCCATCAACCATTGATTTTAATAATGGCCATTGTTTCACCGGCATATTATTAATATGCAGCACATATTGTTCATTCTGTTGTTTTAGCTCTATGGCGGGTTCAATAGCATTAATGCCAGCAAAAGCGGCTTGAAATAATTTATCGGCACTTTGATAATAAAGGGCGTAATCGCTGGCATCTTCAAAAGCCACGGCAATAGTTTTGGCGTTTATATCGTCATGAATGGCTTTTTTAGTTAATTCTACCGAATGCTGAGGGCTTAATTTATTGGCGGGCTTATCGGCTGAACAAGAAACCAGCAAGCAAAAACCAGCCACCGGATAAATAAATGCAGAAAAACGAAAATGGCGGCAATTTTTCATGAAATTCCTTTTGCATCATTCTTATTTCAGTATGGCAAAAAGAATTTCCTGTTTGGTTAATAAAAGCTCTCTATCTGGTTAATGCCACAGAATCCTGACCCTAGATTTGTTCATCCAACATAGCGGGGGTTATAAATTGTTCTAGCCTTGCCCCATAAAGCTGCAGGCGGGAGAGAGGGCCATCCAAATCAAACACCGCCATGCTACCAGGGGGGAAATGTTGGCTCATGGCTCTGGCGGGCGGTTCATTAGGGTTAGCACATAGCTGAATCGCCATGCCATGCATGGTGGGGTTATGGCCAACCACCATCAAAAATTCGGTGCTTTGCGCGCGGATCATCTGCAGCAGGGCTATTTCATCGCTGCTATACAGGTCACTTTTTACCTCAATATGAGGACACCATACCCTGTTTTCTGGCAAGGTAGCCGCCATATTAATCAATAAATGACTGAATGTTGCAATGGTGCGTTGTGCCGGCGATACCATCACCATGGTGGGAAAATAATCGTGGCGGCGCATAAAGCCAGCCAGCTTAATGGCTGCATTAACGCCATTTTCGGTGAGGGGGCGGTGGTTATCCGCCGCTTCTTGCCAATTGGAAACTGCTTTTGCGTGCCGAAGTAAAATAAGTTTTGCCATGAATAATTCGATATATTTTTTGATGTTTCTCTATTATTCCTACGATGTCGTGTGGACTTCAAGAGAAATGAGATCATGAAACAATTCTTTATGCTATTATTGTTGCTAATATGGGTGGCAATGCCTATAAAAACCGCAGAAGCTGGCGCAGAAGGGGAAGATATAAATAATTTCACCTGCGCTGATCTGATGGATGGATCCTATCCTTGGATTTCTTATTGGATCGATGGCTGGTTAAAAGGCCTGAAGCAAGAGCAAATTCTGGTGTTTAATAAGGTGGATGTAAGGCTGGAACGCCTGCAAAAACTCTGCACCAAAAAACCAGACCAATTATTGCTACCCCTGTTGCAACAACTGCAAGATTAAAGAGCAATTCATAAAAGAAAAAACTATACGCTCCCCCACGCGGTTTAAGGGCAGGTGGGGGGCGTAATAGTGGGGTATTATTTTTTATCGTTATCGCTTGTTTCGTCCCCGCCCATTGCTTTGGCCAGTTCGTACAGCTTTTTGCGCTGTAATGGGTCGGTGATGCGGTAATAGGCACGCACCAATTCTAAGGTTTCTCTTTTGGCCATGGGGTCGCTTTCATAAGCGGCTTGCTGCCCATTTTCTGCAAAACCACCATATTGAGCGGGTGTTTGTTCTGGTATAGCCCCACCTTGTGCGTAAGCTATTTCTTCAAAAAAATAAGAAACAGGCACATCCAAGCTATTGGCCACATCAAACAGCCGAGAAGCACCAATACGGTTGGCGCCCCGCTCATATTTTTGTACCTGTTGAAAGGTGAGACCCAGCGCATCGCCCAATTTTTCTTGGCTCATGCCCATCATGGTGCGGCGCAGCCTTACCCGTTTACCCACATGCACATCAATCGGGCTAGGGGTTTCAATTTTTTTACGGCCACCGACTTTCTTTTTTTTGATTATTCCCTCATCCTTGGTGTCACTTGGGGATTTGATGTCATTGGGGAGGGGGGATATCTTTTCAACCATTACGCGAAGTCCTACTGCAATTTACAATTTAATTTATCTAAATGTCTATATTTATCACTTTTTGAATAATGAGGGGAATGTGTTTTTATTGCCTATTTGGCCGAGAACAAAAAATAGTAACATTATTACCAAAAACAAGGCATCGCCGAAACGAGAATACAAGGTAGCCGGCAAGGGTTTGGGCAGGGGTGCTTCTATGGCCACTTCTTCAAATAAGCGGGTGATTTCTACGATATTGCCCACGGGGTCAATAATGCCAGAAAAACCAGTATTGGCCACCCTTACCAGTGGTAGGCCTTCTTCAATGGCGCGCATTCTAGCAATGTGAAAATGTTGATGCGGCCCCGCCGTTTTTCCATACCACGCATCGTTGGTGAGATTAACCAAAAAATCAGGTCGCTGGCCATGCATGGTAACAGCGCCGGGGAAAATGGCTTCATAACAAATAAGGGTGCTGAAAGAGGGTAATTTTTCTAAGCTGATGGTGGTAGGGCCGCTGCCCTCTGCCATATCCCCAGGGGCATAGGCAATAAGCGATAGGGGCAAATAACGGCGCAATGGTACATATTCACCAAAGGGCACAAGGTGCGATTTATCATAATGCCCCACCACATTAGTGCCTTGCAGGGCGATCATGCTATTATAATATAAGGGGGTGGCACGCTTTAAGGTGCCGGCGGCGTCTAGTGGTGGATCTTCTTGGCGGAAAGCGCCAGCCAATAAAGTGGCCGTGCCAATTTTTTTGGCAATGGTTTGGCGCACCGAATCTTGGGTTTCCAGCATAAAGGGTACGGCAGTTTCTGGCCAAATCACAATGTTCTGGGTTCCCCGTTCGGGGGCATCGGGCACAGAAAGCGCCAGCAAATGCTTGAAATGTTGCATCAGCTTTTCTTGATCCCATTTTGTTTCTTGCGCAATATTGGGCTGCACCAGCCTTAGCCTGATATTGGGATAATTTTCTGCGGTTAATGCCGCTTGTTCCAGCCGGTTATTCCCCCATAACAGCCCACCCGTCAGCAATAGAGCGGGGGCAATAAACCAGAGTAAACGGGTGGTACGGGCAATTATTTTATCTAGCCAGATAAAGGGTAGAATAATCAACACATACAAAACTAAGCTCAGCCCATACACACCAGTAATAGAGGCTGTTTGTGCCAAGGAAGGTATGGCTAAGGCGCTATATCCCAATAAATTCCATGGAAAACCGGTAAAAACATGGCCGCGCAGCCATTCAGCCGCTGCCAGTAATAAGGCTATGCCCAACCATTTGCTGGCTCCTACCGCTTTACGATAATAACGATGCCACACATAAAAAGCGGCGCCATGAAAAAGGCTTAAAATGGCAGGCAAGCCAACAATAGAGAGTGGCAAAAAAAACCAATATTGCTTGATGTCGGTAAAAAGGGCGGCTGCAATCCAATAAAGCCCAAACACATAAAAACCAAATCCATAACACCAGCCAATATAAAAGGCGGTGCGTGGCGTGGGGGCACTATTAGCCATCGCTAACGCCAGCCATAACCCAGGCAATAAACAGGGTATAAAAAAAATTGGCGGTAGGGCCAAGCTGGCCATAGCACCCGCAAGAAATAACCCTAAAAAACCTTTATAGCCCCAATTCCAAGTTTTTAAGGTGCCTGATTGTTGCTGGCCAGAGGCGAATAGGCGTATTTTATGTAAAAGAGACATGGCGCACATCAACAGATTGTTTTATGCCTCTTGCATAACAACCATTAAGCCGTGATACAACAACCCTTTAGTATCATCCCTATCAAATTAGGCAGAAACTACTTTATGGGCTATTCGGTTGTGTTGCATAGCATTTTTGCGCACACATAATTTTTTTATTCGCCGTGTATCGGCCTCTAATATATCGAAGGTGAAGCCATGGCGGGGGTGCTGTACCGATTCTCCCGATAGCGGAACCCGCCCAGCTAGCGAAGCCACCATGCCGCCTAATGTTTCACAATCTTCTTTTTCATCTTCACTGAACACAGTACCCATTTTCTGCTCAAATTCTTCAATATCCAGCCGGCCATCCACCAAAATAGTGCCATCGGCTCTTTCATGCCACGCCACATGATCAATGGGGGTTTCATCGCCAATATCGCCAATCATCCCTTCTAATAAATCTTCAAGGGTTACCAGCCCATCAATGCCGCCATATTCATCCACCACTAGGGCAATTTGTGTACCAAATTGGCGAAATTCCGATAGTAAATCCATCAACGGTAGAGAAGGGGCAACCACCGCTACATGACGAGTATAGGTTTTGAGATCAAACTTTTCTTTGCCCGCCAGAATTTTATAAATATCTTTTACATACACAATACCAATCACATCATCTTCATAATCTTGATAAATGGGGTAACGGCTGTGGGGGGCGTCGGCCATTATTTCCAACATCCCTTCTAATGAGGTATCGGCCGGAATGGCTTTAATATCTGCACGGGGGGTCATCACATCGCTCACGGTGAGCTTTTGTGAACTGATGACTCCGGATAAAACATCATTGGCTTGTGGGTGCCAATGTTCAGATTTTTTCTCTTCGTCACTAAATTCTTGCAGCCTGTCAAGTAATTTTGGATTGTTCAGCAAGCGAAAAACGCTAACAATACGCCCAAAAAAAGATTCAGAAGAAGATTTTACCGGCTGCGCCGGCGCGTAAGCATAGGGCTCTGCTATTGGAGGCGTGGGGGTAACCGTTGTTATTAACGGAGATTCGAGAGGCTCGCTACTGAGCGGCTCACCGCTCTGTTCGCTGCCAGATGCACTTGTTTCAGCCTGTTGCTTCACTGGTGATGAGCCTTGCGGACTCGCCTGATAATTCATTGTCTCCTGCCGTCACTTGTTTAGTAAAAACCAAGGGAAAATTTATTGATATTTCCTTGTCATTCTTACATTAATTTCATAATGGTAACACATAAATATTCGAAATCATATAAGAAAAAATGGTAGTGAATTTCCATAAAAAGAAAAAATATTTTAGTTATATTTTATAGACAACATCGGCGAACTGGGTTAATATTTTACAACCTGTTAGTTGCAGCATTTCTATAAATTATTGATTGAGTTTGAGTTTTTTATATCTTGAAATTAATAAATATATTATCGCTGGTATATTCATATTGCCTGAATTAAGATTTAAAAAATTGGCTTTTTTTTGCTGTTAAAATACTTTTGCTGTTAAAATACTATGGTGCAAATGCATGACGCTTCTGGTTGAGTATTCGGGTTCATTGCCCAGGGGTAATTTTTTTCTAAGAACCTGTTAAAGATTGGTGTGGGCTTATCATGAATCTTTGTAAAAGGCTTGCCATCATGGCATTATTGTTGTGTCCTTCTACTGTTGCCACTAATATGAGGGCAATGACAGTGGGGGCTTCTGCCGGTCCAGCTGCTCCAAGTGTTGCGTCGGATAATCTGGTGGGGTGTTTGAAAGAAGATCAGGTGGCCGCTCAAAAAATGATGACAGCCCTCAGTTTGAACCGCACAGTGCTGGCGACCCAAACCTTGGGCGGTGAATCGGAAAATAAAGGTAATACAGGCATAGGGCAGGGAGCTTCAAAAACAGCGCAACAAAACCAATCAAAATTTTTGGGTTGCTTAGATAATATTGTGGGTAAATTATCATCCCCCTTTGTTAGTATCAGCATCACCCAAGTTATTTTCGATCAGATCATGCAAGCTGTTTTGCAGCAAATCATGTCTCAGGTGTGCGCCATGGTTAATCAGGCATTTTCACAAGTATATGGCAATTTGGCTTCTATTGCGGCGCAGATTAATTCTATTCCGGGACAAATTGGTAGTAATTTGGGGGCAATTTTGCCTGGTGGTGGGGCTAATGTTTATGCCAAACCGCAAGATATTCTCAAAACAAAAGATATGCAAACTGGTTTGCAGATAAAAGGCAGTGAAACTGATGCCGCTGGTGGGCCGGCGCGGGCTATTCCTCCCGCCGCTTTAGGGTGGGGTTCAAAAAAACCAGAGGATTATATGGTTACAGCACCGCCATGCAAGCAATGCTAGAAAAATGATAAGGTTTGTTGGTTTAATGGTTGCAAGATATATAAAAACAGGTGAAGAAAATGGCAAAAACACATGATTATAGGCTGCAATTTTTTTCTGTTTTATGTGTGCTTTCATTAGCAGCACTGCAGCCTGTATGGGCAGCCTCTACCCTTAATCAAACCACGCCAACAGCGACCCCAACCACGCCAACAGCGACCCCAACCACGCCAACA
>JBMOFM010000023.1:0-14809 GCA_049318825.1 Alphaproteobacteria bacterium | reverse complement strand
ACGATCTGGACATGGATACTTTAGACATGTTGCAGGAATTATTGGCAGATTATAACGGCACTTTAATTTTGGTAAGCCACGACCGTGATTTTCTTGACCGCACGGTGACGGAGGTTCTAGCCTTTGAAGGGGATGGTATTATCCATAACCATATTGGTGGTTATACCGATTATTTAGCAGCCAGAAAAACTATTGAGCGCGATGAAAAAAAGAAAGCGGCTCAACAAAATGTAGGCAATGATAATCATTTCCAAACAATTATTCAGCCACCCAAAAAGCTAGAAAAAATGAGCTTTAAGCTGCGCTATGAATTGGAACAATTGCCACAAAAAATTGGCCAGAGAGAACTGGAAATAGAAAACTTAAAAAAGCAGTTAGCCGACCCTGCGTTCTATAGCAAAAACCCAACCGATTTTGCTGAGAAATCGCAACGATTGGGTGAAGCCATGATAGAGCTTGACGGTTTAGAAACCCGTTGGCTTGAGCTCAGCGAAATGGCGGCGCAGGAGGTTGCCAGTAAATGATTGCTGCCTCACAGCTATATTATCAAATATATATCTATTGTTGTTGTTAATTACCAGTAAAAAGGAGTTGCCATGGGTGGGAAACAAGAAGAGATTATCGCCTATATGTCCCGCTATCGGGATTCATTGAGTAACTCGGATTTTTCCTACAAAAACCTTTCTGGCGTTGTTATAGTGGGGGGAACTGCTATTAATGCCGATTTCAGGGGA
Organism: Alphaproteobacteria bacterium; assembly: GCA_049318825.1. GTDB lineage: Bacteria > Pseudomonadota > Alphaproteobacteria > JBMOFM01 > JBMOFM01 > JBMOFM01. The sequence goes on along the minus strand of JBMOFM010000023.1, from coordinate 14,075 downwards.
GCAATTTTATGCGGCGCTGATTTTTCTGGTGCCGATTTGCGCGGCGCTGATTTTTATCGTGCCGATTTGCGCGGGGCTAATTTTTATCGCGCCAAATTGGCGTGGGCAACATTAGAACATGCCAACATGGTGGGTGCTAGTTTAGCTAGTGCTGATGTTTGGGATGCAGATCTTTCCTATGCTGATTTACGTCAGGCCAATATATCGGCCTGTAGCTTGCGCCGTTCAATATTGCGCGGGGCTAATTTACAACAAGCCAGCTTGCGGCGGGCTATATTATCCAGAACCGACCTTTCTTACGCTGATTTTTCTGGCGCCAATATTGAAGATGCTAGATTTTTTCAGGCCATTATGGATGCGGTAAAATTTAATGATGTGGAAGGTGTAAGGTGGGCGATTGATTTACCCCCCAAATTTGCATTTTCTTTAAGTAATCAGTTCAACCAACCACAAAAGCAAAGAACAGGTAGCATAAAACCGGTGATGGCCGCTCTTCATGTGTAGGTTATATTTATACTAGACCTGCTAAATTTGAGAGTCTTCTGACTAAGAGTATTTTTATTTCCTTTGTTTTTCTAGAATTTCTGGATTAGCCTTTCCTAAAAATATAGAAAATTATAATAGGGGAGGTGGGTAATGCGCTTACCAGATAGAGAAGATATAGTGCAAACGGGGCTAGAGAATGCTGCTGCCTTGCATGATCTTCTGGCTAGAAAAATTACTGAGCTTGATTTTGCCAACTTAACTGAAGCCAAGCAGCATGAAGCCATGCAAGCCTTATGGCACGAGATGCGCTTGCATATCATTAAGCCCAATTGGCCCAAAGCAGGTAAAACATTGTTATATGATGCCATATTTGCTGGTTGGAATCACCAGAATTACGGTTACCCCATGCTATGGCAGGCAGATGCCAATGCTTATACCAATATTCATCAAAGTTTGGGTGAATTTCGGTTTACTGGCTACAAGCAATTATATGATTGGTCTATTACTGATTCACGGGCTTTTTGGTGCCATGCCTTACAGCGTTTGAACCTTAATTTTCATAATGGTTACCCTTTAACGCCTTACAGCCTATGCAAGGGAGAAGATCCACTAGCACCGCAATGGCTGCCGGGTGCATTATTTAACCCTGCAGAGTGGGCACTAAAAAATAATGAGCCAGAGGCCGTGGCCATCATTTGGCGAGGGGATGAAAATTCTGCTATTGAATATTATAATTTTGAATTTCTTGATCGGGAAAGCAATAAAATTGCCAATGCTTTACAAAATCATGGAATAAAAAAAGGCGATTTTATTGGCATGGATATTCCCATGCACCCTACCAGCTTGGCTATTTTATATGGCATATGGAAAATTGGGGCTGTGGCGGTAGGGTTTACACCCGGCTTTAAGCCCGCTGAACTCGCTTTACGATTAGAACAACTCAACCCACTGCCTCAATTGATTTTTACCCAAGATTTCTATAAAGGCAGCCGCGGCGAAGCTTTATATCAACATATTGCTGCCTTACCACAAGCCCCTGACTGTATTGTGTTGGCGCAGCAAGAAGAATTATCGTTGTTGCGACCACAAGATAAAAGTTTGAGCGAGTTTATAGCGGGTTCTTCAGAAAAATTTCAAGCGTGCTCTATCACAGAACAGGATATGGTAGCGGTTATTTTTTCCTCATCCACCTCTATGGGTTTAGAGCAAGACGAAAAACCTAAAGCGCCTAAAGCCATTCCTTGGTATCCATCAACCTTGCTAAAAGCTGCCGTGGATGGGCATTTTCATCAGAATTTAGGGCAAGGAAAAAGCTTATGTTGGCCCACTGAATGGGGGTGGATGATGAGTTTTTGGGGCGTGGTGGCTGCACATTTTAATGGTTCAGCCTATGCCCTTTATGGTGGTGCGGTAACCCGAAAAGGATTTGGCCGTTTTATTGAAGAGGCTAAAATTAATGTGGTGGGTTTAGTGCCAGCCATTGCCGATGCATGGAATAATGGGGATGTGATGCGTGGCCTAGATTTTTCATCGGTTGAATGTTTTTCTTCCAGTGGTTCACCTTCCAATAGTGCGAGTTATTTTTATTTAATGTCGTTGGTGGAGGGGTTTGTGCCCGTGATTGAATATATGGGAGGCACAGAGATTGGCGGCGCCTATATAAGCAATAGTTTATTGCAGCCAGCAGCCCCTACCTTATTCAGTACCCCAACATTAGGCACCAATATTTGCCAGCCACGCCATGAGCATAATATTGTAGATTATGCGGAAGGGGAGGTAGCAATAGTAATTTCAGTGAAAGGAAAATCTTTACCCCCCATGGGGCTTTCTCGCCATTTACTGAATTATTCGCATCAAGAGAAATATCCACATCGTTTTCAAACAGCAAATGGGGATATATTGCGCGAACATGGGGATATTTTACATGTTTTTCCCCATGGTTATTACCAATCGGCAGGGCGGGCGGATAATGCTATTAATATTAACGGCATTAAAACCAGCTCCACGGCGATGGAAGCTATGTTGTTGGCCGATAAAACAATTAGAGAAATAGTAGAAGAATTGGCCGTGATTGGCGTGGATAAATCCAGCAGGGCGGTGATTGTGGTAAAAGCAAAAGAGTTATTGCCCGATAATTTTCTACAGCTTTGCTTGGCTGCCTTAAGAAAAGCGGATGCAAGCCTTGCTCATATAGCAGCGATTGACGAACGACCCAACGGCTTAGCTCGTACCCCTAATGGCAAAATTCGTCATAAATTAATGGCAGAAGAATGGGAAAAGAAAAACGTAAAAGGGTAAAATTAGTGAACCATTGATGGCGTGCATGTCGCTGCCTTAGGCATACGCCATCGAATAAAAAAGAGGAAGCGATGGCATTATTTGGGGGGATTATTATCATCCCGTTCTAGGCCATGACTATCCAAGAAATCTTGGAAATCTGCTGCTTCACGGAAGTTACGATAAACAGAAGCATAGCGCACATAGGCTACCTGATCGAGCTGAGCCAAGGCATCCATGGCTTTTTCACCAATCATGCCGGCTGGAATATCGGAATCGCCAGAAGATTCAAGCTGCCTGATAATAGCATTCACCACCTTATCCAAGGTTTCAGAAGAAACAGGGCGTTTGCGTAGCGCAATAGCCATGGAGCGACGCAGTTTTTCGGGATCAAAATTTTCGCGCCGTTCTCCTGATTTTATGACCACCAATTCTCGTAATTGCACGCGCTCAAATGTTGTGAAACGTCCACCACATTGGTTGCAAGAACGCCGACGGCGGATGACAGAACCATCATCCGCCGAGCGGGAATCTCTTACCTGTGTATCTTCAAACGCACAAAATGGACAGCGCATGAGCTAACATAAATTGGTTAAATTATAAGGTAGGATAAATGGGGAAAGCAGCGCAAAGCTTTTGCACCTCTGTTTTCACCCGTGCTGTTACAGCTGGTAATTCTGGTTGGTTGATATGTTTCAACACATCCAAAATCATTTCCCCTACCTTAATAAATTCAGCTTCTCCAAAGCCTCTGGTGGTGCCAGCTGGTGTTCCTAAACGAATGCCAGAGGTGGTGGCTGGTTTTTCTGGATCAAACGGTACGGCATTTTTATTGCAGGTTAGGCCAGCTTCTTCCAAGGCAGCTTCTGCTGCTTTACCAGTAATTTTTAATGGGCGAAGATCAACCAGCACCATGTGGCTATCGGTACCGCCAGAAACAATATCCGCACCACCATTTTTTAAGGTAGCGGCTAATGCTCTGGCATTGCTAATCACCGATGCTGCGTAATTCTTGAATTCAGGCTGTAATGCTTCACCAAAGGCCACGGCTTTAGCGGCAATAACATGCATTAGTGGCCCGCCTTGTAATCCGGGGAAAACCGCTGAATTAATTTTTTTGGCTAGGTCTGCATCGTTCGTTAAAATCATTCCACCGCGTGGGCCACGCAAGGTTTTATGGGTGGTAGTGGTTACAATATGCGCATAAGGCACGGGTGAAGGATATACACCAGCAGCTACCAAACCAGCATAATGCGCAATATCGGTCATTAAATAGGCGCCCACCTTATCCGCAATAGAGCGGAAACGAGCAAAATCTAACACCCTTGCATAAGCAGAACCGCCAGCAATAATCAGCTTAGGTTTATGTTCCAGTGCCAAGGCTTCCACGGCATCATAATCAATTAAGCCATCTTCAGCGCGCACGCCATAGGCAATAGCCTTAAACCATTTGCCTGAAAGATTAGGGGCAGCGCCATGGGTTAAGTGACCACCAGCGGGTAAGCCCATGCCCAAAATAGTATCGCCCGGTTGTAATAAGGCCAGAAACACGGCTTGATTGGCTTGTGCCCCTGAATGTGGCTGGACATTGGCAAAAGCAGTACCAAAAAGTGAGCAGGCACGTTCAATGGCTAGATTTTCAGCAACATCCACTTCAACGCAACCACCATAATAACGCTTACCTGAATAGCCTTCAGCATATTTATTGGTAAGAACAGAACCTTGAGCTTGCAACACTGCCAACGAAACAATGTTTTCCGAGGCAATCAGCTCAATGCCTTCTTGCTGGCGTCCCAATTCAGCATTCAAAACCGCTTGAATAGCAGGATCTGCTTTAGCAAGGGGGGATTCAAAAAAACCTTGGGCTTGTGATGGAGTTTTAATTTGTGCTTGCGCGGCCATGGCTGAAAATCTCTTTCATTGAGTGGTATAAGCAAATATCGAGACAGATTTTAACCAATCTCATCCATTTTGGCAATGCGGCGTTGGTGGCGTTCGCCATTATCCGCTGGGGTTGTAAAAAATACTTCCACCATGTCTAAAGCAGTATCTTCGCCTAATAATCTTGCTCCTAATACCAGTACATTGGCATTATTATGTTGGCGAGATAGCCGAGTAGAGGTTACATCATGACACAAGGCCGCGCGAATGCCCTTATAGCGATTGGCGGCCATGCTCATACCAATACCACTGCCGCAGATCAATACGCCCATGGTTTGCACACTTAATACTTTTTCCACTAAGGATTTAGCAACATCAGGATAATCAACGGCTTGTTGGTCGTAGGCTCCAACATCTTGTACTTGCCAGCCCAATTTACCCAAAAGGTTAGCAATAGATTTTTTCAAGCCCACACCGGCATGATCTGAACCCAGAATAACAGTTTGGCCGGATGTTTTATTGGTAATAGATTGTTCTGTTGTCACCTTGTGATTTTTTCCTTACGCAAACGATCGATATAGGGTTGCTGATAATGGCTGCCAGAAATCTGATCAAGGGCCTTTAATACCACACATACCATATCCACAGAGCCATAAATATCATGTAATACCCATGCTAGGGCTAATAATTTTTCGGCAGGCAACGCTGTAAAACGGGTAAAGTCTTTAACATAAATAGCAGCTTCTGCAAACATAAGCTGGCTGCCACCGCTATAAGCAGTATTATTAAGTTTTAATGGTTTGAATTGCCGCGAGAAATTTTTATGAAACCGATGCAAATAAAAACCCTGCTGGCGCAGCATGAGATCCACATCGCTAAATAAGGGTTGGTCGTGATAAATGGGAATATATCCAACCTCGGCATGCACAATAAGGGTTTCAGCTAATAATTTTTTACCCATGCCTTTCAGTACATCCAGTTCTGCCCCTTGCACATCAATTTTTATAATGTCGCAATGGGTGACTTCCTCAATATCTTGCAACCGTTTGGTTTGTACCTCATAGCTGGAGGCTACTTGGATTTCTTCCATTTGCTGAAAATAAGATAACAGCTCAGTATTAGGCTTGTATAGTGAAGAGGTGAGGGGGTTTTTGCATTGATAAAAGGTGCGTTTACTACCATCACCAATAAAATATGGCAAATAATAATGGCTATCTGCCGCCTGTTTATTCCGCGCCTCGCAGGCTGGCAAATAGGGCTCAAAACCAATCACGGTTACTGAAGGCTGCGCTAGTAACTTGTTAAATGGATCCGAGGCTAATTGTTGATCAGAGGCAGCGGCCCCAACATCCAACAAGGTTATTTCTGGCACGGTGGGCAGAAACTCAAGAAAACTAAACAATTTTTTTCCTTCCTGCCCTTAAAATAAACGGTTGATTTACCCTACCGTGGGTTTTGTGGCATATTTTGTTGAAGTTTGCGCGGTTATTATTGTTGGCTGCGGTGCATCTGGTTTGGGTTTACCTTGTACAAGATCGATAATACTTGCAACATTCAAATTCAATAAGCCTGCATTTTGTTGGCGAAATTGATCCATAGCCTGTTGCAAAGCGTTTACACCATCTTGCAGTTGATTGAAACTAACCTCGGGGTTGGCAATGTGGGCGGCAAAATCTGGCGCAGGATGAGCGGCCGCATTTTCAAGTGTTTGCGCTACCTGTTGCTTTGCATTATTTAACTGTCCTAACCGTTTTCTGTCTTCAGCTGCAGAATATTGCATTTCAACAGTTCTGCGGGCATAATCAGCATCTTTCAGATGTGTTTGTTCCATACCCTCATTGCTTAATATGAGGTGATGATTAGTATCTTTTAATAAATTTTGTAGAATGCCGAGGTCATCTTTACTGAAATAAGAGCGTAACTGCTCATTATTTTTCAGCGATTCTAATAAATCATCCGCTCTATAACCACTATCGCGCAGCAGCGAGCGTATATCAAGATGGGCTTGCCCCGCTTCAACGGCTTCTAAGGCTTTGATATATTTTTCCTGTTTGGCTTGCAATTCAGGCGAAGATGGGTTCTCAGCAATTTTCTCATCTAATTGTTGAATCTGGTTTTGCAACCGTTCAATTGTTTTAGCTTGGGTGGTTTCAAAATTTTCTACTTGTTTTTGTGCTCGTTCCAGAAATTTATTAGCCATAATGGCTTGAGGGTTGGTTTCTACTTTTTCTGCAACAACTTTAACCGCTTCATCCAATTGGCTATTCAGCACCGTAACATCACTGATTTTTTGCTGTACTTCCGCGGTTAATTGAGCGGCATCTTTTTGTACATTGGTACAAAGCCGTAATAATTGTTGTAATAATTGCTGTTGAAATATTATATCATCATTTTGAGCAGCCTCTGTTGCAATGCGTGCACTCTCTTGTGCCCGTTCATTATCAAGCAATAATTGCCAACGGTTAATACGCGCCTGTTTCGCCTCTGCTGCTTCCTCAGGCTTATCTTCACTAACAATAATGCCTGCCTGTTCAAGATTCGCTTCAATAGAGGTGGAAGTAGCACCGGTGCTATTAAAAACCGGTATGGTGAATTGTGGAACAGAAATTACAGCGCCAGTACCCTGAGTGCCTTTAGTGTCGGCCATGCTATTTTCCTTCCATATCACAATTGTAGTTGGTTGTATTTTATACAAAATAATCAATGCTGTCGATGAAATAATTCATCCAATCTCTTCAACAATAAGTCAATAAAAAACCATACAAAACATTGTTTTGTATGGTATAAGTTTTACTACAAGGGGGACTCAAAACGAGCTACAATTATCATATAATACCATTTAATCTTATTGTCAACTAAATTATATAAAATACACTAAAAACTGGGTATGTTAGCCGCCAAGGCTGATTGATTGGATTTTATTGCACTGGGTTTCTGTTGTAAAATTTTTTCAAACTCATGGGCGCTGGGTTTATTGGCCTGATGATGGGATTGTTGCAACGCTGTGGCCACTTCTTCTTCGGTTTTTCCTACCCATGCCCCTAGCGTTTCCAGCATGGTGTGTGGTGATTCTTGCCGTTTTCCATGCAGCGCATCCATTACATCCTGCGCCCAAACATGCACATGTTGATGGCTGATGGCTTGGTTCTCCAGCCCTTCCAATAGTAATTGGCGGGTGACATTAATAATCGCAACCACATTCACTTCAGCTATCATCAGAAAAACTTTCTTTGAAGCGCGGCACATCTTATACCTAATCATTATAGTAAAATTTTATAAAGTTGCAAGCAGCAACAACACGTCTCTTTGACTAATATTATCAATGTACTTATAAGTAGGCGCATGACACGAAAATTACTTGAAAAATCTTTATTATTGGCCACCCATAATCAGGGCAAGGTGCGTGAATTTCAGCCACTATTTGCGCCTTATGGTATTAGTTTGTGCGATAGCGCCAGCCTAAAGCTGCCAGAACCCGAGGAAACGGGGGATAGTTTTATTGATAATGCGGTGCTAAAAGCTGCAGAAGCGGCTAATTCCAGCAATATGGTGGCCTTGGCGGATGATAGTGGTTTATGTGTGGAAGCATTGGGCGGCTTACCGGGTATTTATTCAGCAAGGTGGGCAGGCGTGCCCCGTGATTTTGATGCAGCCATGGCCAAAATTGCGGCATTATTAGAAGGCAAAGAAAATTGGCGGGCTTGTTTTGTGGCGGCTTTGGCTCTTGTTTGGCCTGATGGGCATACGCATACCGTGGAAGCGCGGGTTGAGGGCACCTTAATTTGGCCAATGCGCGGGGCAAAAGGTTTTGGCTATGATCCCATGTTTCAGCCCGATGGTTATCAACAAAGCTTTGCCGAAATGCCCTCAAACTTAAAAGAGCAGCTTTCTCATCGTACCAAGGCCTTTGAATTACTGGCGGCCCAATGCCTGATAAAAATCTGATGGCTACAATCCTCAATCTTGACCTTTTACAGCCCGATACCAGCCAAGGCACAACAGCCCTTTATATTCATTGGCCATTTTGTGTGAGCAAATGCCCTTATTGCGATTTTAACAGCCATGTACGCGAGCGCATCAACCCCGATGAATGGCAAAAATCCTATGCCAGTGAATTGGCGTATTACAAATATTTATTACCCAACCGTACTATCAGTAGTGTGTTTTTTGGCGGTGGTACACCTTCATTAATGCCGGTATCGTTAGTTGCTTTTATGGTGGAGACCATAAAAAAACAATGGCACTGTGTGGATGATATAGAAATCACCCTAGAAGCCAACCCCACATCGGTGGAAGCCGAAAAATTTGCAGGGTTAGCAGCGGCGGGGGTTAATCGCCTATCATTGGGGGTGCAATCGCTGCGCGATGAGGCTTTAAGTTTTTTAGGCCGCCCGCATAATGCCATGGAAGCGCGGGGAGCCATAGAATTGGCCTTGCGTTACTTTCCCCGTATGTCGTTTGATTTAATTTATGCACGGCCACAACAAAGCCTGAAGGATTGGGAAACAGAGCTGAAAGAGGCACTGGCTTTTGGCATTAACCATCTATCCTTATATCAGCTCACCATTGAACAGGGCACGCCGTTTGCGCGGCTCTACGATCAAGGCCGCCTGCACATGCCAGCCGAAGAATTGGCGGGCGATATGTATCAAGCAACGGCAGAAATGCTGGAACAGGCAGGCTTGCCCCGTTATGAAATATCCAACCATGCGGCCAAGGGGCAGGAATCACGGCATAACCTTACTTATTGGCGTTATGGTGAATATATTGGCATAGGCCCAGGGGCGCATGGCCGCTTAAGGCTTCATCATGAGGGGGGGCTGAATGCTTGGGCCACCAGAGTGCAACGCGTGCCTGAAAATTGGGCAAAAAAACTGCTATTGCAACCCGTGGGGTTGGATGAAATTACCCATTTGAGTGAGCACGAACAATGGGTGGAAGCCCTGATGATGGGCCTGCGTTTAGCAGAAGGGGTGGCGATAGAAAGGCTTAATCAGATCAGTTTAACTAATAATTTGGTGTTGCTACAATCGGGGCGGCTGGAAAGATTGCAGCAAGAAGGGCTGTTATGGGTGAATGAGCAGCACATTACCGCTACCGATGAGGGAATGACCCGTTTGAACGGTTTGTTAAAATATATGCTTGAAAGCTATTGAAAGCCGAAGTTTTTCTGATTATATCTAACGCGTTAACTTTAAGTTTTTAGGAATTTTCATCATGGCTTTTGTTCTTCCCACCCTGCCTTATGCAGAAAACGCGCTTGCGCCTCATATTTCTGAGCGTACTCTACAATTTCACCATGGTAAACACCATGCTGCCTATGTTACCAACACCAATAATTTGGTGAAAGATAGCGAATTAGAAAAACTACCATTGATTGATATTATTCAATTGGCGGCTAAAGATCCTGCTAAAATTGGTCTGTTTAATAATTCAGCGCAAATATGGAATCATAGCTTCTTCTGGCATTGCTTGGCACCTAATGGCGGTGGGGCACCATCGGGTACATTGGCTAAAAAAATTGACGAGAGTTTTGGTGGTTTTGATAAATTTCGCGAAGAATTTAAGCAAGCGGCCCTTACCCAATTTGGTAGTGGTTGGGCATGGTTGGTGGAAGATGCTGGTAAATTATCCATCATGAAAACCGCTAATGCCGATTTGCCATTAGTGCATGGTAAAAAAGCCTTGCTCACCGTGGATGTGTGGGAACATGCTTATTATCTGGATTACCAGAATCGTCGGCCAGATTTTGTGCAAACCTTCTTGGATCATTTAATTAATTGGGAATTTGTGCAAGAAAATCTGGAAGCCAGCAGCACCAGAGTATTGTAAATGATTCCTAATCATCTCTTGCCGCAGAAATTTTATTTTCTGCGGCATGGGCAATCCACGGCTAATCAACAAAAAATCATGGCAGGGGGCAAGTTTGATAGCCCTTTGAGTGATTTGGGCAGGCAACAAGCTGAAAAAGCAGCCGAGGTGGCCGCCCATTTGTTTGCCGATCAGCCCGTTACCGTATTTCATAGCCATTTACAACGGGCTAGTCACACGGCCTTATTGGCCAGCCGTTATTTGCAAGCTGGTTTAGTGTGCTGTCCTGAATTGCGCGAGCAGGAAATAGGCACATGGGAAGCCCAGCCATGGGATATGGTATTGCCCCTCATGCATCAAGGGATTGACCCCCCACAAGGTGAAAATAGCCAGCAATTTCGCCAGCGCGCCGCGGTTGGTTTTCGCGCAGCTTTTCAGGGGCGTTCTATGCCTTTAATTGTGGCGCATGGCGGGGTTTTTCATGGTTTTTGTGGCATGATGGGTTACCGCTTGCGTGATTTTATTGTGCCCAATGCTTTATGGTGCCGTTTTACGCGTGTTGATGAATCGCCTGATGAGAATAGATTTCCTTACCGTATAGAAAAATTGAGCCTTAACGAAAATAGTCAGTTACAAGCAGAAGAATTGCAGCTCAATTTAGTGCCGCTTGAGGAATACAAGCTATAGAAAGCTCTTCAAAAGGAGTTAGAGAGGTGAAATCTTTAATTTTTCGCTTGGCTAGCGGCAGCCCCCCTTTCACAAAAGCGGTTTTCATAGAAAGTTTTTACCCTCATCCCTACCTTCTCCCTCTAGGGAGAAGGAGAAGTAAGAAAGAGTCTTCTCCTTTATTTTTATGATGGGGGGAGAAGGGGAAATGCTGTTGCTGAAGCGTTTTCTATAGCCAACATCTATAGCCGCGGTTTTTTGGCTCTAGTCAACAGCGTGGTTTTTCTTTCATAATGATTTGTTTTTTATTGATTTAGGATAATTTTCATGTCTGTCGCTGCTTTGGCCTCTTATCAAAACAATGTGCGTACAAACCCTTATCGCAGCCATTATTGCAATGGTTTAACCATTGGGGATGTAGGCAAAGAAGCAAGATTGGCCGGCTGGATTCACCGCAAGCGCGATCATGGAAATTTATTGTTTATTGATTTGCGGGATCATTTTGGTCTTACGCAATTGGTGGTGGATAAGGATAATCCCTGTTTTTCAGCGGTAGAAAATTTGCGGCTGGAATCGGTGATTTCTGTGCGTGGGTTGGTGGTGGGGCGTACCCCTGAAACGGTGAATACAAAATTGCCCACCGGTGCCATAGAGCTGAAATTACAGGAAGTGACTCTGCTTTCTGCGGCTGAAATGCTGCCATTGCAAGTGAATAGCGATGCGGATGCGGGCGAAGAAATACGCCTGAAATATCGCTTTCTGGATTTACGCCGTGAAAAGCTACACCGTAATATCATGATGCGTTCAGCGGTGATTGCCTCTTTGCGCAAACGCATGATAGAGCAAGGCTTTCAAGAATTTCAAACGCCAATTCTCACGGCTTCCAGCCCAGAGGGTGCACGCGATTTTCTGGTGCCTAGCCGTTTGCATCCTGGTAAATTTTATGCTCTGCCGCAGGCGCCGCAGCAATTCAAGCAGCTATTAATGATTGCTGGTTTTGATCGTTATTTTCAAATTGCTCCTTGTTTCCGCGATGAAGATAGCCGCGCAGATCGTAGCCCTGGTGAATTTTATCAGCTGGATTTTGAAATGTCGTTTGTGACGCAAGAAGATGTTTTTGCGGCCATTGAACCCGTATTACATGGGGTGTTTGAAGAGTTTTCTGCCTTTGCCACTGGTAAGCCCCGTATCGTTACCCCTTATCCTTTTCCGCGGATTACTTACCATGAAGCCATGTTGCATTATGGGTGTGATAAGCCGGATTTGCGTAACCCCTTGCGTATTGAAGATGTAACCGCCGTTTTTGCCCGTGCGGATGTAACATTTAAGGCTTTTGCCAGTATTATTGAAAAAGGTGGGGTGGTGCGCGCTATTCGTGCCCCGCAGGTTGGCAATCGCCCCCGTAGCTTTTTCGATAAATTGAATGATTGGGCAAGAGAACAAGGTGCCCCCGGCCTTGGTTATGTATTATTTGAAGGGGTTGAAGGTAAGGGGCCAATTGCCAAATTTTTAAGCAGTGAAGCCTTGGACGCCTTACGCCTTGCCACCAATAGCCAAAGCGGTGATGCGGTATTTTTTGTGTGCGATCAACCAGAAGCCGCTGCCAAAATGGCTGGTTTTGCCCGCACCCGCATTGGGGTGGAGATGGAATTAATAGAGCAGGATGCTTTCCGTTTCTGTTGGGTGGTTGATTTCCCGATGTTTGAACGGGATGAAACCACTGGTAAAATTGACTTTAGCCATAATCCATTCTCTATGCCTCAAGGTGGTTTGGATGCTTTAGAAAATATGAACCCCTTAGATATTAAAGCCTATCAATATGATATTGTGTGCAATGGTATTGAATTATCCTCAGGGGCTATTCGTAACCATGTGCCAGAAATCATGTATAAAGCTTTTGCGCTTGCTGGCTACAGTGCAGAAGAATTAGAAAGCCGTTTTGGTGGCATGTTGTCGGCCTTAAAATTTGGTGCCCCGCCGCACGGTGGTTCTGCCCCAGGGGTTGACCGCATGGTAATGCTGTTAGCGGATGAACCCAATTTGCGTGAAGTCACGGCCTTCCCCCTCAATCAACGGGCGGAAGATTTATTAATGGGGGCACCCGCTGAAGTGCCATTAGAGCGGCTGCGTGAATTAGCCATTCGCGTGCAGCAAGAGCAAAAAACCAAAAAAATTGATTTGGATTAGGGCGTATTGACACTAATCATGTCAATGATGAAAGGCGAATGGTATAAATGTTGATAACAGGATCTTGAGTTTTTCAATCCCGTGTTGAGTTCCGCGGCTAGGTAGAATTTTTTACGATAACCATGGTGGCCGGTGATTGAGAAAAAGATTTTGCCTTTACCACAAGATGTGGGCTAGCTTTTAACTGCCATCAGCGATGGTGAAGACTACTACCAGCTTTGGGATACCACCAATGGCACCTTTTTTATTAATGGTTTTTTCTTTCATCATGTCTCTATATAATCTGTGTTCTCCCTCCCCCGAATTTTTTGGGAGGTATTCTTGTCTAAAATACAGTCTGAATATGGTAAATATTCGAAACGTTGACCATAACTTCTAATATTATGGCATCAATATGCTCTCTTATAGTATTTTCCGACATTCGATTTGTATAGCCCAACTGGCTGAATTATAGAAATAGCCGGTTTGTATTTCATCATCATTACACCATAACCGCCGAGAGCCCCAACCTTCTAGATCCAGCTGATTAACGTTCCGCCATACCCGTGGACCTAATAAAATAGAAGGTGAATCACACACCACTGTATCGCCAACCCCACGGCATAATTTATCATTTTGCACTTGTGGTGAACGCAACCCACCGGCCGCATAGATCCAACTGGCTGATTGAATATTGCCCGCAACAAATAAATTACCATTAGGCACAGAAATAGAAGCTGAGGGGTTATCAAGCGCTAAAATAGCTGTGTTATCACCACGGACGAAAT
>JBMOFM010000022.1:0-17088 GCA_049318825.1 Alphaproteobacteria bacterium | reverse complement strand
TGGTGCACCAGTAAACCCAGCTGTTAAGCCAGATCAAGCTGGTGCACCAGTAAACTCAGCTGTTAAGCCAGATCAAGCTGGTGCACCAGTAAACCCAGCTGTTAAGCCAGATCAAGCTGGTGCACCAGTAAACCCAGCTGTTAAGCCAGTAAACCCAGCTGTTGAGCCCACGGATCCAAATACACATCCCAATCCTAATCCTAAGCCTGACCCTAAGCCTGACCCAAATCCACAGGTAGTAATACGCGAAGTAAAAGAACCTTACACAGAAGCAAAGCCAGCTAATCAAACCTCATCTGATAGTTTTACTTCAACAAGTAAAACCGTTAGCAGGAGAGAGGTGCCTTTTTCTGATATTCGTAGTTTTACTTTTTCAACTGAGGCCACGCATTTACTTGGCATGCCTACACCAATTGTGCCTCAAACCACTGAGCATGCTATTGATAAAAATGATAGACTTGATCCTTTTAGGTATCGACGTTCCAACTCGATTGCTGTAAGCGGATTAGCTACCGTTATTTCTAGCGATGGTGGAGGGAAGCCTGCGGGTAAAATTACCTTTGCAGCGGCTCTTCCATTGAATGACAAACCAACTGAAACGGAACACACGGCGATCTTTAATGCTTTCCTTGATCCAACAGCGGTAGCGAACCCAGCTTTAGGCCAAGTTGTTGCTGGTGTAATTGGGGGCTACCAGATTAGTTCAGCTTCGGTTAATTCAGTGATTGACAAAGATGGTACAGAAACACAAACACCAGCTGATATTGTATATGGTGCAAGGTTTTACGCAGGTATAGGAATAGTGCCCAAAGCTAGCATAACAACCACTAACCAGTTTAAGGTGGATGGACGGAATATCACCACCACCACCCAATTAAACGCGGTGACAAGCACCACTATGTTCAACCTTAGCGGCTTCCAACAAACCCGCGGCGTTGAAACTAGGGTGTATCGTGATACAATGCGCCCTGATACGCCTACAGTTAGCGAATTAGTGAGCACCACAAGAATAGCAGAAAGTACAGCTTTTGTACCAACTGGTCGTCAGATTATTTCTTCCAACCAAACCACAGTACCGGTGGGCCCTGCATCTGTTGAAAAAAGCAGTGTGATTGATTCAACTCAATTCGTTGGCAGCTCAACGCAATCTACCTCTGGTATCGGTGCCCAAATTGGTGCTGAAGGATTTTTTGGCAATAAGCATCTTAGCCTTAACAAAGACCCGAGGACGGGTGAACCAACCAATAATGTTGTGTTTGAAGCAGTAGCTGGTGTGAAAGCAAGTGTCATCCTAGGGGGGGGTACAATCAGGACTGATGTTTATGCAAGTGTTGAGGCTGATATTTTCCTTAACCGCGACTTCTGTAATGGCTCTTCTTTTTCTATACAACCCAAACTAGGCTTCAACGATGGAGCTTTTTCAGGTCAAGTAAGTGTTGTCTGGAATGGTTTAGATAATAATAGGCACTGCAGCGATGATAAACCGAAGGCTACAGTAAAAGAAGAGTTCAATCAAGCTGCTCAACCTGCTGCTATACAAGCAACTGCTCCAGTTGCCACACAAGAAGCAGCTTTACCAGATGCAAATACAAAGCTCACTGGTGCCGCTACTATTGGTAAGCTGGATCAAGCTACCAGTACACTCTTTAGCACCAAAAGAGCACTTAAGCTATAAGTCTAATCTATAATCAACAACTTCAAGCCGCCATGGTTACCCATGGCGGTTTTTTTATGGCCATATTTTTTAACTAAGGGCTTGCAAAGATTACAGCTTGTACCGAGATACGCTATTTCCTCAGTTTTTGCCATAACATGCCCAGCCCATTCATCAATCAGCTAGGCATCAACATTTTGGGGAAAACATCTTTTATTTTCACAATGGTTGAATTATTATCTCAACTATTGGTAATATTTTAAGAGTAATGGTAAAATGTTAAGTGATGAAGAATTAGCAAGTTTACCAGAAGACCCCATAATGGCTTTTATAAAATTAGAAAGCATCGCAAAGGCAGTTCTTAACCAATCATTAACAGATGATAGCATACAAATGTATCAACATAATAAGCTTTGTTGCAATTATATGAGTTATATATGTTCTCTTGCTGAGACCTATGATTTAGGTATATTAGAAGGCTATCAAATACCTTATTCAAATAATCCTAATTTCTCTGAATTATTTGAGAAGTTTTCTCAAGATATAGATAACTTTATTATTAAATTCCGCGTACAAAATATGCGTTCTCAAAAGGAATTTTCTGTTAGTCTTGACGATGCAACAAAAAGAAAAATACGCTTTCTGATTGATCAGATAAAAGAAAAAATTGGTGAGGCTGATTTAGAAGAGAATAAAAAAAATGCTCTTTACGATAAGCTTAATGAATTTTCTAAAGAAGTAGATAAATCAAGAACAAGTTTCGGTAATTTCCTTGTAAATATGAATTTAGCTTGTGCGGGGCTTGGTAAAGCAGCAAAAGAGTTACTACCTGTTGCTGAACTGGTAAGTAATATTATTGATAATATTAGGAAGGTTAAAGAAGATGAAACTAGCCAAATAGCAATCGCTCACTCCGCCCTGAAACGAATTTCATCGCCACCCAAAAGAATCACCCATGAAGAAAAATCAGATTTTGATGAAGAAATACCGTTCTAAGTGGTCTCTCTTATTTCAGAACCTCAAACCTTAAGCTTTTTGGGTGGTTGGTGGGTGCCGCCCATTTGGGCAAATTTGAAATCCAGATGCGCCGCCACATGTGGCGATACAAAGGTGTTAATATCCCCGCCCAACACGCCAATTTCCTTCACAAAACGCGAAGAAACGAATTGATGCCGCTCGGAGGCCATTAAAAAAACCGTTTCCACATCGGGCGATAGGCGGCTATTCATGCCCGCCATTTGAAACTCATATTCAAAATCCGACACCGCCCGCAAGCCACGCACAATCACACAGGCGGCTTCTTCTTTAGCAAAATTCACCAGCAATTGATCGAAAGGCTTTACGGCAATCACCGCGCGGCTTAGCGAAAGGGCATCTATTTCCCCTTCCACCATTTCCACCCGCTCGGCCACCGAAAACATAGGGTTTTTGCCAATATTACGCGCCACCGCCACAATGAGAAAATCCACCAAGGAGAGGGCACGCAAAATAATATCCGCATGCCCTTTGGTGATGGGGTCAAATGTGCCGGGGTAAATCCCTACGCGCTTCATTCTTCCCCTTCCTCCTCGCTTTCAGCAAGAATAGCCACCGATACCAGCGTTTCTCCTTCATCTACCCGCAACAGGGTAACGCCTTGGCTTACCCGGCCGCAAATGCGCACATCGGAAAGGGCAAGGCGAATAACCTTGCCGCCATCGCTCACCAGCATTACTTCACTTTCTGGTGAAACGCGGAACGCCCCCACCAAGCCACCAGTTTTGGTGGTAAGGCCAGTGGCAGTAACCCCTTGGCCGCCCCTTCCGGTAACGCGATATTCATAGGCTGAGGTTAATTTTCCATAGCCACGGCTGCTCACGGTTAAAATGAACTCTTCGCCATTTTTCATCAGCTCATATTGTTCATCGCTCAGGCAACCATCCAGATTGGTGGATAATTCTTCTTCCACCTCTTCATGGGTTAATAAATTATCCGGCTCTTCATTGCTGCTGCGCTCAATGCGGGATTTTTTAAGATAAGCCAAGCGTTGATCGGGCGGGGCTTTCATGTGCCCTAGCATGGTCACGCCAATGACCTCATCATCATTGCTTAAGCGAATGCCGCGCACCCCTGTAGAAGTACGGCCAGCAAACACCCTAACATCATCCACTGGAAAGCGAATGGCTCTGCCATTTTTGGTGAATAGTAATAAATCATCCGCCTCACTCACGGTAATCACCCCAATCAGCTGTTCGCCTTCTTCCAGCTTCATGGCAATAAGGCCATTGCTGCGAATATTGGCAAAATCGGCCAGCTTATTACGGCGCACGCCGCCAGCGGTGGTAACAAAGGCCAGATCCAGCTGTTCCCAACTGCTTTTATCTTCTGGCATTGGCATCACGGTGGTTACTTTTTCGCCATCCTTCAACGGTAGCAAATTAATCATGGCCTTACCGCGGGCTTGCGGGTTACCCAAGGGCAGGCGATACACCTTTAACTGATAGGCATAGCCCAAATTGGTGAAGAATAATAAGGGCTGGTGGGTGTTAGCCACAAATAAATCGCACACAAAATCTTCTGCTTTGGTGGCCATGGCCGATTTACCCTTACCACCGCGCCGCTGAGCACGGTAAGCAGAAACAGGCACACGCTTCACATAACCGGCATGGCTACGGGTTACCACCATATCTTCGCGCTGGATTAAATCTTCAATGTCGGTTTCCCCCTCCATCTCTTCAATACCAGTGCGGCGGGGCGTTGCAAAAGCTTGCTTTACCTGCAACAGCTCATCCCGCAAAATACCAATCAAGCGGGGGCGGTTGGCCAGAATATGCAGCAAATCGCGAATATCTTCATTCACGCTGGTAATTTCAGCCACAATCTTATCGCGCTCTAAGCCTGTTAACCGCTGGAGTTTTAGCTCCAGAATCGCTTCTGCCTGACGGGTGGTGATATAAAAATCTGCTTGGCCTGCCTTATATTGCTCATCAATCAGTGCAATTAATGGCCCCATATCGCCCACGGGCCAGCGACGGCTGGTAAGGGCTAATCTGGCGGTGGTGGGATCGGGGGATTCGCGAATCAGACGGATAATTTCATCGATATTGCTTACCGTGAGCGCCAAGCCCACCAATAAATGGGCACGGTCTCTGGCTTTTTTCAAATTATAAAGGGTACGCTTTCTAATCACCTCTTCACGAAACTGCACAAAGGCTTCTATGATCTGTTGCAGATTCATGGTGATGGGGCGACCATCCAAAATGGCCAGCATATTGGCAGAAAAGCTGGATTCCAAGGGTGTGAATTTGAATAATTGCGCTAACACCACATCGGCATTAGCATCTTTTTTCAAATCAATCACCACCCGCATCCCATCGCGGTCTGAAGCATCGCGAATATCGGCAATGCCTTCAATAATTTTTTCCTGCACCAGCTCTGCCATGCGCTCAATGAGCTTGGCCTTATTCACCTGATACGGAATTTCGTGAATAATAATCGCTTCTCTATCCTTACCGCGAGAACTGGTTTCCACGCTGGTACGCCCCCTCACGGGAATGCCCCCATGCCCCGTGGTGTAAGCCGAACGAATACCCGACCGCCCCATAATAATCCCACCCGTGGGAAAATCTGGCCCCAATACATGCTGCATCAAGCCTTCAGCGGTAATATAAGGGTCATCCAGATAGGCACAGCACGCATCGATCACTTCCCCCAGATTATGGGGGGGAATATTGGTGGCCATCCCCACGGCAATACCCCCCGCCCCATTCACCAATAAATTGGGGAAACGGGCTGGCAATACTATTGGCTCTTCGTCTGATTCATCGTAGGTGGGCTGAAAAGGTACGGTTTCTTGATCTATATCTTCCAGCAGGGTTTCTGCCACTTTGGAAAGCCGCGATTCGGTATAACGCATAGCGGCTGGCGGATCGCCATCAATAGAGCCAAAATTTCCCTGACCATCCACCAAGGGCACGCGCATGGAAAAATCTTGCGCCATCCGCACCAATGAATCGTAAATCGCACCATCACCATGGGGGTGATAATTACCCATCACCTCCCCCACAATTTTGGCAGATTTTTTATGCGGCTTGTTAGAAGCGTAACCGCCTTCGCTCATGCCATATAAAATGCGCCGATGCACGGGCTTCAAACCATCACGGGCATCGGGCAATGCCCGCGCCACAATCACGCTCATGGCGTAATCAAGGTAAGAGCGTTTCATTTCATCTTCAACGGCAACCGTGGTGATGTCTGAAAATGGCAAGGTTGGTGCTGTACTCATGGAAATTCTGACTATTTTTTAATAAGAGTTTATATTGATAGATTAGGTTTATTTTTAGCGCGTTACGGCCTATGACATACCATTAAAATGGAATTTCATCATCAAATTCTGGCGCGCCACCACCAAAGCCAACATTGCGACCGCCAGAAGCGGATGATTCAAAAGAATCGCGCTCGCCGCCGCCTTCACCAGTACGGCCATCCAAAATAGTGAGTTCGCCGCGATAAGGGCGTAACACCACCTCGGTAGAATATTTTTCCGCGCCACTTTGATCGGCCCATTTGCGGGTTTCCAACTGGCCTTCTAGGTAAATTTTGCTGCCTTTACGCAAATAACGCTCAGCGATTTGCACCAAATTATCATTGAAAATCACCGCGCGGTGCCATTCGGTTTTTTCTTTGCGCTCACCGCTGCCCTTATCTTTCCAGCTTTCGGAGGTGGCAATAGAAAGGGTGCATACCCGGCCACCATTTTGCATGGTACGCACTTCTGGATCACGCCCCAAATTACCCACTAAAATTACTTTATTTACACTACCAGCCAATTTGTTACCCTTTCTCTGATATATTTATTTATGCTCTGTTATAAGCTGTTTCTTGAAAAACAGAACAGATTTTTTATATGGCTTAAAAATTATGTATCGGCTGTTTATTGGATTAGAAGTACCCCCAGCACAGCAGCGGCAGTTGGAATTGCTAGCCAAGGCAAGCCGTGGCCACGAATCGCCAATACAAGAAAAATTGGCACAATGGGTAAATGCGCCCAATTTCCATCTCACGCTACGCGCTATCGGCATGGTGGATGGTGTGGTGGCAGACCATGTGCATGAAGCCCTAAGCCAGATTAAAATCACGCCCTTTTCGCTCACCATAAAAGGGGTAGGGCAATTTGCACAGGCTGGCCTTATTCACACATTATGGGCAGGTGTTGAAAAAAACCTTGCCCTGATGGCGTTACAGAAAAAAATTAGCACCACCATGGATCGATTGGGCATTGATTATGGTCGCCGCCATTATGCCCCCCATATTACCCTTGCCCATTTTCGTGAAGGGGTTGCACCAGAAGCCATTATCCCGTTTCTAGAACAGCAACACCTGCTAGAATTGCCCCGTTTCGGTGTGGAAAATATTGCCCTTTTTCAAAGCTTTCCACACCGAGAAGGTGCCTATTATAAGGTGCTCTGGCGCTATCAATAAATCCAGCTACATATGAAGCGGTTTGCCAGTAACGGCCATGGCCGCCTCTTTAATCACCTCATTCAAGGTGGGGTGAGCATGGCAGGTGCGGGCAATATCTTCTGAAGAAGCGGAAAATTCCATAGCAATCGCCAATTCGTGAATTAACGCCCCTGCTTCATGGCCAATAATATGACAACCCAAGATTTTATCGGTTTTAGCATCCGCTAATATTTTCACAAAACCATCGGTGGCACCAATGGCCCTAGCTCTACCATTGGCCGAAAATGGAAATTTACCCACCCGATATTCTATATTAGCGGCTTTCAAATCCTCTTCACTTTTACCGATAGACGCCACTTCAGGCGCGGTATAAACCACCCCAGGGATAAGGTCATAGCGAATATGTGGCTTTTGCCCAGCCAGCATTTCTGCCAAGGCCACCCCTTCTTCTTCGGCTTTATGGGCTAGCATAGGGCCTGCGATCACATCGCCAATGGCATAAATATTGGGCGCGGTGGTGGCAAAATGCTCGTTGGTGCGAATGCGGCCTTTTTCATCCAGCATTACACCTGCGCTCACCAACCCTAAATTTTCAGTGCACGGCTTGCGCCCCACGGCAACCAGCACCACATCCGCTTCAATTTCAGAGGCTTTACCACCCGCTACTTGTGAAATATTAAGCGTCACTTTTTTGCCACGACGCTCTGCTTTCATTACTTTGGTGGAGAGCATGAATTCCAACCCTTGCTTGGCCAGAATTTTCTGCATTTGTTTGGCAATATCGCTATCCATCCCAGGCAAAATACGATCAAGATACTCCACCACGGTTACTTTTGCCCCCAAACGCTGCCACACTGTGCCCATTTCAAGTCCAATATAACCACCGCCAATCACCACCATTTCTTTCGGCACTTCGGGCAGGGATAACCCGCCCGTGGAGGTAACTATACGCTCTTCATCAATGCCAACCCCTGGCAAAGAAACAGGCACAGAACCAGTAGCAATAATGATATTGCGCGCCTCAATGGTGGATTTTTTACCCCCCTCGGCTTCAACTTCTATTTTGCCTTGCCCCAATAATTTTCCATGACCTTGGATATGTTGAATGCCATTTTTTTTGAATAGAAAGGCGATCCCATCGGTATTGGCTTTCACCACTTGATCCTTATGCCCCATCATAGCGGGAAGCTTTAATTCTACGCTTTTGCACACTACCCCAAAATCTTGTAAATGATGCTTGGCCGATTCGTATTTTTCAGACGCTGATAACAACGCTTTAGAGGGAATACAGCCCACATTCAAACAAGTGCCGCCCAATTGCGCTCGCTTTTCCACGCACGCCACCTTCATGCCCAGTTGCGCGGCCTTAATTGCCGCCACATAACCACCAGGGCCACCACCAATTACCACCACATCGAAAATATTATCTACCATTTCTATTGCCTTTAACAATCAATCAACGAATTGCCGCGAATATGACACCAAAATGCTTCACACACAAGCCATGCGATATTTTCGGGCAGGCTGTTGTTGAATATGGTGTTCGA
The DNA here is from genome assembly GCA_049318825.1 of Alphaproteobacteria bacterium. Lineage (GTDB taxonomy): Bacteria > Pseudomonadota > Alphaproteobacteria > JBMOFM01 > JBMOFM01 > JBMOFM01. The sequence goes on along the minus strand of JBMOFM010000022.1, from coordinate 8,445 downwards.
AGCTATATAGTTTATATAGGTTTTATAGGTTGCTTTTTCTTTAAGGAAAAAAATAATGGCAAGAAAAAAAATAGCGTTGGTGGGTGCTGGGCAAATTGGCGGCACATTAGCATTGCTGCTGGGGCAAAAACAATTGGGCGATGTGATATTATTTGATATTGCCGATGGGGTGCCTCAAGGTAAAGCCCTTGATCTAGCACAAACCGCGCCAGTAGAAGGGTTTGATAGCAGCCTGAAAGGCACCAGCAATTACGAAGATATTGCAGGGGCTGATGTGGTGATTGTTACCGCTGGTATCCCGCGTAAACCCGGCATGAGCCGCGATGATTTGATTGGCATTAATCACGGCATTATTAAAACCGTGGGCGAAAACTTACGCCGCTATTGCCCCGATGCTTTTGTGATTGTTATCACCAACCCGCTGGATGTGATGGTGGGCATCATGCAAGAAGTCACTGGTTTTGCGCCACACAAGGTAGTGGGCATGGCTGGGGTTCTTGATTCTGCCCGTTTCCGCCATTTTATTGCCGATGCGTTGAATGTTTCGGTAGAAGATGTGACCGCATTTGTGCTGGGCGGCCATGGCGATACCATGGTGCCGTTAGTGCGCTATTCTACGGTGGGCGGCATTCCTTTAACCGATTTGGTAAAATTGGGTTGGCTTTCCCAAGAAAAATTGGATGCCATGGTGCAGCGTACCCGTGATGGCGGCGCAGAAATTGTACAATTGCTGAAAACTGGTTCAGCCTTTTATGCCCCTGCAGCAGCAGCGGTTTCCATGGCAGAATCTTATTTACTGGATAAAAAACGCTTATTGCCCTGCGCTGCATGGCTCAATGGCGAATATGGCGTAAAAGGTCTTTATGTTGGTGTGCCAGTAATTATTGGCGCCAATGGCATTGAAAAAATTGTTGAAATTACCCTGACTGAAGAAGAGCAGGCCATGTTTAACAATTCTGTAAAAGCCGTACAAAGCCTTGTGGAAGTAGCACGCAAGCTGCAGCAAGCGGCATAAGATAAATTTATAAAGAAATTGGAACATTATCATGAATATACATGAATATCAAGCAAAAGAATTATTAAGAAAATACGGTGTAGCCGTGCCCAGAGGGCAAGTGGCTTACACGGCTTCAGAAGCAAAAACCGCCGCAGAAACGCTGGCCAGCAATGTTTGGGTGGTGAAAGCCCAAATTCATGCTGGTGGTCGTGGTAAGGCAGGTGGTGTAAAGGTAGTGAAAAGCGTAGCCGAGGTGGGTGACTGGGCAGAAAAAATGCTGGGCATGACCTTGGTCACCGCCCAAACTGGCCCTCAAGGGCGTGAAGTCAAGCGGGTTTATATTGAAGAAGGCTGCGATATTAAGCGTGAGCTATATCTTGGTCTGTTGGTGGATCGCTCTACCCAACGCGTGATGATTATGGCCTCCACTGAAGGCGGCGTTGAGATTGAAGAAGTAGCACACACTCACCCTGAAAAAATCATCAAAATAGCCATTGACCCAGCCGTTGGGGTAATGCCTTATCATGGCCGTGAAATTGGCTTTGCCTTGGGCTTGGAAGGCGCACAAATCAATAATCTGGTACAATTTTTGACTGGCTTATATAAGGCCTTTACCGAATTGGATTGCGCTATTGTGGAAATCAACCCGCTGGTGGTCACTGGGGCAGGACAAGTCATTGCCTTGGATGCCAAGGTAAGCTTTGATGATAATGCTCTCTACCGCCATAAGGATGTGGAAGCCCTGCGCGATGAATCGGAAGAAGACCCGATGGAATTAGAAGCAGGCAAATACAGCCTTAATTATGTGCGCTTGGATGGTAATATTGGCTGTATGGTGAATGGTGCCGGTTTGGCCATGGCCACCATGGATATTATTAAGCTGCATGGCGGTTTGCCAGCCAATTTTCTTGATGTTGGCGGCGGTGCCACCCGTGAACGGGTAACGGCGGCTTTCAAACTTATTCTCAGTGCCCCTGGTGTTGAAGGGATTTTGGTGAATATTTTTGGTGGCATTATGCGCTGCGATGTGATTGCCGAAGGTATTGTAGCGGCTGCCCGCGAGGTATCGCTGCATGTGCCATTGGTGGTGCGCTTAGAAGGCACTAATGTGGAATTAGGTAAAAAAATCCTCAGCGAATCGGGTTTGCCGATTATTGCTGCGGATCATTTGGGTGATGCGGCTGCCAAAATTGTGGCCGCGGTAAAGGAGTCTCGGTAATGGCTGTATTGGTTAATAAAAACACACGCGTTATTTGTCAGGGTTTTACTGGCGCGCAAGGCACGTTCCATTCTGAACAAGCCGTGGCTTATGGTACAAAAATGGTGGGCGGAGTAACACCTGGTAAAGGTGGCCAGAAGCATTTGAACTTGCCAGTATTTAATACGGTGCATGATGCGGTAAAAGAAACCGCGGCGGATGCTTCCGTGATTTATGTACCAGCCCCTTTCGCGGCGGATGCGATTTTAGAAGCGGTGGATGCAGGCGTTGAGTTGGTAGTGTGTATCACCGAGGGCATTCCTGTATTAGACATGGTACGGGTAAAACGCGGCATGGCGGGCAGTAAATCTCGCTTAATTGGCCCTAATTGTCCAGGTGTTATAACCCCTGGTGAATGTAAAATTGGCATTATGCCTGGGCATATTCATCAGCGCGGTAAAATTGGGATTGTTTCCCGTTCTGGCACCTTAACCTATGAAGCAGTGGCACAAACCACCGCTGCTGGCTTGGGGCAAACAACCTGTATTGGTATTGGTGGTGATCCTGTGAATGGCACCAACTTTATTGATGCGGTACAATTACTACTGGATGATGAAGAAACCAAGGGCATCATAGTAATTGGTGAAATTGGTGGCAGTATGGAAGAAGATGCCGCTGATTTTATCCGTAACTATAAAATAAAAAAACCCATGGCAGGCTTTATTGCCGGTGTTACTGCTCCCCCCGGGCGCAGAATGGGCCATGCTGGTGCCATTATTTCTGGCGGTAAAGGTACTGCTGAAGATAAAATCAAGGCTTTTTCTGAAGCTGGTATTAAGGTTGTGGCTTCCCCTGCCGATATTGGGGTAACCATTCAAAAAGCTTTAGCTGAATTTAAGGGCTAAAAATCTTGTAAAGGCGCGGTTTTTTACATTTTTGGTAGAGATGCTACAAATGTGATATAAACCGCGCTTTTAATTATTTTAATAAGTATGTCTTGTTTTTATAAGCGGCGAAATATCGTGTTTATAAAAGATTAATTAATTTGTACTGATATAGATATGTTTGTCTGTGGGCGATTATCCCTTTTAATTGGCTCAATTATCCCATAGACCCAGTTTTATCATTAACGGGGTGGCCAAAAATCATGACCCTTTCTTCACTTGATGTTGTTTCCGCTGCGAATGCAGCCTATTTATCTGATTTATATGGGCAATATGAGCAAAATCCTGCTTCGGTTGATCCATCATGGGGATCATTTTTTGCTGCCCTAAAGCAAGGCTTAGATAGCGATGATATTCCACAGCCTGCCAATATGAATATGGCCATTGGCGAAGCAGTGGATGAAGGCTCGTTAAAGCGCAACATTCAAGATTCGATCAGGGCGTTGGCTCTTATTCGTGCCTATCGGGTACGGGGGCATTTGCATGCCTCGCTTGACCCGTTAAATTTAGAAAAAAAGAAAGAACATCCTGAACTTGATCCGTACACCTATGGTTTTGGCCCTGAAGATGATGACCGCCTGATTTGGGTAGAAGGCTTTGGGGATAAGAACCAGATTACCTTAAAAGAACTACTGGCTAGCCTGAAAGCCACTTACTGTGGACCACTAGGGGTTGAATTTAACCATATTCAAGACCCAGAACAACGCAATTGGATTTTAGAGCGTATTGAAAAAGGCCTGAACCAAACGGAATTTACCACCAAGGGCAAAATTGCGATATTAGAGCGTTTAACCACTGCTGATATGTTTGAAAAATTTTTACAAATTAAATATACAGGCACCAAACGCTTCGGCTTAGAAGGTGGAGAAGCCCTTGTGCCCGGCATAGAACAGGTGATGAAGCGCGGTGCACAACTTGGCCTGAAGGAAATTGTGTTGGGCATGGCGCACCGCGGCCGTTTGAATGTTTTGGCCAATGTGATGGGCAAACCTTTTGCGGCGATTTTTTCTGAATTTCAAGGCATGGCGGCTCACCCTGATGATGTACAAGGTTCGGGTGATGTGAAATACCATTTGGGAACATCCTCTGACCGTGATTTTGACGGCAATATTGTGCATTTATCGCTTACGGCTAACCCATCGCACCTTGAAGCGGTAAACCCAGTGGTAGTGGGGAAAGTACGGGCCAAGCAAGAACAGCGGGGCGATGATTCCCGCACGGAAGTATTGGGTTTATTGATTCATGGCGATGCGGCTTTTGCTGGCCAAGGTTTAGTGCCAGAAACATTAGCACTTTCTGAGTTGAAAGGCTATCGCACGGGCGGTACGGTACATTTTATTATCAACAATCAAATTGGTTTTACCACCAATCCAGCCAATTCCCGTTCTGGCCCTTATTGTACTGATGTTGCCAAATTATTAAGCGCACCAATTTTTCATGTAAATGGGGATGATGCCGAAGCAGTAATCCATGTGTGCAGAATCGCAACAGAATTTAGGCAAGAATTCAAAAAAGACGTGGTGATTGATATGTTTTGCTATCGTCGCCATGGGCATAATGAAAGCGATGAACCTGCTTTTACCCAGCCTTTAATGTATAAAGCGATTAAACAGCACCCCACAACTTGTGAAATTTATGCCAACCGCCTGATTGCTGAAAATGTGCTGACCCAAGAAGGGGTGGATGCCATTAATAAAGAATGCAGAGCAAAGCTGGATAAGGCTTTTGATGCGGCTTCAAGCTATAAAGCCAATAAGGCAGATTGGTTAGAAGGTAAATGGGCGGGCCTAGAATCAGCGCGTAAAGCTGAAAATATCAGGGGAAATACTGGTGTTGCCGAAAGTCAGTTAAAAAAAATAACCAAAGCCTTAGTAACCGTGCCAGAAGGATTTAACCTTAACAGTAAAATTGCGCGGCAGCTGGAACAAAAACAACAAATGGTAAATAGTGGCACCGGTATTGATTGGGCCATGGCAGAAGCGTTAGCCTTTGGCAGCTTATTGTTAGAAGGCGTACCAGTGCGCCTATCGGGGCAAGATTGCGGCCGTGGAACATTTTCTCACCGTCATGCGGTGTGGCACGATCAAGAGAACGAAAAACGCTATGTTGCCCTTAACCATATTGAACAAGGGCAAGCCAATTTTGAAGTGATTGATAGCCCATTAAGTGAAGCAGCGGTACTTGGGTTTGATTATGGTTACAGCCTTGCTGAACCGCATAGCCTTGTGTTATGGGAAGGCCAGTTTGGCGATTTTGTGAATGGTGCACAGGTTATTATTGACCAATTTATCAGCTCGGCCGAAAGCAAATGGTTACGCATGTCTGGTTTAGTGATGCTATTGCCCCATGGTTATGAAGGGCAAGGCCCAGAGCACTCTTCAGCAAGATTAGAGCGTTTCTTACAGCTTTGTGCCGAAGATAATCTTCAAGTGGCCAATTGCACCACACCAGCCAATTATTATCATATATTACGGCGGCAAGTAAAACGTACTTTCCGTAAGCCGTTAATTATCATGACACCAAAATCGCTGTTGCGTCATAAATTGGCGGTTTCTGATTTGGCTGAATTTACCAGTGAAAAAACATTTCACCGTGTGTTACCAGAAACTGATAAAGCCATAAAAGCCAATAAAGTAAAACGCGTGGTGGTGTGCAGCGGTAAGGTCTATTATGATTTGGTAGCAGCGCGCGATGCTGCAAAAATCGATCATGTGGCCATTTTACGGTTAGAGCAGCTTTATCCTTTCCCCAGTGAAGCATTGGCCGTAGAGTTAAAGAAATATCCTAAAGCTGATCTGGTATGGTGTCAGGAAGAACCCATAAATATGGGCGGCTGGTTTTTTGTGGATCGTCGTTTGGAAGCGATGCTGGCTTCTATTGACCATGCCGCTAAACGGCCTATTTATGCAGGGAGAGCAGAAGCGGCCTCTCCAGCCACGGGGTCATTAAAACGGCATAATCAAGAACAAGAAAAGCTGGTGAATGAAGCACTTTCTGTGTAGCTTCTATTCAACAGCCGCAGTTATTTTACTTTTACGGGAATAGTTAAGATGTCTATTGAAATTCGCGTTCCTTCATTGGGTGAGTCGGTATCGGAAGCCACGGTCGCAAAATGGCTGAAGAAAGCGGGCGATAATGTGGTTAAAGATGAAGCAGTGATAGAGCTGGAAACCGATAAGGTGACGCTGGAAGTGAATGCACCAGAATCGGGTATTTTGGGCACTATTGCCGCCGCTGAAGGCAGCAATGTGGCTGTGGGTGCAGTATTAGGCTTAATTGAAGCCAATGGTGGCACACCGATTATTGCTAACCCGCCAGCTAAAGCGGCTTCTAGCAAAGCGGCTGAAAAATCCAGCCAAAAATATATTGAGCCGGCTGAAGATTCAGGGCCAGCGGTGCGTAAATTATTAGCTGAAACGCAAGCAGTACCAAGCAACGCTTCTGGCAAGGATGGCCGCCTCACCAAGGGGGATGTGCTATTGGCCGTACCCACCGCTGCCGCGGTAGCCGCCCCTGTACCAGCAATTGTTTCTGCGCCAGCTCCTGCAAAAATCGCTGAGAAACCAGTAGAAAGACCAGTGGGCGTAAGAAGTGAAGAACGGGTGAAAATGACTAGGTTGCGCCAGCGCGTGGCTGAGCGTTTGAAAGAATCGCAAAACACGGCCGCCATGCTCACCACCTTTAACGAGGTGGACATGACCGAAATTATGGCCCTGCGCCAACAATATCGCGAGGTTTTTGAGAAAAAACACGGCGTTAAATTGGGCTTTATGTCATTTTTTGTCAAAGCTTCCATTGCGGCGTTACAAGAATTTCCAGTAATGAATGCAGAAGTGAGCGGCACAGATATTGTGTATAAGCATTATTATGATTTAGGGGTAGCGGTAAGCGCGCCACAAGGCTTAGTAGTGCCGGTATTACGCAATGCTGAACAATTGGGGTTGGCTGATATTGAGAAAAAAATTGCTGAATTGGGCAAAAAAGGTCGTGATGGCAAATTATCAATTGATGAGCTGACAGGCGGTACTTTTACCATCACCAATGGTGGTATTTTTGGCTCGCTGATGTCCACCCCCATTTTGAACCCACCGCAATCGGCAATTTTGGGCATGCACAAAATTCAAGAGCGGCCAATGGCCATTAATGGCAAGGTAGAAATTCGCCCGATGATGTATCTAGCAGTGACCTACGATCACCGAATCATTGATGGGCGTGAGGCTGTGGGCTTTTTGGTGAAAATCAAAGAAAACATTGAAAACCCTGAGCGTTTATTGCTGGGCGTTTAGGTTATCTGATCTTGGTGTATTTATGGATAGCGGCTGGTAGCGCCTTAGGCGGTATTGGCCGTTATGCTTTTGGGCAGCTTGCCAGCTATTATTTGCCGGCCGCTTTTCCTTGGGGAACGTGGATGATTAATATCATCGGCTCTTTCATTATTGGCATAGCGGCTGCTTTGGTGGCTGGCAACAACATCCCCTATTCCCAAGAAATCAAACAATTTGTAATGGTGGGCTTATGTGGGGGCTTTACCACCTTTTCCAGCTTCAGTTTGCAAACATTAGAAATGTTACAGGAACAACGCTATAGCATGGCTGCTTTATATAGCATTTCTTCTGTTTCCTGCTGTGTTTTTGCCGTATGGTTGGGCTATTGGTTGGCGGCGCTAAAAGTAGGATAAACCGATACCAACTCAAGAAGCGCTATGCCGCATATCATAAGGATTGTAATTCACAAAAATTTAGGCTACTTAATTACTTCACGTTATAAATGACTGGATTTTATTGAGAAGAACACATGGCTAATCACGCTTCAGCTAAAAAAAGAATTAGAAGAAATGCACGACGTGCGGTTATCAATGGCAACCGTATTGGTAGAATCCGTACTTTTGTTAAAAAAGTTGAGTCGGCTTTGGCCAGCAACGATGCTGATGCCGCAAAAGAAGCCTTGTTGCTTGCTCAGCCTGAGTTGCATCGCGGTGTAAGCAAAGGTGTTATTCACAAAAATACAGCAGCGAGAAAAATATCTCGTCTAGCTAAGCGCGTAAAACTGCTTTCTGTAAAAGCAAGCGCTTAAACAATTGAACGTTACTGTTCTATGGTGTGTGTATATGATTCTTTGATGAATCATATTACTATAAAAAATCCCTGTTTAATAACAGGGATTTTTTTTGACCCTATTGCGAATAAAAACGACACAAGATCATATAGCCGATTGATAGAATATGAATGGGGGTCAATGGGGAATGTGCTATAATCAAACATAAAAAAAGGCGGGAAGATTTTTTTATCCCGCCTTTTTATACTCAG
>JBMOFM010000021.1:0-32512 GCA_049318825.1 Alphaproteobacteria bacterium | reverse complement strand
TTTTTTTGTTTGCTTATATATTCTTATATGCAATAACCGTGCCATTTATGTGACAACCAAACTGGAAAAGAGGTTTTGACTAATAGATTGCATCTGTGTAAAATTGCTGAAATTGAGATGAGGGCAGAACAGGCATGGATACCAGCGATTGGAAGGAAAAACTCCAATAACAATATGGGGCACAGAATTTTAGGGGCTTACTCAAAACGTTAGTGGAATTGCGTGCCAATGCTCATAAAGGCATCAGTTTTATTTTTCCTATTGGTAACAAAGCCAATATTGAAGAATTCATCACAGATACGTTGCAATTTTTGTCAGAAAAATTACAAGAAAAACAACCAGCGCTCACACTTAATAGCTACCCTATTTCACTAAATTGTGGTGAAGGCTCATTATGGCCAAGCATTAAGGAATCAATTGAAGATATTACCCGCCAAAGTGCCGATATTATTCCCATAATTGCCCAAGGCTTTGAACGCATGGCCAGTACCGAAGGGGCACGCGCCACAATAGTACATGATTACATTCAAGATATTGTTCAGAACAATATAATTGCCCCCTCTATTCAAGCGGCTGATAAAAAATTGCTGATTATTACCCCTATTGATATAGAACATGAGCAATCTTTAGCGGCTATGGAAAAGTTTAGTTATTCAGGCTTTAACGCAGGTACTTTCTATATTGGTTGCGATGAGAACAGCATTGTAGAAAAAGTTCTCGACTATCAAAATGAATTACTTAGCCAACCCAAAACCTTGCACGCAAAACAATCATTGCCTAACCGCCCCAAATTTTTGATGTGATCATCATCTATCTAAGCACCAAATAACACATCTTTCATTGAATATTGCCCTGCTTTTTTAGAAGCCAACCAACGGGCGGCAGTAATTGCCCCCTTGGCAAAAAGACGGCGATTACCAGCCTTGTGTGTAAGTTCAAGCCGCTCCCCTTCCCCGGCAAATATTACCGTATGATCGCCGGCCACATCCCCGCCCCTAAGGGTAGCAAAACCAATATCCCCCACTTTGCGGGCACCGCTATGCCCTTGCCGTGATAATACTTGATGCTCAACCAAGGCTATTTTTCGCCCCTCTGCTGCACTATTGCCTAATAATAAAGCCGTACCGCTGGGGGCATCTACCTTATGCTTATGGTGCATTTCTACAATTTCAATATCATAAGCATCATCCAGAATAGCTGAAGCTTGGCGCACCAATTCCGCTAATAAATTAACACCTAAGCTCATATTTGCCGATAGCAATAAGGGAATATCCGTAGCGGCGGCAATAATTGCCTGCTGCTGCAAGGCAGAAAAACCAGTTGTACCCATGACATAGGCCTTATTAGCCTTGCGGGCTAATTCAAGACAATGCAAACTATTTTCTGGCAGGGTAAAATCCACCAACACATCACTTGCTGCTATTAAACTGGCTGCATCGTCAGTAATCAATAACCCAGCTTTAGCAGCCCCAGCTTTTTCCCCCACATCAAAACCAATGGCGGCATGCCCTTTATATTCCAGCCCGCCACTCAACATCAAATCACTGGTTGCCATCACTTCTTGTACCAATAATTGCCCCATGCGCCCCATAGAGCCAATAATTCCTACCTTAATCACTATAGAAACCCCTTCAAAATTGGTTAGAGAAATGAAATCTTTTATTTTTCGCTTAGCGGCGAAAAATCGCCATTCACAAAGACGGTTTTCGTAGAAGTCTCTTCAAATATACCTTTTGAAGAGACTTCTACGATTATTCCTTTATTTCTGGCTTATCTTTTTCGAGATGATGCTGTTCTTGTTTTTTTTCCTGTTGCGCTTGCTTGGCTTTGTGCAAATTTTTCTCGGCCTTGGTTTGCCCATGCAATAAACGGTTAGCAGCGGCGGTGGTTTTTTCCGCCTGCTTCTTCTGGTTTTTTCTGGCTTTATTGAGATTGATAATATCACTCATACCATATTGGCTCTGGTAAGTTATTAGTCAGGCAAAAGCTTTTTAAGGTATTGGCCAATAAACAGGCAATAGTCATGGGCCCTACCCCACCCGGTACTGGTGTAATATGGGCGGCAATTTTTTCCGCTTCCATAAAATCAACATCCCCCACCAATTTCTGTTTACCCTCTGCATCAATTAAGCGGTTTATACCCACATCAATAATGGTTGCCCCCTGCTTTAACCAATCGCCTTTCACCATTTCTGGCCGCCCAATGGCCGCCACCAAAATATCGGCCTCCCGCGTTTGGGTAATAATATCTTGAGTGCGGGAATGCACAGCCGTTACGGTACAATCGGCAGCTAGTAATAATTGCAACATGGGCTTGCCTACCAAAATAGAACGTCCCATCACCACGGCTTTTTTGCCAGATATATTCCCCAAGGTACGCTTTAGTAAAATCATACAACCAAGCGGCGTGCAGGGAACGAAACCATCGTTCATCCCTTGCATTAATTTACCCGCATTTAAGGGGTGCAGGCCGTCCACATCCTTATGCGGGGCAATGGCGGCCACCACTTTTTGGCTATCCAACCCGCGGGGTAAGGGAAGCTGCACCAAAATTCCATCCACCCGCTCATCCTGATTGAGAGCGGTCACGGTGTTCAGTAACTCCGACTCTGCTACATTCTCAGGCAAACGAATGGTATGGCTGTAAAAGCCCACATCGTGCGCAGCTTTTTCTTTATTGCGCACATAAACTTGGCTGGCGGGATCGCCGCCCACCAGCACCACCACCAACCCAGGTGGCCGTTGTTTTTGCTGCGCATATGTACTGGTTAAAGCGGTAATCTGTTGGCGTAAGGCTAAAGCATGGGCCTTACCATCAATAATTTGTGCCATATTTGCCTATTTTCCTAAAGCGGTGAAAAACCCAATGGCCCATATTCCCTGAGCCACCCACGCAGTAATGTTACGGCTAAAATAAGGATAATCGGTGAAATATCAATGCCACCAATTAACGGCACAAAACGACGAATAAACCGAAAAACCGGATCGGTAATACGCTCTAGAAAATTCAGAATAACAGCAACCAATTGCTGGCGTGGATTGATAATATTGAACTGGATCAGCCAAGTGGAAGCAACCGCCAAAATCACCAGAAACTGATACCAACCCAGCACTTGATCGATTAACATGAACAGGGTTCTCATGAAATTTTACTCACTTTCATCTATTGATGCGGTAATTTACGCAAAATAATCAACGAAAACAAGTTCTCCTTCAACAAATGCTTCAATAATCATTGAACTGATCATTTATCATCTCCAGTTGCCAATTTAGAAACAAGCCCAACTCTAGTCCATAAAATTATAGAAATAGAAATAAATTTACTTTATGTATAATTTTAATTATAGTGTTGGTGATTATTTTATGTGAGTAACGCTGAATATGTCGATCTATCAACAAACGGCAGTTGAACAAGCGAAAGACACAGCAAGGTTGCTAGCAAATGCACAGCATTTAGCGCAGCAATATGGGTATAATGGTATTGATATTAATGCCTATCTTAATCTTTCCTCATTTTCCTCTCATCGGGAAGCCATCCGCAAAAAAAGGGTATGGGCTTTGGAACAGCCTGAAAACCGTGGGGAAGAAAATCAAAAAATCACCGATTGCGGCATTATTATTGAACATGCTTATGCAACCTACCAACAAGAATTCGCGCACTATCAATCCAGCTTATCGGCTAAGTTTCAGTCTCAATCATCAGCCGCGGCAACAGCACCAACGGAAGATTGGGCCAACATAATGCATCATCCCTGTAACATCACTCACCCTGCAAGGTGGCGTGGTGAGTTTATGGAAGAGGTAAATAACACGCCTGCCACTGATCCACAAAAAATGAATGATCTTATTCGCTTATGGGCATTACATGATGAGATTGTTTCTGAGCGTTTGAAACCTTGGATGGTGTGTGAGATGTTGCGCAAAATTTTTTCGGCAACAATTACTGATAATTATGAGGAAGATCCTTGTAGTCTTGCTCTCGAAGCCGTTCATGCCAGAGTGATAGACCTACAAAAAAAAGTAGGGTATTCAAGACATTCTATTAATGAATGCCAGCCCTATCTTTCGCCAGCTATTCAAGCCTTAATGAATAATAATAATATTTCAAAAATTGCCCGTTTTGAAATATTTGAAGATATTGCTTTCATTTGTGAGGAAGCATCATTGAATAAAATACGCAACTTTCTCAGGGAACCTGAGCATAAGGTAACACGCCAAGAAATATCCTCATTTCGGTACGCCAGACGATTAATACTATAAAACTTTCCTATTCAACCCTCTCTATATAAAGAATTCAACAATATGCTCTATAAAAAAATTCTCTTAGATTATCCAGAAATTGATGATTTACGCCGTAATTTTCGGCAATTTTGTGTGCACGAAATGATAAAAATGGTGCCAAGTGATGAGCTTTCCAACTGCTATATCTCTCACACAAAAACGCATTTGGAAGAAATTCTTGAAAGCTTTGATATTCATCTCGGGCCCTTTAATAAATTAGGCGAAATGCTAACGCACCGAACTGATATTCTCGACTTATCGGATAATATTGGGTTGTTGGGTAACGTCAGACGCGATGATGTTTTATATGAATATATAGATTGTTTATTGGTGAGTAGCTTTTGTAAAAATGAGGCAGCCTACCCATTGTTACAAGCAGAAGAAGATTCTGTTTTTACCATGCTTTGTGAAACAAGGCGGTCGAGTTCTTCTACAGAACAACAAGAAGCGTTTCGCTCTATTTTTCAACAAGCCGCAAACAATGCCGTTGGCTTTTGTATTGAAATGGCAATGGAAGAAAATATAAACGGCATAAAAGAACAGTTGCAAAAGCTGCATGAGGAATATGAGAAAAAAAAGACACGCTTAGAGCAGCAGATTCGTGGTTTAGAAAACTCTGCTCAAGACCCTCAAATGAAGGAATTATTAGACCTTTTTGAAACAGGTGATATTGAGCTAAAAAGAAGAGTGCTCGAAGCCTTAGGGGCAAATCTCAGTATTTATACTGATGCTTCAGAAAAAAGCTTGGATGACCCAGATGCCGCCTACATGCTGGCCATGTACCATCTTGAATCTTATAAAAGTCTGCCTTTTCGTATTGATGAGGTGAAAGCTGCCTTAAACAGAGCGGATGCTGAATGGCTAAAAGAGCAATATGAACTCATAGATGCACAACAAAAAATATGCAAAGAAACGCTGCCTTTAGTAACTGAAATAAAAGAACGGCTGAACAATAAAGATGTAACTGATTATCATCTGGAAATTGAAGAAACTTTTTTCTCTTGCATGATAGAGGCGGTGGCGATTTATCGCCAACTCAAAGAAAGACAAGAACGTTTTTTTGCTAAAGCCGTTCCTTTTACTGAAACTGAATGCTGTATCGCTAATTTATTGAGTACTATATTAGATAATATACAGCAAAAAAACTGCGACTTAAGTGAAGCCGAGGCTTTATATCTACTGGAAGGCTATTTTAGCCTGCCTTCAACCGCAATCATTGATAATTATATTGGCTATCAACAAAAGTTTTTTGCCTTATTGGAAGCGGAGGTGAATAATAGCAATTATTGTCATGAAAAAATTGTGAAAGAATTACAAAAGGATATAACGCTCGATAGCATCATGCCCCATATAATGGAAGCTATTGATGCTGGCCATATCACCTTAAGTTTAAGTGAATTACTAGCAGAAGGAAGATTTAACGATCATCTGGATGATGCCATAAATCTAACCATAAGTATGGCTGGCGAAGAATGGAAAACCGATAGAACAGACGCCATGGTTTTACTGAAAGCCGCAGTGGGAAAAATAAAAGAAAAAGTGTTTAAGCAGGATATTATTGAAACTGTTGATTTTTATAAAGCTGAACAAGCAAGGGATCCTAACAGCTATTCAAATGAAGAGATCAAGAGAATTGCGGCAGAACGAGCTATTGAGCTTTATTCTATGAATATAGAAAGACCCATAGCAGAAGATTTATTGGATCAACTCATTAAACCAACGGAAGATCAAGAACGCAGCCCCTTCATGGCTAAGCAAATAGCTTTGTTTCAAGAAAAACATAAGAAGACTTTACCAAAAGAAAATGAAAACGAATTACGCGGGTTAATAGTTACACCACAATCCACGCCCCCCAATAACAATCAAACTAAGCGGCGACCTGCTGCACCTTGAATGTATAAACAATGTAAAAAAAGGGCTGGCACATTCATGCCAGCCCTTATAGTTTTCTCTATTATATTAAATTATACGCCGTGATTGATTTTTTCACCATGTTGGCTTTCATCCAAACCAACAAGCTCAACTTCATCTGAAACCCGAACCTTGGCAAAAACATTTACGGCTTTTATAATCACAAAGGTAACAATCATGCTGTAAAGTGCTACAGCTAACGCGCCAATAAGGTTAGCAGTGAATAATTTGCTATCACCATTCAATAAACCATTAGCACCCGCCGCATTCACCGTGGTGGTGGCAAAAAGGCCTGCACAAATAACACCGATTGTACCGCCAATACCGTGGCAGGCAAATACATCCAACGTATCATCCAGCTTGAATTTACCTTTAATAATACGGGCTACAATATTACAAATGCTACCCGCCAACAAACCAATCAGCAGAGAAGCTGGAGCAGTAACATAACCAGCAGCCGGTGTAATGGCCACTAATCCAGCAACCACGCCAATGCAACCACCAATAGCAGTTGGCTTGCCGTCTTTAATACGGTCAACTGTTGTCCAAGTTAGCAGGGCAACAGCAGCTGAAAGAAATGTATTCACAAAAGCTTGTGAAGCTAAACCGCCAGATGTAAGAGCAGAACCAGCATTAAAGCCAAACCAGCCAAACCACAGTAAACCTGAACCCAATACCACTAAACCGGTATCATATGGTTTAGCTGCTGCGCCAAAATCACGACGCTTGCCAAATAAAATGGCGGCCACCAAAGCAGAGTAACCGGCCGTCATGTGCACCACAAAGCCACCAGCAAAATCCAGCGCGCCTTGAGAAGCTAACCAACCGCCCGGTGTCCATACCCAATGGGCTACGGGTGAATACACCAATAAACTCCAGAATACCAAAATAAACAACCAGCCCTTAAAGCTAACCCGTTCAGCAAATGCACCGGTTATCAAGGCTGGGGTGATGATGGCAAACATCATTTGAAAGGCCATGAATAATAAATGAGGAATGGTGGCATTTCCATCCACTGGGGCTTGCCCTACACCTTCAAGCAAGGTATATGTACCGCCGCCAATAAAAGGGGAGCCAGCAGAAAAAGCTAAACTATAGCCAATTACCACCCATAAAACCCCAACCACCCCAAGGGCAATCATATTTTGGTATAGGGTAGAAACCGCATTTTTCCCCTTCACCATACCAGCATAAAAAAACGCTAGACCGGGGGTCATGAGCAATACAAGTGCTGTGGATGTTAGCATCCACGCCGTATCGCCACTATTGACATCGGCCAAGGCCGGAAAAGGGACAAGCAGAAACAATAGAAATAAACCAAGATATTTTTTCAAAAACATGAAAACCTCCTACAAATTGGAAGATCAGGGTAGAATGATGTCAATCATCATGCTGTGTTGAAACAATTCTGCCCTGATAAAACCAATGCAATGTTCAAATCATGGTTAAGTAAGGGTTAAATTTCTCTTAATCTCTGGTTGATGCGTGTTTTTTTGTTCAGCAAAAGCTACCAATGATGTGGTAATATCATGCGATTTATGTTAAATAAATGAAAAATATAAGAAAAAAGAATGATATGAAAACAGAATCGTTACTGGAATGGATAATCGCAGAATTTAGAAAATTGCAAGATCCAGCATATGGAGAATTTATCGAGCAATTTGCACAAACACATGATTGTGAGGCCAAAAAACTAAAGGCGCACCGATTTCTTTTTTTAGAAGGCGCGCGGCAAATGGTTGAGTTTGCCATCAATATAGGGGTTATAGATAATTTACCCAATCAACAACAATATGCACAAATTCGTGCATGGGGTAGAGAAAAACTGAAAAGTGCCTTACTCGATCAAAAAATAAACCCTGATGATAATGAGGCTGCAGATGAGGTAAAAGTAGCTAAGGCATTGTGGATTGCCGGTAAATTATTGGCGGTTGAGATGCTTGACTCTGACATAGGCAACGCTTTTATGCAGGCGAATGCTGATGTTGAAGACCAAGAATATGCTGCCATTTGCCGTGAAGTACGGGGTGCTTATGCACAGGTAAAACGCCTCACGCAAACGCTAAAAAATGGCCCCGGCTTATAATAAAACCGGTCATTATTCCCTTATCCTGTGCTGCGCACGCGCCGATAATTGAGGGCTTCGGCCACATGATGTGCACGAATTTGTTGCTCTTCTTCCATATCCGCCAAGGTTCTGGCCAATTTTAACACGCGGTGATAACCTCTGGCGGAAAGGCGCATTTTTTCACCCGCTTCCAGCAATAATTTTTTTCCCGCTGCTTCGGGCGCGGCCACTTCTTCCAGCACTGCCCCTTCTAAGGTAGAATTGACGGCCCAACTGGGCAGGTTATATTGCTCGCGCCTTGCCCGTTGAAATTCTCTGGCCTTGGCTACACGAGCGGCCACATCGCGGCTAGTTTCTTTAGCACCAGTTATGGCCAAATCGGCATAGGCCACCCGCTCCACATCCATTTGCAAATCAATACGGTCGAGAATAGGCCCTGAAATTTTTGCCTGATAATCCACCGCACATTTAGGCGCACGGGCACAGGCCATGCCGGGGTCATCCAAATAACCGCAACGGCAGGGGTTCATGGCAGCCACCATTTGAAAACGGGCGGGATATTGCACATGGTGATTAGCCCGCGCCACTGTTACCTTACGGGTTTCTAAAGATTGGCGTAATGCTTCAAGGCAAGCACGCGGAAATTCTGGTAATTCATCCAAAAATAATACGCCCGTATGCGCCAAAGAAATCTCTCCGGGTTTCGCTTTAGACCCTCCCCCCACCATGGCCGCTTGCGAGGCCGAATGATGCGGATCACGAAATGGACGGTGGCGTAATATTTGCCCTTCTTCCAATAGGCCGCCCATACTATAAATCATGGAAATTTCTAGGGCTTCTTCTGGGGTTAAGGGCGGCAATAAGCTGGTGAGGCGTGCCGCCAGCATCGATTTACCCGATCCAGGCGGGCCAGAAAATAATAAATGATGCCCACCAACAGCCGCTATTTCCAACATTCTTTTGGCTGCCTCCTGCCCCTTAATATCGGCAAGGTCTGGTAGATTTTGTGCTTCTTCCACCTGCCCTGCTTGGGGTGGGTGGATAAGAATTTTCCCCTGAAAATGTTGAATAACTGCCAATAAATGAGGGGCTGGAAGAATATCAATACCCTCCACCCATGCGGCCTCTCGCCCACAATATTCAGGGCAAATAAACCCCCGCCCTAATTCTGCAGCCTTAAAAGCGGCGGGTAAAATGCCCGCTACTTTGGTAATCTGGCCATCTAATGATAATTCTCCCATGGCCATGAAATTGGCTATTTCTTCAATGGGTAATATATTTAATGCGGCCAATAGAGCAAGGGCAATCGGCAAATCATAATGGCTGCCTTCTTTTAATACATCCGCAGGGGCTAAATTCACCGTAATGCGCTTGGCAGGTAAGGCCATGCCCATGGCTTGCAAGGCGGCGCGCACCCGTTCACGGCTTTCGGCTACGGCCTTATCGGGCAAGCCCACCATGTGAAAAGCTGGCAAACCGCTACTAATTTGTACCTGTACATCAATTGGCAATACATCCATGCCCTGAAATGCTGCCGTGGTAATGCGTGCAACCACTATATATCCCTCTATATATGGCCAACTGCGCCAAAAATTGGAATATCCTAGCGATAAAAAACAGGATAATCTAGTATTTTAGTTTCCTGTAGACATCATGACCATGCTAGATAATATGCCCGATGAACAAGCCCGCAGAGAATGGGAAGATTTTCTGGCAAGGCGGTTGCGTGGCATCATCAAAACGCCGTCCAAATTATCATTAGAAGAGATAAAAAACTCCTTCATGGAAGATGCTTATGTGAACACAGAATTATGCGCCATGCTAGAGGATGTGCGGTTGTGGCAAGAACAAATGGAAAAAAAAGGCTTTATGATCGACGAATTGGAATAAGCCAACGGTCGGGACTCATAAAAAAATACCCAAGGAATTGAAGATAATGGATGAGGATAAGGGAAAAAAATCCCCGCTTTCTGATATGTTTGGCCATTCCCCTGCTCAAGTTATTGAGGCAGAAAAGAAAGCGGCTGGTTTTTTATCCTCCTTGAAGGAGAGATTCAGCGGTACTGACAATAATAGCGCTGCTAAACAGCTCACTGGTTTTTTCCCTGATAATATTTTTGCCGATGTGATGCGTGAAGAAATCCCATTGCCTAATATTACCCTCCCCCCCGAAGAACCAGAAGAACGCCGCTTTGAACGCCGCCTTACTTTAATGGTCTGCGGTTTAATCATGCGGGAAATAAGCCAGTTGCGCTTCCCACAAGAGGCAGAAAGTTTCCGTAAATTTACCGAGCGTTACAGCCTGTTATTGGTGCAGCAATTTGGGTTTGAAGGGCTATGTATCATGCGAGAGCAGGAAATATTAGCCCATTTACAAAAATCGCGTAATCTCTTAAAAACCACGCGCCGCTTGATGAAGGAGTTGTATTATCTTAACGCTGAAACATTATGTGTGGTGGGCGTGTCATCCATTAACAGCATTTTTGAAGAATGCCGCGGCACAGAAAATTTAACCAGCCGCACCGAAGATCATAATGTATTGAAACCACCCCGTTTACGCAAAGGGCGTATTCTGAAAAAGAAATAATAGGGGGAGCCACAATGCGGCAAAGCATCCACCTTGCAAGTTACTATGGCCATGCTTAGTTATGTTAAGGTGTGTTTTTATTATTTGGTATTGAAAGAAAAAAATCATGCATTCATTGGGCATGGCACATGAAGGTTCATCCCCTTCATGGCATGGTACTACTATTTTATGTTTACGCCACCAAGGTGTATCGGTTATGGCTGGCGATGGCCAAGTTTCCATGGGAGCGTTGGTGGTAAAAAACTCTGCACGTAAAGTAAGACGGCTGGCCGATGGAAAGGTGATTGCAGGCTTTGCAGGTTCCACTGCCGATGCATTTACCCTATTTGAACGGCTGGAAAGCAAATTGGAAAAACACCCTGGGCAACTCACAAGGGCTTGTGTTGAATTGGCAAGAGATTGGCGCAGCGACCGTTATCTACGCCGCCTAGAAGCCATGATGGCGGTGTGCGATCATCAAACTTCCCTGATCCTTTCTGGTAGCGGCGATGTGCTGGAGCCAGATGATGGGATTATTGGCATTGGTTCGGGCGGCGCTTATGCCCTTTCTGCCGCTCGCGCCTTAATAACCGTACCAGAAATAAGCGCCGAAACCATAGCCCGCCGTGCCATGGAAGTGGCCGCCAGCATTTGTGTGTACACCAACAATCACGTTACCCTAGAAATATTGGAATAGCGCATGAGCTCTTTTAGCCCCCGTGAAATTGTTTCTGAACTGGATCGCTTTATCATCGGTCAACATGATGCTAAAAAAGCCGTGGCCATTGCCCTGCGCAACCGTTGGCGGCGCCTGCAATTGCCTGAATCCCTACGCGATGAAGTATTACCGAAAAATATTTTAATGATTGGGCCAACCGGCGTGGGCAAAACCGAAATTGCCCGCCGTTTAGCAAAATTGGCTCAAGCACCTTTTCTGAAAGTAGAAGCCACCAAATTCACAGAGGTGGGTTATGTGGGGCGAGATGTTGAACAAATTATTCGTGATTTGCTGGATAATGCCTTGGTGATGACGCGCGAAAAAATGCGTAAAGACGTGGCAGTAAAAGCTGAACAAGCCGCCCATGAATGGGTGCTGGATGCTTTAGTGGGTAATAATGCCAGTGAAACCACCCGTGCTGCTTTTGCTAAAAAACTGTATCAAGGCGAGTTAGATGATACGGATATTGATATAGAGCTACAAGATAATAGCCCTGCCAGCTTTCCTTCCATGGATATTCCGGGCATGCCTGGCGGACAAGTGGGCATGATTAATCTGGGCGAGTTAATGGGCAAAGCCATGGGCGGGCGCACCAAAAAACGCAAAGTAAAGGTAAAAGAAGCCATTGGCTTATTGGAACGGGAAGAAGCTGATTCCCTTTTAGATCAGGAAAAAGTTGTAAAAGCGGCCATTCAGGTAGTGGAACAAAATGGCATTGTGTTTTTAGATGAAATTGACAAAATAACTGGTAGAGGCAGCGAAATGCGCGGCGGCGATGTGAGCCGTGAAGGTGTACAGCGCGATTTACTGCCATTAATTGAAGGAACCACGGTCTCTACTAAATATGGTTTAGTGAAAACAGATCATATTTTGTTTATTGCTTCTGGTGCTTTTCACTTGGCCAAACCATCGGATTTATTACCAGAATTACAAGGCCGTCTGCCTATTAGGGTGGAATTAAAACCACTACAGGCCGATGATTTTCGCCGCATTCTGGAAGAAACTGAAGCCAGCTTGATCAAACAATATAAAGCATTACTGGCCACCGAAGGGGTGGAATTAATTTTTCCACCAGAAGCAATTATGGCCATTGCAGAGCTAGCAGAACAGGTTAATGCCTCAGTTGAAAATATTGGCGCCAGACGCTTGCATACCCTATTAGAAAAATTGCTAGAAGAAATTAGCTTCACCGCCAGCGATCAAGCAGGGCAAACCATTACCATTGATGTTGCTATGGTTAATGACCGCTTGAAAGCATTAGCTAAGAATGCCGATCTTTCACGCTTTATTTTATAGGGAATATATACCCACAGACATAAGAATGTCTGTGGGAGCAATTAAATCGGCTGGATATTGTTCTTTATATGATTTTCAACCATTGCGTACACCGGCTAAAAATGAATAGACCTCTTGATTAAGTTTTTCTGCTTCTACCGAAACCATTCTAGCGGCATCAAGGGTTTGTAGGGCAGCGCGGCTAGCCTCTGCCGAAGCCTTACTTACCTCACCAATATCATCATTAATTTTTCTAGTTCCAGATGCCGCCCTATTCATATTGGATGATATATCATGATTGGTTGCACTTTGTTCTTCAACGGCTGCAGAAATTGCAGCTGAATACTCATCCACGCTGGCCACAGATTTTTTAACCATTTGCAACACTTCAATCACTTGTTTTGAAACGGCTTGAATGCTTTGCACATGCTCTGTAATTTGTTCAGTGGATTCACTGGTTTGGGTGGCCAGATTTTTTACTTCAGATGCCACCACGGCAAAGCCCCGCCCCGCTTCGCCAGCCCTTGCAGATTCAATAGTCGCATTAAGCGCTAGCAAGTTAATTTGCCCTGCAATGTTTTGAATAACATCAACAATTTCACCAATTTTTTGCGTGGCATCAGAAAGTAATAAAGCGATACTATCTGCTTTATTTACCTCATGCACTGTTTCTTTAACCGCAATCGATGATTTTGCAAGTTGGCTAGCAATTTCTCTAACCGTTGCATTCATTTCCTCGGCGGCAGCGGCAACAGTTTGAACATTATTAGAGGCTTCTTCCGATGAACTGGCCACATGTTCGGCTTTACTGCTAGAAATTTCTATGGTTTTACTCATACTCTCAGCTGTTTGATATAGCTCGGTTGCTGCTGCTGCAACGGTACTCATAATACCTTGTACCTGTGTTTCAAATTTATTAGCAAGATCAGTCTGTGCTTTTTTCTTTTCCTTTTCTGCAAGAATAGCGGCTTGTTTTTGCTGTGCCTCAAGCTGATTTTTTTCAATGCCGTTGCGCCGAAACACTTCAACCGATTTAGCCATGCTACCAATCTCATCGGTTTGCGTTAGGTAAGGTACATTATGCTCAAATTCACCCGTTGCAATTACATTCATTGTTTCAGAAAGCAGTTTAATTGAACTGATAACTTTACGTAATACCACCCACAAAGCAATAATAACCGCCAATACAGAAATTAGCAGTGAACTGCCATAAAATACCCTCCCCTCATTGGCGGCCATCCTATTTTTATGCAGCATATTATTGGTAGAATTGGTGCTTACTTCCTTAATCTTGCTTAATTTAGCAATGGCTTGCGTGGCACGATCTATCCAATCTTTAGCTGTGAGGCTGTAGCCTAACCCCAATTTGGCATCTGAATACACTATCTGCCGTACTTTTTCAAAACTGCCAAAATAATCTTCCCGCGCTTCATTAATTGATTGACTAAAAGCAGCGCGTTCTTCCTCGGTTAAGTAAATATTGGTGAGCATGCTCCAACCTTCTTCTACTCTACCACGATAACTTAAAAGCTGTTGCAGCGTATCAGGAGAAATGGGATCACCAGAAGCTATAGCACTGGCCAGTAATCCACGCTCCCGCCCTGCATATTCGGTCATTAACCACACACTATGGCGGATTAAAGTATCTTTACTAAGAGAAGCATCTTGTGCGGATTGACTACCAAAATTGATGCGCTGCTTCTGTGTTTCAACAATCAATGCCGTAATTCCAGGCATCCAGCTTGTTATTAACTTGGTATCTCGCTCTGTTTTGGGTTTTACTATGTTAGCATCCACAGCTTGACGCAGGATTTTTAGTGCCTCTGTTGCCTTAGCAATATCTTGCGTGTAATGTTCTTCAATCACCAAACCAGCATTTTTTGCTTCATTAAAAGCGTCA
This sequence comes from Alphaproteobacteria bacterium, assembly GCA_049318825.1. Lineage (GTDB taxonomy): Bacteria > Pseudomonadota > Alphaproteobacteria > JBMOFM01 > JBMOFM01 > JBMOFM01. Next base: position 17,793 of record JBMOFM010000021.1, on the reverse strand, counting down.
ATCAGTTTTTTATCTGCCTCTCCACGGCTGGCAATAATTTTTTGTATTGCTTCTTTATCAGAAGGTTGATTAGCCGCCAAAGCCGCTACCGTTAATCCACGTTCCATGGCTAACAAGCTAGCGGCATTTAATAAATCATCTACCACCTGATTGCTAGCCAAAGCCCGCAGAGAAAGCTTATAACGATTATAGGCTTGTGAAAATAATTGCCCTTGCGCAATGAATAATAAAATACTCACCACCGAAAACAAAGCTAACATTTTCTGTTTAATCGTCATAAGCCGCCCTTAAGCAATCATAGAATGTCCCATAGAAGATATAGCATTCTACGATTAATTTTCCCTTACTTACCCTCCTCAATATATTAGAAAGCAAGGAAATCAACCAATGCGTTAGTATTTTACCTGCAATGTAAGGATAATTTTTTGGGTATCAGTAAACAGCTTATCGGCATTATAATCATCAAATTTTATCCCTACTGTATAATGATCATTGAATGTTTGCTGCACTGAGGCATTCCATTCAGTACCATAATTGGTGTTGGTATGGTTTGCTTGAAAATCATGATAGGCCACCACAATATCAGTGCCTTTTAACCACTCATCCCCAAAAGGAACTTTATAGGCCAACGATACATATCTATCTTCTAAACCATTAGCGGGAGTGGTCAAAAATTTATCTGCCCAACCATTAAACGCATGTAACGTAGCGATTGGAGTCTGAAAAGCATGGCTTGCTATACCGTCACCCTCTAAAACCTCATATCCCAGTTTGACGGTAAAACCATTCCAAGCAATAGCTGGTTCTAGCAAATAATAATTGCTGCTGAAACTAGAGCTATTATGCCCATAATCTTTTTGATTTGCAGCCTCTGCTGCATAAAGCAAATTAATATCTGACGAAGCTGCATATTTACCCGTGAAACGGGCACCATAAGTAACACTGGATAGGGAATGAGCATCATCAAAATCCAACATATAATCATAAATCGTGGCTTTGAAGGCGGGATCAAATTCATATGACGCATTAATCAAATGTGAATTGCTATCATACGTACCATTGGTAGCATTTGGCCCTGTAATCCGGTTTACCTTACTAACATAAGCATAGTAGAAATTGGCACCCTCAATATATTGGCTCGATATAGTGGCCGCATCAAAAGTCTGATCATTTTGACGCCAATCAACCGCCCCAACAAAACGCTGATTATCTAAATTAATAAGCTGACGACCAACCGTGATATTGGTTTTCGGTAACCCCTGATAGCTCAGATAGAGCTGGTTGAGACCCGTATCTTCAGGATCAGATACTATCGGAAATTTCTTTTTACCATTGGTGGTACTGTTATACCGATCAAGACCAACCGATACAATATTTTCGCCTTCAACACCCAACTGAAAACCCTGCCATAAGCCAGTTTTATAACCTATTTTAGTACGCAAGGTTGAAGCATTGGCATTTTTGGTTAAACCTGCTTGATCCACATATTCATAACGATAACGTGCATTAATCCAAGGCGTGCCATGTAACAAAGCATAACCAAACCCGCCAGCCGTTAGTTCTGGAAAATTTTCGGTGCTAAAACTATCTAGTGCCGTGGCCAATTCTGATTTTTGGGCTGCTGGCGTAGCAGCGGCCGCTTTTGGCTCGGCCTTCGCAATGCCCGCTCCAGCAAAGCCCAACACAGCAATAATTGACGTCGTATAAAGAAAATGGCGTGAAACGCGCATTAATCACTCCCGTTTAAGTTAAAGAAATAAAAGTGTTTTTATTCTTTATAAATGGAAACATTAATTATTTTTAGTTGCAGCTTATTTTCATGAAACCATTAATTTTTTTTTAGCTCATTATGTTTTATTGTCACGATCTATACTGTTTTTTTTTACAACTTTAAGGAATGGTTATATGAGAAAAAAACTATTAGGGGCATTATTTATTACCGCCATCACGCTTTCGCCTAGCCTAAGTTTTGCAGCCAGTAAAGCCGATGCGCTTACTTCCATGAAAACTGCCCGTGAAAAATTAGTGGCCTTGATCGACACTAAGGAAAAAGGCACACAAGACGCCCTGATTAAAGAAATTCACGAAGCCAGTGCAAAAGCCGATACAGAATTGAGCGGTTTGGGTGACGACGCTAAAGCAAAAGAAGCAGCAGGCGTTTGGGAAGAGTTCAAAAAAACCCGTGAAACAGAAATTATTCCATCCATACAAAGTGGCGATGTAGCCAAGGCCAAAGAAATTGCCAGCACCATTCAAAAAGAACGCTTCAAGAAAATCATTGAATTATTGCAATAGGAAACGATTAATCCCCCTTAGATTAAAATACTACATTAAAATATAGGGGGTCGTTTTTCAAAAAAAGCACTAATTCCTTCTTTAGCTTCTGCACCAGCCCGTAAGCCAGATAACAAACTGCCCCGCTGGTGCAGCTGCGCTAACTCAATTTTGTGGGGCAATTGGCTGCGCAACATGCCCTTACAGGTTTTTACAGCCGCCGGCGCATTGGTAGCTATTTTTTCTGCTAAACTCAGGGCAAAGGCAAGTGCCGTGCCTTCTTCTACCACCTCATGCGCTAAACCCATGGCCACCGCCCGATCAGCGTTAAATATTTCAGCGGTAAGCGCGTAACGCAACAAAGGGGAAATACCAGTTTTTTCAGCCAGAAATGGTGAAATAATAGCCGGTACCAAGCCAAGCTTTACCTCAGAAAGACAAAATTTGGCCCCCCCCCCCAATATCACAATATCAGCCGCCGCTAAAACCCCTAACGCACCGCCAAAACAACTGCCTTCAGCGGCGATTATCACAGGAATTGATACGGCATGCAGCCGAAATAATGTTTCTAACAATAAAGCCGCTTGCTGCTCATTTTCATGCCGCGGTAAATCCCCCGCTTTTTTCATTTCTTCTAAATCTGCCCCCGCACAAAAATGCTTACCTTCGGCGGTGATAAGTAAGGCACGGGTTGGGTGGGCTACATGCTGTAATTTTTCATAAAGACAACGCAACATATCGGCATTCAAGGCATTACGCACCGCCGGACGGTTCAGCGATAATTGCACAACATGCGGCAATGGTTCGGTTTGTATGATTAATGAATCGCTCATTTTTACATCCTATACAAGCTGAATGCTGGTGGTTTAATCGGGGCATTTAAGGCCACCGCCAAGCTTAAACCCAGCACATCGCGGGTTTGGTGGGGCAATATAATGCCATCATCCCATAATCTGGCGGTTGCATAAAAGGCTGAGCCCTGCTGTTCATATTGCTGGCGAATATTGGCCTGAAATTCAACCTCTTCTGCTTCTGGCCACTCTTCTCCTTTTAATTTCATGCCATCACGTTTAATTGTTGCTAATACTTTGGCCGCCTGTTCCCCGCCCATTACGGAAATACGCGCATTCGGCCAAGTGAAGAGAAAACGCGGTTGAAAAGCTCGCCCTGCCATGCCGTAATTGCCTGCTCCAAAACTGCCGCCAATAATCACGGTAATTTTAGGCACAGAAGCCGTAGAAACTGCGGTAACCAATTTTGCACCATCTTTGGCTATGCCATTATTTTCGGCCTTTTTTCCCACCATAAAACCTGTGATATTTTGTAAAAACACCAAGGGCGTGCCGCGTTGATTGCATAATTCAATAAAATGCGCCCCTTTCAGAGCCGATTCAGCAAATAACACCCCATTATTGGCAATAATTCCTACTTTCATGCCATGAATATGGGCAAAACCACACACTAATGTGGTGGCATATAAAGCCTTAAACTCATGAAAAACAGACCCATCCACCAAACGAGCAATAATTTCTCGTACATCAAAAGTTTGGCGTGAATCCGCTGGAATAATCCCATATATACTATCGGCAGAATAAAGCGGCGGGGTAATATCAGCCGCATTGAGGCTGATACCCTTACTATTATGCGCGTGATGCAAACATTGGCGTGCCAATAATAGCGCATGCGCATCATCATGGGCTAAATGATCGGCCACCCCAGAAATACGGCAATGCACATCGCCGCCGCCCAGTTCTTCTGCCGTCACTTCTTCACCCGTGGCCGCTTTTACTAAGGGCGGACCTCCTAGAAAAATTGTGCCCTGTTCCCGCACAATAATTGTTTCATCCGACATAGCAGGCACATAAGCACCACCAGCCGTACAAGAGCCGTGCACCACCGCAATTTGGGGAATAGCCTTAGCCGATAAATTGGCTTGATTATAAAAAATACGGCCAAAATGTTGTTGATCGGGGAAAACTTCATCTTGCAGGGGTAAAAATGCGCCGCCAGATTCCACTAAATACACACAAGGCAGATTATTTTCGGCGGCTATTTCTTGGGCTCGCAAATGCTTTTTTACCGTGAGCGGGTAATAGCTTCCCCCTTTTACTGTGGGGTCATTAGCCACCACCATCACCGGCCGCCCTGCAACCAAGCCAATACCACTCACCATTCCGGCACCATGCACATCGCCGCTATACATGCCATAAGCAGCCAGAGGGGATAATTCTAAAAATGGTGACCCGACATCCAGCAAGCTATTCACCCGCTCGCGCACCAATAATTTACCGCGCGCCCGATGTTTTTTCTGTAAAACCTCCCCGCCCCCCATACGCGCCAAGGCCAAATGGGTAGATAATTCTTTACATAAGCCTAATAGCCATTCACGATTTTTCTGATATGTATCATCTGGCCGCGCAAAAGCCGTTGGTAAATGATGCGCTTCTTCCCTGATCATGCTGCGCCCCTATTATTTTTATAATAGGGTAAGACTCACCGAAAAGGTAAAAAAGTCAAGTTTTGTGAATATTAAGAAAACTAATAGTTCGGTTGATAAGGAGCAGCGTCAGCAAAACGGCTTAGCCAATGCTGTAAATAGGCAGCGGCTAAAGCTGGATTATGCCAGATAACCAACACATTTTCACTATTGCGACTGGCGGCGGCTTTTGAATAATTAAAACTACCAGTTTGCACATGCTGTTCATCAATCACGATATATTTATCATGATGAATAGCATAATGATCGTTGGTTTTTACCACAATACCAGCATTCACTAGGGCATTAAGGGCGGCACGGCTTTTATTATTGCCTGCATTATCTGCCCTATCTTTTTTTTCAACATCTTTTTTTTCAGCGTCTCTTTTTTCAAGAGCATTTTTTTTATTGCTGCTGCTATTACCTAAATTGGCTTTTTCATCCACCACCAATTTAATATCCACCCCCCGTTTTTTGGCATCCAACAAAGATTGCACCACATTGGCCGATGTAAAGGAATAGGCCGCCAGATAAATGCTTTTTTGGGCAGCGTTAATCGCCCTTAACACCAAGGTTTCAGCACCAGCATCGGGGGCAAAAGCAACATCCACCTGCGGCAAAGCGGGGGCTGGATTAAAAACAGGCTGTGCCTGCTGCCATTGCTGATTAACAGCATTATTTTCATGCCCATTGCCAACACGGCTACGGGCAATCGCCTCTTGCAGCGGCAAAAACAATAAGGCAGCAATAATATAAAAACGGGTGATTTTTAACATGGAAAAGACTTTGAATAAAAAGTTGGGATAAAAATTTGTTGGTACTCAATTATTCTGAGTGGTTAATGGCCCTTCTGCCCTGCCCTCTACAAATTGGCGTAAAGCAGCATCACTGCTGCTATCCATTTCCGCTGGCGTACCTTCCCAGATAAAACGCCCCTGATGCAATAACATGATACGATCGGCTATTTTTCTAGCACTAGCCATATCGTGGGTAATGGTGATAGCAGAAGCCCCCAAACGGCGCACCGATTGAATAATTAAACCATTAATCACATCCGCCATAATCGGGTCAAGCCCCGTGGTGGGTTCATCAAAAAACAGAATTTTAGGGCGGGTGGCAACGGCTCTGGCCAAGGCCACCCGTTTTTGCATGCCCCCCGAAAGCTCAGCTGGAAAAATATCTGCCGTGGCCGCCGGCAGGCCAACATCTGCTAATAATTCAATAGCTCTGGCTTTTGCCATTCCATAATTAATGGCATGATTTCCTTCCAATTCACGGAACATAATATTTTGCCAAACGGGCAAAGAATCAAACAACGCCCCACCTTGAAATAACATCCCAAAAACCCCACCACGGCTACGGTGTGCCGCAGAATTACGGGTAACATTTTCTCCCATTAAATAAATTTTACCATTATTAGCCCGCAACAATCCCAATAAGGTTTTTAGCAATACCGACTTTCCCGTACCAGATGCCCCAATAATCACCAGCGATTGTGCAGGCGGCAAAGAAAAAGAGAGATTTTGTAAAATTGTTCTTTGAGCAAATTTTACGGTAAGATTTTGCACTTCAAGCAACGCTTGCGCTGTATGGGATAATGGCTGTGAAATTTGAGACATGGAAACAAACTATTTTGAGAAAAATAATTGGGTGAGCGCATAATTAAATAATAAAATGAGAATAGAACCGCCAACCACTGCACGGGTTGCCGCCAACCCTACCCCTTGCGCGCCCCGCTCGGCCTGAAAACCGTGGTAACAGCCCATCAATACCAAAATAAAACCAAAAACACTGGCCTTAATCAATCCTGAAACCACATCTTCCGTTTGTAAATATTGAATGGTGCTGTTGATATAAGAGGTTGATTGAAAACCCAGTAAATTCACCCCAATAATATAGCCCCCTAAAACGCCGATAATATCGGCAATAAAGGCCAGAAAAGGCAAACATAAAACCCCAGCCAATAAGCGCGGCGCAACCAAATAACGAAAAGGCTGGCACCCCATTACCTCCAGCGCATCAATCTGTTCGGTTACCCGCATGGTACCAATTTCTGCAGCAATAGCGGCCCCTACCCTGCCTGCTACCATCAACCCGCCCAATACAGGGCCCAATTCACGGGTAATAGAAAGAACCACCACCGTGGCCACGGCCGATTCTGCTTGAAAACGTGAAAAACCAGTATGGCTTTGTAAAGCCAACACCATTCCCGTGAATAAAGCGGTTAAACCCACCACAGGCAAGGAATAAAACCCTATCTGCAATAGCTGCTTACCCAAAAGGGCTGGCCGATAAGGGGGGCATAAGGAAAAAAACACCGATTTAAGAGCAAAAAGCCCTAATCGCCCAACAGAAGATAACAGGGCAATGGCTGTAGCCCCGATGGCACTGAGAAAATGAATGGGTGAGATGAAACGCATAGATAAAAAGAAGCTATTTTATTGATGGATATTATCTAAATCACCAAAACGGGTGAATTGTCCATCAAAATATAGTTTTACCGTGCCAATAGGCCCATGGCGTTGCTTTCCGATAATTAATTCTGCCGTGGCATGAACCATGGCCAACCTTTCCTGCCACCGTTGATAGCGATCATTAAATTTATCCTGTGTTTCATCTTTTAACTGAGTGGGCTGATCCCGTTCAATATAATATTCTTCACGAAACACAAACATCACCACGTCCGCATCTTGCTCAATAGCACCCGATTCACGCAAATCCGATAGCTGTGGGCGCTTATCATCACGGCTTTCCACGGCACGGCTAAGCTGTGATAAGGCAATAACCGGCACATCCAACTCCTTAGCCAAGGCCTTCAAGCCTCTAGTAATTTCCGAAACCTCCAACACCCTATTTTCAGATGAGGCACTACTACCACGCAATAATTGCAAGTAATCGATTACGATCATATCTAACCCTTGCTGGCGTTTTAACCGACGCGCACGGGTACGCACTGCCCCCACGGTTAATGCTGGTGTATCATCTATAAATAAGGGGATACCCGCCAATTTTTGCCCGCCAACAACCAAGCGCTCAAACTCAGCCGATGACATTTCCCCGCGCCGAATTTTTTCGGAAGCCACCGATGCCACATCCGCCAAAATACGCAATGCCAATTGCTCCGACGACATCTCCAGCGAGAAAAAAACCACCTTGCCGCCTTCTTTCCCAGCACTTTCTGCATAAATACGCGCAGCATGATAGGCAATATTAGTAGCGAGTGCAGTTTTACCCATGGAAGGGCGACCAGCCAGAATTAATAAATCCGAAGGATGCAATCCACCCAATTTACGGTCAATATCAACAAAACCAGATGTAACACCACTAATTGGGCTATTGCGCTTAAAAGCAGCTTCAGCCGTGTGCAGCGCACCAGCCAAGGCTTTAGCAAATATTACGGGACCACCATCAAACTCGCCTTCACTGGCCAAATCATATAGTTTTTTCTCCGCCTCTTCTATCTGCTCCTGTGGGCTATTTTCTAAGGTTACCTGATAGGCCTTACCGGCCATTTCATCGCCTAACCTGATGAGTTGGCGGCGAATATAATGTTCATAAATCCGCCGGGCATAATGATCAGCATCACCAATGCTCACCACAGCTGCCGTCAGATCAGCTAAATAATTAACCCCGCCAATGCTCACCAAATCAGCATCATGCAAAAAGAAATCGCGCATGGTAACCAATGAAGCGGCCTGCCCCCGCTCCATTAAACGCACCGCATGTTCATAAATTCGCCCATGCACTGGCACAAAAAAATGAATGGGCAATAAAAACTCAGACACTTTTTCCTGCAAGCGATTATCCAACAGCAACGCGCCGAGAAATGCCTGCTCAATTTCTTGGCTATGCGGGGGCAAACGAACCGGTTGATCATAACCAGAAACAAGTTGTAATTGCGTGGAATCTGAAGAAACACGCTGTAATTGTTGTTGCATTAAGGCTACTTTTTATAAGGGGTTAGGATCACTGCGCCAGCGCATCATCATGTTTTTAGCCAAACTTTCGGTGATGCGGTCGTAAAAAGCCAGCACGCGCGAAAGCTCTTGTGGATCAACACGATGATCACCCGGCCTTGCGGAACGGCTTAATAAAAATATTGAAGCAAAATCTGGTTTTTCTACCCCAATATGTCGGCAAATCATCGCCAATTTCTCATTGGCATTATGAACCATAATATGGCGGATAAAAGGCAATGGCAACTCGGATAAAACACTGATCAAAGTCATAAAAACCCCCACTCGACCACGGCGCAATACCCGCACCAGCATGTCGGGATCCACCACCCCACGCATCACCATTTTTTGTGCCCACACCATCATGGCTGGGCTTGTATCAATAGATTGGGTTGCCGATAGCGGAAATTGATCCATGACCGCTTCTAAATGAGAATCTAAAACCTCTTGTGATATTTTGAATCGATCCAGCATAAATTGGCGTAATTCGCGCGAAACACCCCAAATAAGTTGCAGGGCTAAATCTGTAGAAAGCTCTCGCCTACCCAACACAGTTCTAAAAGTTTTTTGTGCATAGGATGGGGTATCAATAATGCGCACAATACTGGCTTCAGAAAGATTAGACCCCTCATTTTCCACCAGATTTTCTACTGTTTGTGCATCGCCAGTATTAACCAAGCGCTCAGAAACCGTAAGGGAAAGTTCCGATCGCCGTGCAATTAACCGCCAATGTTCTGGGGTGCGCTTATCAATCACTTCCAGCAATTGCGAATCAGATAATAATTTACTTAATGTCAAAACTGGTGCCGCCACCGATATGGTATCATTGGCCAAGAACGAAATAATTTCAATGGGAGCATGATCTTGTATAGCTAGCCTTTCAGCCAACATTTCACGAATATCTAATTCTACATCCTGAATAATTTTTAATAATATGTCGCCCACCAGCTTTTTTTCTTCTTCACCTAAACGCTGATGCAATAAACTGGCTATATGCGTTGCCAACTGAGAACGCGCTTTGGTGGCATGGTCTAGCGAAATATTTTTTAGAAAAGAAAAATCAGCCGGCTGCGAAATTTTTTCTAACCCTTCACGATTCGTAAAATCAGGCTGTTGGACAACATCTTTATAAGTTGCAAGATTGCTGATCTCTTGAGACATATCATCACCTAAAACGGCCAATTTATTTTCCATGAATCTACTATAATTTTGTGTATTATTGTGTCTCTATCAAAGCGTATTAAGTAATTATATGCCCAAGATTGTACATTTCTCGTTAAGATAATTAAATATTATGAAAAAAATTTTGTCGTGTTTTTATTCTTAATGGTATGATCCTGCTTGAGGATAAAAAAAAGTCAATAAAACAAATAGAGCAATTTTTATATACAATGAAAAAAATCACCCCCTTTTTTAGCCAATATGCTTTTGCTATTATTGCTATGAGTTGTTTATTTTCCTTAAGCTTTGCTCTTTTTGTTGAGCATGTTTTAGGTCATGCACCATGCCATTTATGCTATTGGCAGCGTGCTATTTATTTGCTGGGATTAATGATCAGCAGCAGCGCTATTTTCATTAAATCAACCCCAAAACAACAACAAAAATTATTCACTCTATGTGCTCTGATTTTTCTAGCGGAATCTGGTGTAGCATTTTATCATTCTGGTGTTGAACAGCATTGGTGGATGGGATCATCGGCTTGCGTGGGGTCTTCTGCTGCTCAATCGGCAGAAGATTTGCTCAAGAATATTATAGCTAGCCCTATTGTACGTTGCGATGAGGTGAGTTGGTCTTTATTAGGGGTTTCCATGCCCAATTGGAACGCGGCATGGGCATTATTTCTCAGTATTTATACCCTATGGGTAGTTTTTTACAGAAAAAGGATTAGATGATGACAAAGAAATACTCATTCAAGGCTATTTTTTCGTCAATTTTTTTGCTTTTATGCGGGGTAATGATGAATACTCAACAAACACAAGCGAATAGTTATCAGCAAGCTATTTTTGCCGGCGGCTGCTTCTGGTGCATGGAACCCGGCTTTGATCGACTGCAAGGGGTTATAAAAACTGAAGTTGGCTATACTGGTGGTCAACTGCCCAGCCCATCTTATGTGGATGTTTCCAGTGGCAAAAGCGGCCATGTGGAAGCCATTAGGGTAGAATATGATCCCAAGCTGGTTTCTTATGAAAAATTATTAGAAGTATATTGGGAAAATATTGACCCCACTGATGAGGGCGGGCAATTTGCTGATCGTGGATCGCAATATCAAACCGTCATATTTTACAGCAATGATGCACAAAAAAATGCAGCAGAACAATCAAAAGAAGCCATAGGCAAAAAACTGAATAAAACCATCACCACGCGCATTTTACCTGCACAGGTTTTTTATATGGCTGAAGAATATCATCAAGATTATTATAAAAAACATTCCACCCGCTACGATCAATATAAAAATGGTAGTGGTCGTGTAAAAAAATTAGAGGAGTTATGGGGTAAGAAGCCTCATTAGCCAACAGAGCATCGTTATAAAAATGAAAAAAAATCTTCCCGGTAGCAACGCAACTTCGCAGTATTTGCAAGAATTATTGCGGGTTAATCATGCTGGCGAGTATGGCGCCAAACGCATTTATGCTGGCCAATTATCAGTATTAAAAGGCAGCAGAGAAGAAAGTTCTATTCGCCACATGGCAGAACAAGAAGAAGAACATCTGGCCTATTTTTCACAAAAGTTACAAGAAAAAGGCGTGCGCCCCACGCTCATGCACCCATTATGGCATATAGGGGGTTTTGCTTTGGGGGCTTTTTCTGCATTAATCGGCCCACAAGCCGCTATGGCTTGTACCGTTGCGGTAGAAGAAGTTATTGACGAACATTATCAAGAACAGTTAGAACGCTTAAAAGAAAATGATGGTGAAAAAGATTTACGCACAGCCATAGAAAAATTTAGGGCGGATGAACTGGAGCATCGTGATACTGGTTTAGAAGCAGGGGCTGAAAATATGCCCGCCTACCCTATTTTTTCAGCACTGGTTAAAACTGTTTGTAAAACAGCTATCCATTTGAGTAAAAAACTATAAAGGAAATAACATGCCTTGGGATATTATATTAATGCTCACCGCCGCCGCTTTTTTCTTCTGGCAAACCACCAAGGCGTAAGCACTGATGACAATTTTAGGATGTAATCCTTCATGATTATTGAATGTAAAAACCCAAGTGACATTGTGGCTACTTTTTCTGTCATGCAAGAATTGCGACCTCATTTTACTGATAGAGAAGAATATGTAGCCAAGGTTGCACAGATGCAGCGTGATCATGGTTTTCGTTTAATCGCTTACATACAATCAGAAATATGTGCTGGTTTAATGGGTTTTACAGTTGAAACCCGTCTGGCTTTTGGTAAAATTATCTATGTGGCTGATCTTGTGACCAGTAATAGCCACCGCTCAAAAGGTATCGGTAAAGCTTTACTTGATTTTATCAAAAAAGAAGCCGTGCTTCTTGATTGCCAACACATTCTTCTTGATTCTGGCACTCACCGCGTTGAAGCCCATCGTTTTTACTTGCGTGAAAACTTTCTTATCAGGGCTTTTAATTTTCGTTTTCCCATGAAGGCATAAATTATAATGTTCAAACCCGTAAAAAAAGCCGTATTTCCTGTTGCTGGCCTAGGCACACGTTTTTTGCCTGCTACTAAAGCAATGCCCAAAGAAATGCTAACATTAGTGGATAAGCCTCTCATTCAATATGCAGTAGAAGAAGCCAAAGCGGCTGGTATTGAAGAATTTATTTTTGTTACCAGCCGTGGAAAAGACGTGCTGGAAGATCACTTCGATATTAACCCAGAACTTAATATTACCCTAGAGCAACGGGGTAAAGCGGCAGAATTAGCAACTGTTAAGGCCTGCGAAATTCCTTCTGGGCACTTATATTTCACCCGTCAGCATCAACCATTAGGGTTAGGGCACGCTATATGGTGTGCACGCCATATTATTGGCAATGAACCCTTTGCGATTTTGTTGCCGGATGATGTGGTGCTGGGCGAACAACCTTGCCTTGTGCAAATGGTGGAAGCTTATAACCGCCTCGGTGGTAATCTGGTAGGGGTTACAGAAGTGCCCCGCGCGCACACCAACCGTTATGGAATTCTGGATATTGGTCAAGATGATGGCAAAATTGCAGAAGTAAAAGGCTTGGTAGAAAAACCTAAACCAGAAGACGCGCCTTCTACTCTTTCTATCATTGGCCGTTATATTTTACAGCCGCAAGTTTTTAGTTGGCTAGAAAAAGGTAATAAAGGGGCTGGCGGTGAGATTCAAATTACCGATGCCATGGCTAGATTAATTGGCAAACAGGCTTTTCATGGCCTACGTTTTTCTGGTGTACGTTATGATTGTGGCGATAAGTTAGGTTTTTTACAGGCCAATATTGCTTTTGCGCTCAAACGGCCAGATTTGGGTCAACAGCTAGCTGAATGGTTACAAACCTATGCTCAAGACCTTGCCGCCTGAATATAATAATACCGCCGATTATCGGATTATTCCCATCCAAGAGCAGCATATTGAAAGTTTCTGGTATGCTGCGGATGCGGTAATGCGTGAAAGAAAATATCTTGCTTTTCTTGAAGCCCCGCCATTGGCAGAAACTAAAGAATATATTGTTGCTAATATTAAAAAACAAAACCCGCATTGGCTTCTGGTTGACCATGCCGAACAAGTATGGGGGTGGTGTGATATTACCCGCAATATTTCTCGCCCCGTAACCAGCCATTCTGGTACGTTGGGTATTGGTATATTAGCAGATTTACGGGGAAAAGGTTGGGGTAAAAAGCTAATGCAAACAGCGATTAACGACGCTTGGCAGAAAGGCTTTACCAGAATATCTCTCACCGTTTTTGAACATAATAAACGCGCCATTACCCTGTATCAACAGTTGGGCTTTGCGATAGAAGGCCTCCATAAAAACTCTATTCTTATGGATGGAAACTATATCAACCAATATTCTATGGGGCTGCTGCCCCTATAGAATATGATAGCTGATGAACTTTACTGGATATTTGACTATCATCAATTCAAACTATCCCAACAATCTGGCTAGGCCAAAGGCAACGGCAGCAGCTAAACCACCAATTAAAGTGGTTTGAAAAGCTGACTTTAATTTACTTATGCCAATAAAGTGCCCCTTAATAGTACCAAATATAGCCAACGCCAATAAGGTCACCACAACGGAAACGGGCAATGCCTTACTCGCATGATCGTAGATCATATAGGGCAATAAAGGAATAAGCCCACCAATAATATAAGAAAAGCCAATGGTTAAAGGCGTATGCAATAATTCACTAGGGTTAGGCTTTTCTAACCCTAGTTCAAAACGCATCATAAAATCTACCCAACGCTCTGGATTTTTCTTTAAGGCCGCCGTTACCAACAATGCTTCTTCATGGGGCACGCCATATTCTTCCAGAATATCGGTTACCTCTTTTTCTTCAATATGTGGAACCCTTTCCACTTCAAGTGTTTCACGCAACCGCTCGGAATGATATTGCTCGGCTTCGGTGCGTGCAGCCATATAACCGCCAAGCCCCATGGCAATTGCACCGGCAGCAATTTCTGCTACACCAGCGGTTACAATAAGGCTGGTTGAATTGACTACACCGCTTAACCCTGCTGCTAGAGCAAAGGGCACGGTAAGCCCATCAGCCAAGCCTATCACCGCATCCCGAATAACATAAGAAAACTGGCCATGTTCTTCGGTATGATCGTGATGAGACATGGTTTAAGCCGCTTGAAATAATACAGCTTCAAGCTTAGCGGCAGCTTTTGATTCATCAATCTTTTCAACGGCTGCCAATTCTCTGGCTAAACGGTCAAGCGCTGCTTGATATATCTGCCGCTCACTATAAGATTGTTCAGCCGCATCGGTACTGCGGCGCAAATCGCGCAACACTTCTGCTATAGAAACTGGATCACCAGAATTGATTTTTGCTTCATATTCTTGCGCTCTTCTGCTCCACATGGCTTTTTTGGCTCTGGACTTGCCTTGCAACGTATCCATGGCTGTGCTCAAGCGTTCTTTAGAACTCAAACGACGCAAACCAGAAGTTTTAGCCTTACCAACCGGAATTTTTAGCTTCATCCGGTCTTTTTCAAACACAATCGCATACAGAGAAACTTCCTGCCCAGCAACTGAAAGTACTTCTATTCCTTCTACCTGTCCCACACCGTGCACTGGATAAACAACATAATCACCCGCTGCAAATTCAAATTTCTGCTGTGTCATAAAACCCCAACTTCCCCGAAAAAACACCCCTCATGAGCAAAATATTCACCCACTGAATGATTATTAACCAACTGGTAACCAAAAATTCATACGCACAATAACACACAAACAAGGATATTTCAATTTTATAGATAGGGGGTTAGTTGTTTAAAGCGCAGAATTACTAGGAACACAGCCCATCCATGATGTCGCATCCATGAAAATCGGGTACTAAAACTGCCTACTCATCTCCTGATCCCGGATTACGGCTTAAATGTTCCAATTTATTTGGCACATCTTTCCAAGCATCGGCATCCGTGGGGGCAGCTTTCTTTTTAGTAAGATTGGGCCAAGACATCGCCAATTCACGGTTCAATTCTAAAAACTTTCCCGCCTGATCAGAAACATCGGTTACAATGGCCTGTGCTGGACATTCGGGTTCACACACACCGCAATCAATACATTCATCGGGATGAATAACCAACATGTTTTCGCCTTCATAAAAGCAATCAACGGGGCATACTTCTACGCAATCGGTATATTTGCACTTGATGCAAGCATCAGTAACGACATAAGTCATCAGAAAAAGGCCTCTAATATGTCTGGCAGAGCGTGTTTAATAGAACACAGTAAACAATTTCTATTGTTGGTGTAAACTCGTATCCCTGTCGCATTAATAGGGTTTTTACACATAGCACCGTTACAATAGGCTAAGTCATCTATATTTTATAAAACTTTAAGGAGGGTAAGCAGCGGTGTTTGGTGTTAACACCTGCTCTTATGAAGTGCTGGTGAAAAAAAACCAGCTATGGAATGTGTATGCTGTTTTCACTCAAGATGAGCAGAACACAGCCATTAACTTTGCCCGCGATTTGGTGTTGGATGGCAAAACAGATGCTGTACGGGTTGTACGCTCTGTGCACACAAGACTAGGACAAGATATAAGGCTTGAGGTTTTTCGTGACTCATGGAAAAAAACGCAAACATCTTTTAAGATCACGGGGGATGGTAAAGGGCTACCCGTATGCCAAACAGTTGATGAATTATTGGCGTTTCAGTCACGTTGGGGTCTATCCAGAATTTTAAGGGACTATCTTACCAAAAACCAGATCACGGTTACTGAATTATTGCATGTGCAACTCTATCAAAAAAAGGCCGAGTCTCAAAATAAATTGATTAGCAACGTGGTTTCACGCAT
Source organism: Alphaproteobacteria bacterium (assembly GCA_049318825.1). GTDB lineage: Bacteria > Pseudomonadota > Alphaproteobacteria > JBMOFM01 > JBMOFM01 > JBMOFM01. The sequence continues at coordinate 1,634 of JBMOFM010000021.1, read as the reverse complement.
TAGCAATGCTCAGGCCCAAGAAATGGGGCAAGATGTAAAAGCCAGAGGCGAAGAAATTATCTGTCTGCTTGAAATTCTGAAAAGAAAAACTACAAAAGTCACAGAAATGCGCCCTAAACTTCCACGGTTTGACCCCAGACAATTGGATGAATTATCCGGAACTTTAGAACGGCATTTTGGTGAAAATGATAAGGATTTTGCTTTTTTAAGTTTATTATCCGAATATTTAATGGGCAGTAAAACCCTAGCCGTAAAATTAGAGCATTTATCTTTAATGGCTATTGTAGCACCTGCTGGTAAACATAAAGCTTTGTTTGATGGTATTATTGCCGATTGTTTATCGTTTCCTTCTCTGGTTGCGGATGTTTTTCCAGCCTCTCCCAATAGAGCCAGCGGCTTATTTTTATTGGCTGATTTTATTACCTGCCGCCTAAAAGAACATGAAATACCCGAATATAATATGGCTCTCAAGGCGTTATACCGCTTGCATCGTTACGGTTCTATGGAACAAAGCCTAGAAATGTTATTGCATCGGCTGGTAAAAGAAGTAGGCAGCGCAAGAATGCTGGATGATCGTATTCCAGACCATGAAGCCAGCTTATTTGAAGAATTAATAAAACGTGTGCGCTACCCAGATGGCAGCTGGATTGGCGGCAACCGCATGATAGAAGCCATGGCTGAACAACGGCAAGTACACCGACAACGCATGCTTTCACGCCGTGGTATTCACGATAGCGCCGCCGCCTTTGCTAAAAAGAAAAAAACACCGCCATCCAATATTGCTGATAAACTCAGCTAAAAATAACGCTCTTCAATAAAAAGAAATTTAAGGAGTATATGAATGAACGCCGCATCCCCAATGTTTTATTTGCCAAATTTTTTTATCTGGTATAGATATTGTCTTAACAATGTCGGGGTGTAGCGCAGCCTGGCTAGCGCGCCAGTTTTGGGTACTGGAGGTCCCCGGTTCGAATCCGGGCTCCCCGACCATTGTTGTTACTATATAGAGGTGTTACCTTGCGTGTTCGCATCTACCAAGCCCCAAAATCTTCCATGCAGTCTGGTCGTGGCCATTTAGGCGTTAACTGGCTTGTAGAATGCTTGGGAGAACAACAACGGCGCCCAGATCAGCTCATGGGTTGGTCTAGTGGTGATAGTTACAATCAAGTGAAGCTTAAATTTCAAACCCTTGAAAGCGCGCTTGATTTTGTGAAGTCCAAAGGTTGGGTATGTGAAGATATAGAAAAAACGCATGAACGGATCGTAAGGCCGCGCAGCTATATGGATACTATTGTGGGTGGTCGCAAATAGTTTTATAATATTGATTATTATCAATAAGTGCCCGTAGCTCAGCAGGATAGAGCATCAGCCTTCTAAGCTGAGGGTCACAGGTTCGAATCCTGTCGGGCACGCCATTATTTCCCATATTTTCCAACATTCGAACCTGTTCAGTTTTTTGTTTTATCTGTACCTCTTTGCGGTACAGTTGGGGTTCGAATCCCGCTCGGGCACGCCATTATTTCCCATATTTTCCAACATTCGAACCTGTTCAGTTTTTTGTTTTATCTGTACCTCTTTGCGGTACAGTTGGGGTTCGAATCCCGCTCGGGCACGCCATTATTTCCCATATTTTC
>JBMOFM010000020.1:0-36893 GCA_049318825.1 Alphaproteobacteria bacterium | reverse complement strand
TTATGGTAAAGCCTATTGGCTTATCGTTAGAGCGGTTAAACCCAGCATTCTAACTGGGTAGGAATAATTCGTTCCTTTTTCACTATGCCTGAAATTTATTAACAAATTGCATATATGAGTGGGAGGTAAGTAATAAAATTACGAATTATTTTCTTGCTGGCCACTCACTTCTTCACCCCATTGATCAACTAATTCTTTTTGCTTTTTCTTTATACCATCAATTTTTCCACCCAATTTTACCGATAAAATAGCCCCTGCTATGGGGGGAATAGCATAAAATAAAAAATAGCCCACCGCAGCAGAACCATACATAACCCCCCAACTCATGGGATTAGCTAATATCTTTTGGGCATGATCAACTGTATAATTGCTCATCCATAAATCCATGGCATAATATAAAACGCCACAAAAATTCATGCTGCCAATGGTTAAGCTCCATGTTTTTTCTTTATCTTTATCCAAGCCAAAAACCACTAAAGATGGCAATAAACCGGCAAGAAAAATAATGGTTGAGGGCAATTGCCATATAGCAAAGGCAATGGTTAAAACAACCCCCCCACCTAAAACCCCACCTTTTTTACGCACAGATTTCTTGGAGCCAGAAGATTTTTTCTTCCCGCCCTTTTCTTGAGATTGATCGGCTTTGGGGTTTTTGCTCATTATTTTAAGATACGAAGAGAAATTCTTTAATTCGCCTTAAAAATTTCCCAATAATGAATATTGGCCATGGCTAGAATTAATAGTGCCACAATATTAATGATTTTTACCATGGGGTTGATGGCTGATCCCGCGCTATTTTTGAAAATATCCCCGACCATATCGCCTATTTCTGTTATGTGATGACTGTGGGAGCCTGTACCACCATAATGGCCGGCCTCGATATATTTTTTGGCATTATCCCAAGCTGCTCCGCCTGATGTCATGGATATTGCCATGAATAATCCGGTCAGAATGGCACCGGGTAATATCGCTCCTAGAATAACCAATGCATTGTGTAGTCCCGTGGTGCTTAATACGGTAAAAAAAGCGAGAATCGGTATAATCACTGGCAAAGAGGCCGGTAAAAAGGTTTGTTGAATAGAAACCCTTGTCAGCATATCTACCACCCGCTTACAATCTGCTTTAGTGCTGCCTTCAATGATTTCTTTCACATAAATGAATTGAGTTTGCGTTTCTGTAACAATAGAATGGGTGGCTTTTTTTACAGCCTTAATGGTGCGGCTACTAAAAAGGTAAGGCAAAGAAGCCCCCAATATTAACCCCGCCATTACATAAGGATTTTGCAAATCAAACCTTGTTGATTCAACATTAAAATAATGCCGCATTTGCTGTGTATAGCAAGAAAAAAGAGCTATAGCGGCTAAAGCCGCAGAAGCAATAGCATAAGCCTTAGTAATGGCTTTAGCACTATTGCCCGCTATATCTAAACAATCGGTAATAGCAGTAATATGTGGTGATAATTCTGCCATTTTAGCAATGCCGTCAGCATTATCGGCAATGGCCCCATAGGCATTAAAACTTACCATAAAGCCAGCCACGCTTAACATAGTGCTTGCGGCAATAGCTACCCCAAAAAGCCCGGCCATATTAAATGAAAAAACCATGCCTACAATAATAATAAGGGCAGGCAAAGCCGTGGCTTCCATGGAAACGGCAACACCTTGAATGATGATATTGCTTGTGTGACCATTGGCAATAGATGCTTTAGCAATGGTACGCACGGGACGGTATGTAGCCTTTGTGTAATATTGGCTGATGCCCGCTATAATAGCCGTAACCCCTAATCCTGAAAATACACAGAGTAAAATAGAGATGACGTTGAGATCTTGATTGTGAAGGTTGGCAATAATTAATCGCCCATGGTCAAAAGCCACGTATAAAACAAGCGTGCATAAAATGGCTGAGCTGGTGAGTGCAATCAGCAGGCCGCGGTAAAGTGCTGTCATTATATCAGGCTTATTCTTGTCTAAACGCACAAAAAACATGCCAATGATGGAGCCAACTAAACAACATCCGCCCAGTAAAGGGGGAAGAATGGTCATAAAATTTTGTGATATGGTCTCAATAAATTGGCTCTTGGCTAAAATCATGGTCGCCACCATGGTAACGATATAAGTTTCAAATAAATCGGCAGCCATACCAGCGCAGTCGCTTACATTATCCCCTACATTATCGGCAATAACTGCGGGATTGCGTGGATCATTTTCAGGCATACCGCTGGCCGATTTTTCAATGATCTGAGCGCCAAGATCCGCGCCCTCGGTAAAAATCCCTCCCCCTAATCTGGTAAATACTGACATCAAAGAAGCCCCAAACCCTAGGCCCAATAATCCTTCTATCAATAAATTCTGATTGGCTTTCATTAAAGATAACAGACCATAATAGCTAGAAATAGCAACAAGGGCTAAGCTTACCAATAAAACGCCTGTAACGGTTGCGCTTCTAAAAGCCAATGTTAAAGCCGTGGCCAGCCCATGTTGTGCCGCGGTACTGGTACGAATATTGGCATGAACGGCTATATTCATGCTAGCGTAGGTGCTAATACCAGATAATACGGCACCTAAAACAAAGCCGATGCTCACATGAATGCCCAATAAAGCAGCTAATAAAAAGGCGATAGCCCCACCAACAAAACCAATCATTCGGTATTGACGGTTAAGATAGATTTCCGTGCCCAACTTAATACTACTGGCTATTTGTTGCATTCTGGCATTGCCATTAGGGGATTTAATAACCCATTGCCCCATCACCATGCTATAGATCAAACCTACAAGAATGGTTGCAAAGATAAAGATGTGGATATTAATAAAGTTAATAGCAATCAATTGTTTTCTCCCATGCCACTCAATGCAGCCCAATATTTGCAGCATGGTAAGAAAATCTATTGTACTTGTGAATGGTAAATGTTAGAAAAATGAGATATTATTCTATCGTTGGGGTTGATAATTAATTTTAGAAACATTGATTGTTTTTGCAATGAGTAGATAAAGATATTGTTTCGCTTAGCAAATGCGCTATAATATTTTTCTGCTTCTAGGAATTAATGAGGCGTAACTCCTTGGTTGTGTTAAAAATTAATAGGGTTTTTTCATGGATTGGGATGGTGATGATGGCTGGCAGTTCCTTGATGAAGTGGAGTTGCAGGAATTTACTGTCTTGCTTAACACCGTGCAGGATCGTTACCAATTTCAAGCAGAAAATCTTCGTGTTGCTTGGCAGCCATTAAGTTTTTATGATGGCTATGCTTTACTGAGAATAGTAGATTATAGCTGGCAGCCAGCACCCTTTACTTTTTGGTATCTTGGCTTTCAGGGAGAGCTTACCAGAATGGAAGGGCATGTTGAATCGGTTCACCAAGCCAATCGTCTAGCCAATCTTAACCTTAATCCGGTCACTGTGCTGGATTATCTGAAATTTTTCTGCTTTTTTGTGCGGGCCGATGGCCTTCCTTTTCTCATTGTAGAGAGTGTAGAAGATTTAGGCCGTTTTGATATGGCAGATATTGCTCAATCGCCCTTGGCTTCTAGCTTGATTCATGATGTACGGACATTGCAGCATCGGCCAGATAATAGCTATATCATGCAGGCCATTGTGTTATATGATCGTGGTTTATTTGATGCCACGTTTGAAATTGCTCCCACTGGACATATTAGAATGTTGGAAGATACCCCCCTTAACTTTCAGCCGCCAGCGGTTTGAAGTGATTTTAAGCGGTTTTAACAATATAACCGCTTAAAATGGCAATTGATCGGTATTGGGAGAAAATCCTGCCTTTTGGTGTGATGTTGCCATATTTTCCCCTTTTTTTAGGTATAGGGTTTGCCCTGAGCTGATGTATTTTTTAGTGATTGTGGGGGCTTAAGCCGTCTATCAGTTTTAAGCGATTTGTGGGTGTTTTTAGGCTCCATTACGTCGCCTTTTACAGGTTAGATGTCCGTGGTAGCTTCAACAGCAATATTGATTCTAGCGCAAATATTTATTTTTAAGGATTAGATGATGAATAGCAGGGCAGTGGATGCGGTGCAGATGGCCAGTGGCGGCCATGATTTATCGATCATCGGTTTGTTTATGATGGCTGATCTTGTGGTGAAAGCCATCATGATCATGCTGTTTTTTTCTTCCATATGGTGTTGGGCAATTATTATTGATAAATCCCTGCGCCTCAGAACCCTGAAACAAAAAGCGGATGAGTTTGAAGATTCATTTTGGGCTTCTTCTTCGCTAGATAGTTTATATGAACGGGTATCTAAAAAAATTCGTGATCCCATGGCAGCAGTGTTTGCAGCTGGCATGCGCGAATGGCAACATGCGGTGGATAAGGGTTTGCCCGCCAAGGGCGTGATGAGCCTAAGTCTTGGTCAACGGGTGGATAGAATCATGCAAGTAACCATTGGCCGTGAAATGGAGCGGGTTGAAAGCTCGATGACCTTTTTGGCAACGGTTGGTTCTACCGCCCCTTTTGTGGGATTGTTTGGTACGGTATGGGGCATCATGAACTCCTTCACCGCTATTGCCGGTTCACAAAACACCAGCTTGGCTGTGGTGGCTCCTGGTATTGCCGAGGCTTTGTTTGCTACTGCTTTGGGCTTGGTTGCAGCTATTCCAGCGGTGGTAGCCTATAATAAATTTGGCTCTGAAATTTCACGTTATGGCGATAGATTAGACGCATTTTCGTCAGAATTCAGTGCCATTCTTTCCCGCAGTTTAGAAGAAAACAAAGTGGCGGCTTAACATGGCGGGTGGATTAGTTCGATCGGGTAGAGGTAAAAGAGGCAGGCGTGGACATTCTGCCATGGCGGATATTAACGTAACGCCCATGGTGGATGTGATGTTGGTGCTGCTGATTGTTTTTATGGTGGCGGCCCCCATGTTAACCGTGGGCGTGCCAGTTGATTTGCCACAAACCAAGGGGCAGGCGCTCAATCAGCCCGATGATAAGCCTTTAGAAATTAGTATTAATGCTAAAGGGGAGATTTATCTGCAAGAAACCAAGGTAAGCTTTGATGGGTTGGTTCCTAAATTGCAGCAAATATCCCTGAATAATAAGGATGCACGGGTATATATACGCGGGGATCGCGGCCTTGCATATGGCGAGATGATGAAGATAATGGGTAATATTACCAATGCTGGTTTTACCAAGGTAGCCTTGGTGGCTAGCCCACCAAGCTCGGGGGAATAGCAAATGCGGCGGGCGTTTATTGCCTCGCTGCTGGTGCATGTGGCGATTATTTTAGCCATGACTCTTGGCTATTTATTGTTCCCCCACCAGCCTTTGGATATTGCACCACCAATTCCAATTACGGTGGTGAGTAATATTGGCAAAAATGCTGCGCCTGAAAAAGGTGAGAGCAAGCCACCACCAAAAAAATCGGAAATTGTAGAAAAAAAGCTAGAAAAACCGAAGCCGCCCACGGCACAAAAAATAGCAGAAAAACCAGAAGAATTGCCGATAAAAAAGCCAGTGCAACCACCTAAACCTGTGGAAGTGCCAGAGCCAAGGGAAGCAAAAAAGCCAGAACCTAAATTGGAAAAACCCAAAAAATTAGAAGAAAAACCTGCCATTAAGCCAGAAAAACCAATAGAAAAACCGGTGAAAAAAGCTGAGGCTGTGCCTGAAAAAAAACCAGTAAAGCCGAAAGAAAAGCCACCGCAGAAAAATCCAACAGAAGAGCAGAGCAACCAGCAATTTGCCTCTATTTTGAAGAATTTGGCCAAACCTGAAGAAACGCCAACCGAAAAAACAGAAAGCGAATCGACTCAACCTGCCGATAGTAAGCCAGCCGCGCCAGATATTGCGGCACAGCTAACGGCAGATGAAATGGCAGCACTAGTGCGCCAGATAGAATCATGTTGGAATGTGCCAGCAGGTGCAAAAAGTGCTGAAAATTTGGTGGTGGAGTTATATGTAGAGGTAAATCCCGATCGCACGGTGCAAAAGGTCGAAATTGTTGATATAGCTAGAATGCAGGCCGATGGTTTTTATCGTAGTGCTGCAGAAAGCGCACGCCGCGCTTTACTTAATCCACAATGTCGGCCATTAATGTTGCCGCCAGATCGTTATAATGAATGGAAAACTATGCGTTTACGTTTTGATCCAAGGGAGATGTTTGGCCTATGAGTAGAATAAATGCGTGCAGCATAAAAAAATATTGGCTGTTTTTGTTGGTGGTATGCAGCTTCTTTAGCTTTTTGCAACAGCAAGAAGCGAGAGCCGAGTTACGGTTAGATATTACCAAGGGTTCGGTGCAACCGGTGCCTATTGCTATTAGTGATTTTTATGGCCGTACACCAGCTGAAGGGCAGTTGGGGCAAAATATGGCCAAGGTCATCAGCAATAATTTGCGCTCTACTGGCTTATTTCAGTTAATTGACCCAGCGGCTTTTTTACAAAAACCAGTGGATTTACAAGGCACACCACGCTTTGGCGATTGGCGGGTATTAAACGCACAGGCTTTAGTTTCCGGCAGCATTGTTACCGAGCAAGATGGGCGTACCCGCGTGGAATTCAGATTGTGGGACGTATTTGGCGAAAGCCAGATGACCGGTACAGCCTATATGACCGTGCCTCAAAATTGGCGGCGGATTGCGCATATTATTTCGGATGAAATTTATAAGCGCATTACGGGTGAATCGGGCTATTTTGATAGCCGTATTGTCTATATTGCTGAATCTGGTTCCGCAGAAAACCGCGTAAAACGTCTGGCGATTATGGATCAAGATGGTGAAAATAACCGTTATTTGAGTGATGGCAGTAGCCTTACCTTAACACCGCGTTTTTCACCTGCCAGCTCAGAAATTACCTATTTAGCTTTTGTGGATAATCGCCCGCGCGTTTATATCATGAATATTGATACGGGTCGCCGTGAACGGTTGGGGGATTTCCCCGGCATGACTTTTGCCCCTCGCTTTTCGCCGGATGGTAATAAGGTGATCATGAGTCAATCCCTTAATGGCAATAGTGATATTTATGTCATGGATTTACGCACTCGCCGTTCCACGCAGATAACCCGTGATCCATCGATTGATACCGCGCCCTGTTATTCACCCGATGGCGCACAAATTGTGTTTGAAAGCGACCGTGGTGGTACGCAACAGCTATATGTGATGGGGGCTGATGGCAGCAACCCTAAGCGTATTACCTATGGCTCTGGCCGTTATGGTAATGCGGTATGGTCTCCACGCGGCGATTTAATTGCTTTTACCAAAATGAGTGAAGGACAGTTTTACATTGGGGTTATTCGGCCAGATGGTTCTGGTGAACGCTTAATTACCAGAGCGTTCCATGTGGAAGGGCCTACATGGTCGCCCAATGGTAGGGTATTGATGTATTTCAAGGAATCATCTAGCTCTGGCCGCGGTGGTAAAACCGCGAGATTATACGCTATTGATATTACTGGTGCTAATGAAAGGGAAGTACCAACCCCTCAGGATGCTTCGGATCCGGCTTGGTCGTCCCTTGCTAATTAAGCGGTAATTTTCAAACTGATAGAGGGTGGGGATCATACTCCACCCTTTTTTATTATAGGGTGAATCGCCCTTACTTTAATGCGGTAGGCTGTGATTTATTTAAGCCATGTGGGCAGACGCATGGGTTTGCCAGTTTCAGAAATACTGGCCAGTTCTACTTCTATGCTGGCTAATAGCGTTTCATCTCGCTTAATTTCCTGTTTTAATTGCAAGCTAGCGCCTTTGATGGCGGTAATATGTGAGATGATGGATAAAAAATCATCCAGTTTTGCTGGTTGAATATAGCGTATAAGGCATTCTCGTACCACAAATAATAAGCCTGCTTCATGGCGCAAGGCTGTTTGTGAAAAACCCAATTGTCGTAACCACTCAGTGCGGGCGCGCTCGGCAAATTTCAGGTAATTGGCATAGTAAACAATACCGCCTGCATCAGTATCTTCGTAATAAACCCGTAATTGAAATAGGGGAAGTTGGCTCATAAAAACAGCTTATGTGAAAATGCACAAATCATGGTGAACATAACAAGAATATGCTTCCTATGGTAGGTATTGTTGGCGGAGCCAACGTGAATAGCTACCATAAACATTAATAATTGGGAGCACTATAAAATTGTTAATTCTCTCAATTTTATCAGTCCAGACCCTAGGCGTCACCTTTGGGCAATTTGGTGATAAGATGCAGATTTTCATATAAAACTTTTAGGTAAAATCTTATAATTAGCCCATTACATTTGTAATACTATACCTGCTTTTCTAGCTCGTAGCACTGAATTAATTGTTAATGGTTTAATGTCACTGATAGGCGTCTGATCGATGATAGAAAGGGCTTCTGCTACAGTGCTGGCAGCATCAATATCTATTCCATGCTGCTCTAGCGCCCCTAAACTTTGCTGCAAGGCGGTAAATGCTGCTGCTTCATGCTGGCGCAAGCCAATATCTTTAGCTGAAACACTAGCATAATCATGATTATCCCAACCATGCTCAAGAAATAATTTCAACATTTTTTTGACATCATCCTCAGAAAAATGTTGGCCATGATGCGCGGCATGATCTAAAGAGCGCACAATAAAATCAGCTGGTTTTTCCGTTGCTTGTGGTAGGGGATCATAAGGTGCTGGTATTAAATGTTCTTCTAATCGCGCATAAACATTATTCAGCAATGCTTCACGCTCAGGACCAGAAAATTCATTGAGTGGGTCAAAAACATCATCCCTGATGCAAACATTAAATAAAGCCCAATAAATTTTTCTGCTGGGCTCATCCTCCAAATGCTGGCCATGTTGCTCGATTAATTTTTTCATATCAGGGGATATATCATTTTTTAAGCTCTCAATAGCCAGAGACAAATCATTAACATCAGCATCTCTGTCAGTTTTAATAGTTGCTAATCCGGCAGAAAAAAGCTCTTCCGTTATAGATTGTACTGATCGCTGCGTCATAGACACTCCATTGATTATGTTGCGAGATGTATAATACATCATCATGATATGAAGAAGATAAATTTTTTTATAAAGTAAATACAGATCATGCCCAATATTATGCTGGCGTTTGGTGCAAATCTAGCCGGAATTGCTGGAACGCCTGCCCAAACAATTAGCGCTGCCATTTCTCAGCTGCCATCATTGGGAATAGAAGTGCAGGCGATTGCCGCTTATAAGGAAACCGCACCATGGTTGCCTGAAGGCTCTCCCCTTTGCTTGTATGAACAGCCCAATTTTGTCAACAGCGTGGTGGCTGCTTCAACCCAACTGCCACCGCGTTTATTAATGGCACGTTTATTAAAGTTAGAGCGCAGTTTTGGCCGCAAAAGAAGCATTGCCAACGCGCCCAGAACCATAGATATTGATATTCTTGATTATGGCGGTGAAATTCATCACGGTAACCCTATATTACCGCATCCTCGCATGTGGCAACGAGAATTTGTGACCATACCGCTATTATCTATTCACCCACTCTACAGCAATCATCTCAAACCAGTTGTTATTGTTTAAGATTATAAATGGGTGGCTACCCAAAAACCGCAGACGAACAGGGTAATAATAAAAAAGATGATGGATTTTGTGCAATAAGCTGCATGTTGCCGTCTATTATCATTAGCGGGTTTTAAGCGCAGATAAACAGGCGTGCTGGGTGTCAATTTTACTGATTGACGTTCAAGCTGTTGAGTTGAATCGCTGAACCTCACCATGGCCCTCCTGTTTAATTAACTGCCCTTATAAGTTACGTTGAGAAGAGTATAAAAGCAGTTAAATCTTGCTCTCTTTATTTGGAACAATTGCAAAAATCATATAGAAAAAAGCATGAAGCTGGAATGTGACTGTTTCTGCACAAAAAAACCTTCCAGCGCAAACTGGAAGGTTTTTGTTGATGCCTAAAAATAATAGGGCTTATCTTTTACTGTCATCCACATAATCGCGTGGTGTATAGCCTGTGTATATCTGCCGTGGACGACCAATGCGTTGATCGGGATCTTCAATCATTTCTTTCCATTGTGCTACCCAACCAACGGTGCGGGCAATGGCAAATAAGGCAGTGAACATACTCACAGGGAACCCCATGGCTTTCAAAATAATCCCTGAATAGAAATCAACATTAGGATAAAGTTTTTTGGCTACAAAATATTCATCCTCTAACGCAATTCTTTCCAGCTCCATGGCCAGTTTTAACATGGGATCATCTTTTTTGCCCAAGGCTTCCAGCACTTCATGACAGGTTTTTTGCATGACTTTAGCGCGTGGGTCATAATTTTTATACACACGGTGACCAAAACCCATCAGCCTTGTGTGATCATTTTTATCTTTAGCCCGTTTGATAAATTCAGGAATTTTATCCACACTACCAATTTCTTTTAACATGCCGAGTACGGCTTCATTAGCACCGCCATGAGCAGGGCCCCATAATGAAGCGATACCAGCGGCAATACAAGCAAAAGGGTTGGCGCCAGATGATCCTGCCAAACGCACGGTAGAAGTAGAGGCATTTTGTTCATGATCGGCATGAAGAATTAAAATTTTATCCATAGCGCGCGCCAATACTGGATTGACCTTATATTCTTCACAAGGCACCGCAAACATCATGTATAAGAAATTTTCGGCATAGTTCAGATCATTGCGTGGATAGTTAAAGGGCTGTCCCACAGAATGTTTATAGGCCATGGCCGCAATCGTTGGCATTTTGGCAATAAGGCGATGCGCTGCAATGGTGCGTTGGTGTGAATCGCGAATATCAATCGAATCATGATAGAATGCCGATAACGCCCCAACCACGCCGCATAAAACAGCCATGGGGTGTGCATCCGCCCTAAAGCCACTGAAAAAGCTACGCAATTGCTCATGCAACATGGTGTGATAGGTAATATGCCGATGAAATTCCTGTTGCTGTTGTTTAGTTGGTAATTCACCTTCTAATAGTAGGTAGCATACTTCCAGATAGTTGGAATGCACTGCCAGTTGTTCAATGGGGTAACCACGGTGTAGTAATACGCCCTTATCACCATCAATAAATGTGATCTTGCTTTCACATGAACCCGTGGATGTAAAGCTGGGGTCATAGGTAAAGTAACCCGTATCTTGGTATAATTTACGCACATCAATTAGGCTGGGGCCTAAGGTGCCATCCAGAATGGGCAAATCATACGCTTTACCTGTTCTGTGATCTTGAAGGGTAATGCCCTGCTCTATGGGGCTAGATTTTTTAGCGATGGCTTCGCTCATTGAGATAACTCCTAAAAATAAATATGTATCGAATGTTTAGTACCGATTATTAAACTGCATAAATATAAAGATAAAAGCTGATTTTTTCTGCGGGCATAGTGATGAAATGGACATCATTCAACCTTCAGGTGAAATCATTGAAATTCCCTACAACCATGTAACTTTTTCATTGGAAAAGAAAATAGTTGATAATCTGGTAATTTTTATAACCGCAGAAGAATAAAATTTTAATGCAGATTTTTTAGCCGCTCTATTCTGGCTGCAGTGGGCGGGTGGGTAGAAAATAGTGCCACGCTGCTGGCTGAAAACTGACGAAATGGATTAATAATAAACATGTGTTGCGTAGCGCGGCTAGCATGAGGAAATGGCGCATGGGCTGCTTCTAGCTTTTCAAGGGCGGCAATTAAACCATAGGGGTTACGCGTTAAGCGCACGGCAGTGGCATCGGCTAAATATTCGCGCTCTCTGGAAGCGGCCATTTGAATGATAAAGGCAAGAAAAGGGGCAACCATGCCCAAAATTAAGGCAAAAATCATCAATGGCAGTGCCAAGGGGTTATTATTGCTCCGTCTTTCATCAGCATTACGGGTAATCATTGAAATTTGTGCTATGCGCCGCAGGGCATCGGCCGCCATCACAATAACACCCACCAACACCGCTAAAGCGGTTGAAAAACGAATATCCAAATTGGCCACATGCCCCATTTCATGGGCAATGACACCTTGTAACTCATCGCGGTTTAATATCTCTAACAGCCCAGTGGTAACGGCAATCCCTGCTTTTTCTGGCCTCATCCCAAAAGCAAAGGCATTCAAGCTATTGGTGGGTACTATATAAACGGCAGGCTTGGGCAAACCCGCGGCCAATGCCATTTCTTCTACCACATTGTGCAATTGTGCTGCTTCATCCACGCCTATTTTTTGTGCGCCTTGCATTGAAGCCACCATATAGCCGGCTAAGGATAGAGATATAGCTGTCCAAATGGCACTAATGCCCAATAAAATAGCCGCGCCTAACCCAGCTATTGGCCAATTGAGGTGCTTAAATTGTGCAGAAAACGGTATGTTTTTTGGGTAAAAACCATGGGGGTCAACATATTGCGTTGGCAGGGAAATACCCCCTAATAGCAAGCCTAAACAACCACCAATTAATGTGCCCAATAATAATAACAGCCCAACCAAAACAATAGTTTGCCTTTTATTACGGGCAATAGCCCCCATAAAATCAGTGCGCGTTAAGTGAACGGGGGGCTGTAGAGGCGTGGCCGTGGGTTGCTCTGTTTTTGCTCTATCCCAAGGGTTTGCTGTGTTTTCCTGCCCTAGAGTAGCCGCCGCCGATTCTGCTGGTGGCTGCAAATGGTCATCCCAAGGGTTATCAATAGCCGATGGCGGATGAAGAGCATTATGGTTATCACCATCCTTTATGGACATGCTCTATATCCTACTAACGTAAGGAAACTTTAGGGGCTTCTCTTTCATCTGAGTTTTCAGGAAGATCAAAGAATTTTTCAGCTGTAAAATGAAACATGCCGGCAAAAATATTAGAAGGAAAACTTTCTACCTTAATATTATAGCTAGCCACACCATCATTATAAGCTTGGCGGGCAAAACCCACTTTATTTTCAGTAGAGGTCAACTCTTCCATGAGCTGAGCAACATTATCTTGGGCTCTTAATTGTGGGTAATTTTCAGCAACCGCAAAAAATTTACCCATGGCCATGCTCAATTGATTTTCAGCGGCCATTCTTTCACCGCTATTACCATCCGAAGCCATGGCTTTGCTTCTGGCTTCCATCACCTGTTTCAAGGTTTCCTGCTCATAGCCCATGCTGTCTTTTACCACCTCAACTAGATTGGGGATGAGATCATAACGCCGTTTTAGCTGTACATCTATCTGACTCCAGCCATTCTTCACCTGTACGCGCGCAGCCACAAGGCCGTTATAAGTGATGGCTGCATATAAGCCAATGAGTACTAGAACCCCAAGAACAATCCAAAAAGCCATTTTTTACTCCCATTCAATAGTGCCGGGGGGTTTCGATGTAATATCATACACCACGCGGCCAATTCCTCGCACTTCATTCACCAAACGCCGTGCTACATGCCCCAGAAACTCATGCGAATAGGGGTAGTAATCGGCGGTCATGCCATCGGTAGAAGTTACCGCCCGCAAGGCGCACACATGATCGTAAGAGCGGCCATCGCCCATCACGCCCACGCTTTTTACGGGTAATAATACCGCAAAAGCCTGCCATATATCATTATATAAACCAGCTTTACGAATTTCTTCTAAATATATTTGATCTGCCGCCCGCAAAATGGTGAGTTTTTCAGCAGTGATTTCACCCGGCAAGCGAATGGCCAACCCTGGCCCTGGAAAAGGATGGCGGCTAATAAAACTTTCTGGCATGGAAAGTGAACGCCCCAACGCCCGTACCTCATCCTTAAATAACTCACGCAAGGGCTCAACCAGCTTCATGTTCATGCGCTCTGGCAGGCCACCCACATTATGGTGTGATTTGATGGTAACGCTAGGCCCACCAGTAAAAGAAACGCTTTCAATCACATCGGGATATAACGTGCCTTGGGCTAAAAATTCAGCCTCGCCAGAAGCCTCTTTTTCAAACACTTCAATAAAGCTTGCGCCAATAATTTTGCGCTTGGTTTCGGGGTCGGTGATACCTTCTAACCGTGAGAGAAAAAGCTCGGAAGCATCCACTACCACCAAGGGGATATGATAATGTTGGCGGAACAATGTTTCCACCTCGTGGCGTTCCCCTGCTCGCAACAACCCCGTATCCACAAAAATACAGGTGAGTTGTGCACCTATGGCTTCATGAATAAGCACCGCTGTTACCGCGCTATCCACGCCGCCAGAAAGGCCGCAAATCACTTTACCCGTGCCTACCTGTTGGCGAATGCGCTCTATAGCTTCGCCCCGATAAGAAGACATTGTCCATTCGCCACTGGCACCGCAAATTTTGTGTACAAAATTTTTTAATAAGGCTGCACCTTCTGGCGTGTGCACCACTTCGGGGTGGAATTGCAACCCATAAAATTGCCGTTTTTCATCCGCAATCATGGCAAAGGGCGCACCGGCTGAATGGGCAATGGGTTGAAAACCATTGGGCAATTGCGCTACATGATCGCCATGGCTCATCCACACACTATATTGGCCATTTTTATGCCATACGCCCTGCATGATCGGCGAATCGGCAGAAACCTCGATATTGGCTTTGCCAAATTCCCGCACATGGCCAGCGGCCACGCGGCCACCAAGCTGTAGGCACATGGTTTGTTGGCCATAGCAAATACCCAATACTGGTATGCCTAAAGAAAACACAATTTCTGGTGCTCTGGGGGAGTTTTCTTCCAACACACTACATGGCCCACCAGAAAGAATAATGCCACAGGGCTTAAACTCTTTCAAAGTTTCTGCAGAAATTGTGCAAGGATGTATCTCACAATAAACATTCATTTCGCGAATGCGGCGCGCAATAAGCTGTGTTACCTGTGAACCGAAATCGATAATAATAATTTTTTGATGCTGTGGCTGTAAATTGTTCATTGTTACATTATATCTAAGTTATATATGATGAATGAGAAAAAGCTGACCTTAATTTTTATTTGTTATAGGATCATTCACGAGGATGAGCAACAGCTAAACTGGTCACGCTTTGGAGGTAGGGGGAAATAGTGGGTTTATCATCGACATTATTCTGGGGAGCTATTGGCACGCGCATCCCCCCTGAAACCAATAGGGATAAAGAAAATAAATATCCGGGTATCGCTTATGGCTATCGTTATGATTATCGCCAAGATAAAATATGGTTATATGCGTGGCAGGCTTTTGACGATGGCATAGAGCTCCCATTGGTAGAAATTATTGCCCGCCATGTGGAAAATGGGGTGGTAAGCGATGATGGTCAAACGGGTGAATATGTTATAGAACAGGCTGGTTTTTGTGGCCGCGTTTACAAACTCAGTGAGCAGGAATCCGGTGAAGAAAGCCACTTAAATGCTTTTTCTGCTATTCGCCGTTATGTTGATCATACGCGGCCAGAACCCACCGATTATATTCCGCAAATGCTGAAGCTGGAACTGAAACTGGCTGGCGGTAAGGTAGAATATTCAGAAACCGATCTGTTTGGCACTTGTGGTCTTCCCTCCGACAAAATAGAAAGCGAAATTATTCGCTACAATCAAGGCAGTCAATCGGCACTGCTGGATGTTATTGTATCGCCGGACTCAAATTTTATTACTATTACCGCCCGTAGCCAGAAAGTATTGGAAAGTCCCGATAATATTGTGGATGATGGTGATATTGTTGAGAAAAGAGAGTTAATAGTAGCGCTACGTCGTCGGCATAATGGTCGGTTTGAAATTGTAGAAAGTGAGTTGCGGGGTAGTGCTTTTCCTATAGATAGCAGAGAAAAAGCCCACCGTATCCTTGAAATTTTTGGCCGTATGCGGGCCCGTGTTTTATTAGCTGAAGGCAAAAAAGAACTTATTCAATTTCATCATTATGTTGATCTTGAACGGTTGCTCCCCCCATCAGTTGCCAAGTCAGCAGAGGTAGCGCCACCTTCTGTTCGATCAGAAAAAACAGAGGAAAAATTACCCCCTAATGCAGAAAAAACACCTAAAAAAAGCACCTCTAGTACCGCAAAGAAGATAACAAAACCAATTAAAAACAGCCAACAATTGGCCTTAACCAATCGTTTTGAACAAGCCTGCGAAGCTGGATTTAAGCGCTTGGTAAAATTAATTGATACTTCGGCGCAACATAAGAAAAAAGCGCCCAGCAGCGATAATGATAAAGCGTTAGCGCCCAAAAAAGACGGAAAAAATGGTAAAAAATAATGAGCAGCCTTAACCAGCCAGCTATTTATGTAGAAGGCCTATGCAAAAATTATCTCAATCCTCCTAAAATGGCCTTAGATAAACTTGATCTTACCATTCCCACAGGGAAGATTTTTGCCTTATTAGGGCCTAATGGGGCGGGTAAATCCACCCTCATTAATATTTTGGCTGGGTTGGTGGCGCCTTCTTCTGGTCATGCTAGCATTAATGGGTATGATGTCGTTAAAAATCGCTATATCACGCGGCGGCTGATTGGGGTTGTACCGCAAGAGCTTAATCTCGACCCATTTTTTTCACCGCGAGAATTACTAGAATTACAGGCTGGCCTTTATGGTATTGCCCCCAAAGCTAGAAAAACCGATGAATTATTAGAAGCCGTGGGGCTATTAGACAAGGCCGATTCTTATGCGCGTAGCCTTTCTGGCGGTATGAGGCGGCGTTTAATGGTGGCCAAGGCCATGGTGCATAGCCCCGCTTTATTGGTGCTGGATGAACCAACAGCTGGGGTGGATGTGGGGTTGCGGCAATCTTTATGGGGTTATGTGCGTTCCTTGAATAAATTAGGTACCACCATTTTGCTTACCACCCATTATCTGGAAGAAGCTGAAGAATTAGCCGATCATATTGCCATTATCAATCAAGGTAAATTGGTGGTGGATATGGGTAAAGACACATTGCTTCAGCAATATGGGCAAAAAAAGCTAGTGTTGGAAATGGTTGACAGCAGCAATATTACCCTGTTACCAGAGGCATTGCAGTCCTTTAGCCCTGTTTGGCAGCATAATCAATTAATTTTTGCCGATAGAAACAAAGAAAACCAGCCAGATTTTATTGCGCTGATTAGTGTGGTAATGCAAAATATCGGTACGCTGCCCATCAAGGATATTCGCCTTGAGCGCCGCTCTTTAGAAGAAATATTTTTACAACTCACCGAGTAGCGGCTTCAATCCTATCCACTTTCCGCAAATCTGGAAATATTTTTGCCCAGATCCCAACCACCATCATGGAACCAGCTCCGCCTATTACTGCCGATGCAATAGGCCCCACCATTCTTGCCAACATACCGCTTTCAAATTCGCCTAACTCATTAGAAGCACTGATAAATAATGTAGAGACGGCAGAAATACGGCCCCGCATGTGATCTGGTGTTACAATCTGTACAAGATTTTGACGAATAAATACCGAAATGGCATCCGCGCCGCCTGCAATCATTAAAGCAACCAAAGAAAGCCATAATAGACGCGAGAGTGAAAAAATAATAGTGGCCGCCCCAAAAACAGCTACCGCCCCCAACATTAATAGCCCCGCATAACGGCGTATAGGCTGAAAAGCCAATAATAGAGTGGTTGCAACCGCCCCCACAGCCATGGCTGAGCGCAGCAAACCAAAGCCATCCGCCCCTATTTGCAAAATATCTTTAGCATAAACCGGTAATAAAGCAGTAACGCCGCCCAATAATACTGCCACAAAATCCAATGAAATGGCCCCCAATACCACGGGGTTAGCCCGCAACCATAATAATCCTTCCTTAATCATCACCAACCGTGAGGCTTGCGGTTTTTCTGGTGCGGTTGAAGTGGTTATTCGGCTAAAGGCCACTGCCCCTAGTAAATAAAGCATTGCTGGTAGAGCATAGGATAAAACAACCGAATAGGCCGACAGAACGCCGCCTAACCAAGGCCCTAGAATCATGCCCATTTGCATGGCTAGGGTATTAAAAGCTACTGCTCTTGGTAATATAGCCTTGGGCACCAACATGGGAGAAAGGGCAGAACCTGCTGGCATGGCAAAAGCGCGGGCAACGCCAAATAAAGAAGCAATGGCCAGTACTGCATAAAGGTTATTCCTAGCATAAGCCGCAACAAGTGCTAGCAAGACAGCGCATGTACATTGTAAAGCCGAACAAATGAGAATGATGTTACGCCGATTATAGCGATCAACAGTTTCACCTGCCGATAAAGCTAAAAGAAACAAGGGCAGAAATTGCACCAGCCCCAACATGCCCACATAAAAAGCACTCACCTCAACACTATATTCTAATCTGGCCATGGCATAAACCTGCCATCCTAAAGCCACGGCAATAGAAAAAGTAGCCAAGGAGGTGGCTAAGCGGCCAAACCAAAAAAACACATAATCTTTATGAATAAATGGATTTTCTGGTGAGTTTTTCAGTTTATTCCACATCTTTATGATGTTCACGGTTGGACGATAAATCAGCCAGCATCATTTCTTTTACCAGTTCCGTGAATTTAATTTTTGGTTGCCAGCCTAGTTTTTCTTTAGCTTTTGTGGGGTTACCCAATAATAAATCCACCTCGGTGGGGCGGAAATAGCGGGGATCAATTTTCACTAACACCGCGCCAGTTTTTTCATCCACACCTTCTTCTTCTACGCCCTCTCCGCGCCAAATCAACTTGCGCCCAACCACGGCAAAGGCTTCTTCTACAAATTCTCGTACCGAATGGGTTTCGCCCGTGGCCAATACATAATCATCCGGCTGTTCTTGCTGTAAGATAAGCCACATGCCTTCAATATAATCTCTAGCGTGCCCCCAATCTCGTTGGGCATCCAGATTGCCCAAATAAAGAATAGCTTGCTCTTGCCGCTCAATGGCCGCTACTGCGCGTGTAATTTTGCGGGTGACGAAAGTTTCCCCCCGCAAGGGGCTTTCATGGTTAAATAAAATACCGTTAGAGGCATGGAAACCATAAGCTTCACGGTAATTTACTGTAATCCAGTAAGCGTAAAGCTTGGCCACGGCATAGGGGCTGCGGGGGTAGAAAGGGGTTGTTTCGCTTTGTGGCACCTCTTGTACCTTACCGTAAAGCTCGGAGGTAGAAGCTTGGTAGAATTTACTGCGCTTGCCAAAATCAAGAATACGAATAGCTTCCAATAGCCTTAATGTGCCAATACCATCGGCGTTGGCTGTGTATTCTGGCGTTTCAAAACTTACTTTTACATGGCTTTGTGCCGCTAAATTATAAATTTCATCGGGCTTTACTTCAGCCAAAATCCTAATCAGATTGGTTGAATCGGTAAGATCGCCATAATGCAAAAAAAACGAGGTCTTGTATTCTCGCGGGTCGAGATATAAATGGTCAATTCTTTCTGAATTAAAAGAAGAGGCACGCCTTTTTACCCCATGAACCTCATAGCCCTTAGCCAGCAAAAATTCTGCTAAATAAGCACCATCTTGCCCCGTAACACCCGTAATTAACGCTTTTTTTTTCATGGTTTATCTCGGTGTTATGGTTTCAGGACGGGTTGTATATTAAAGCCTTTGCTAATATCCGTTCCATTCAATTTTATTTTGCCTTCCTTATCAAGGCTAAACTGATAACCAAGGCTTTTCGAGCCTTTCTCATCAACATATTCCTTACCTAAGGCAACAAATGCCTGAAAGAAAGTAGCAACCCCTTTCGCCCCCGGTAATACGGCAATAGCGGGGGTTTTAAGGGTTGATTCGATAAAATTATAACCCGATAGAATCAGCACAATATCCCCTTGCACTCCCAAGCTAGTGGATTGATCCACGGTAAGCTTTCCTGTAGTTTTCAAGGTGGTTTTGCCTAAATCGAGATCCAGATTTTTAATTTCAACCACTGTACCCGCCGCCGATAAAGCCGCGGGTAATTTATTAATAATAGCCGTTGCTTCGCGCTGGGCAGATGATGGCGTATCCGGCGTTGTTATAGCATTTTCATGCTCATCTTCTGCATTTAATATCATCAAAGAAGAAATAGCTTCGGCCAATGGTTCTTTGGGTAAATTTACAGCTTTTACAGAAATATTCAGACCAATGGGTAGAAAATCACTAGCAAAAGCATAGGCTTCCATGGCTTCTTTGGGCATTTTTTCTTTGGCGCCACTTTGTACTGAAAAAGCAAATTCTGCCGATATTTGCTGTGCCGCCATATCCTGCAATCTGGTGGAAAGCTTTAATTGGTCAATAGCTGGATAAATCGTTCCTTTATTACCAAAAGAAAGATCGGATAGATGCGCAGAAAACCCACCAACAGCCGAAGTAAGCAGATAGTTTTTTAATTCCTGTTTTATTTGCTTCTTTTCTTCTTCACTGGCTGGTTGTACCACCGTGCCCTGTGTCGCGGGCTGGGCATGTTTGCTTAAAAACTCTTGGTAATGGCGCACAATTTCTTGTTGGTTTCTTGTCCATACCGCGCCGGCGCCATCCCCTTCCACCACAATACTGGCCAGTGAGAAACTTTCGCCTGTTTTCTCATCATTAGCCTTAATATTTTTTACCGAAAGAGAATAAGCATCTTTATTTTTTTCTGAAGTGGCATTGGCCTGCGTTGCACCAGCATGTAGCTGGCTGGAAATTTCTTCAATAGTTACAAATTCTTTTTCTGCTGTTCCTTCTAGCAACCATAATTTAAGCCCATTAAGCTTGCCATCAAACTGGGTGATAAAACCAAATTCTGGGTCTAGAACGCCAGTAATCTGCTGGTTTTCAATGCCCAATTTGGCATTAATTGTTCCTTTAGAAGATTGTAGTGGTAGAGTTTTGGGTAGGGCTGCACTAAAATCTACTAAACCAGCTCTGGTGGGGCTGGCATTAATGGCTAGCCCGCCAATTTTTAGCTCTTCCCCCGGTTGGCCGATATGTTCTAGCGGCCGTTGGCCAAAATTCAGTATAATATCAGGAATTTTAATTTCGTAATGGGTATCGGCTGATTTTACTTCTGTTTTTCCAGCCAGTAAAAACCCTGAATGAGTGGCGAGTTCCCCTAAGCGTTGGTCAAAAAAATTGCCAATTAATTCTGCACCCTTTTGGTTAACGCGAAAAAGGGTTGAATTTTTCCACGCATAATACCCCCCTGCCGAGGCAATAATACCCACAGAAAAACCAATGGCAGCTATATATTTTTTAGACGGAACTGCCGTTGTTTTTTTTACGGAATGTATTTTTTCAGCAGAGTTTTTTTCACCAGACATTTTTTCACCAGACATGGAAAATCGTTATCCTTGAAATGAGAGGGCAATTATGTGTACAAAACAGTTATATAAATTTCTCTAGTTTTAGGCTATATAGCAATCAACGCGCAATAGTTTAATCAATTATTATAAGGGCAAGCATAAAAAAGATGCGTTTTTACATCGCAATTTTATCCTCTCTGTTTTTTTTGGGATTAGTAGGGCTAGCAGGGCTTTTTTTACTCATATCCTATTTTTCCCATGATTTGCCTGATTATAAGTATTTGAAAGATTATCAGCCTTCGGTGGTGAGTCGGTTATATGCGGGTAATGGGGCTTTGCTTTCAGAATATGCGGATGAAAAGCGAATTTTTGTGCCGGCTAATACTATTCCTGAACGGGTGATCGATGCTTTTGTTTCCGCTGAAGATAAAAGTTTTTTTAGCCATCATGGGTTGGATTATCGGGGCATTGTGGCTGCAATTATTACCAATGTTCGCCATGCCCATGAAGGCAAAAGGCCAATAGGTGCGTCCACAATTACCCAGCAAGTGGCAAAAAATATGCTGCTGGGGAACGAGGTTTCTCTGCGCCGTAAAGTGCGTGAAGCTATTTTGGCAACACGCCTAGAGCAAACTCTTTCTAAAGAAAGAATTCTGGAAATTTATCTGAATGAGATTTTTTTGGGTAACCGCTCCTATGGGGTGGCTGCTGCTGCCTTGAATTGGTTTAATAAATCGTTGGATGAATTAACCACCGCCGAAGCTGCCTATCTGGCTTCTTTGCCCAAGGGGCCTAATAATTACCACCCAATCCGCAACCAAAAAGCAGCCTATGCCCGCAGGAATTGGGCGATTGATCGCATGACGGAAGATGGAAAAATATCCAAAGAAGAAGCAGCCGCGGCCAAAGAAGAACCTTTAACCGCTAGAGATAGTACGGATATTAATAATATTGGTGCCGCTGAATATTTTTCGGAAGAAGTGCGGCGACAATTGGCTGAAAAATATGGCGAGAAAAAATTATATGAAGAAGGGCTGGCTGTGCGCACCAGTCTTGATCCACGCCTGCAAGAAATTGGCTTTGGTGCTTTGCGTACTGGTTTATTTAAGTATGAACAACGCCATGGCTGGCGGGGCAGTATTGGCAATATTGCCAATATCGTGACGTGGCAACAAGAATTAGCTAAAATTCATCCCGCTGCGTCGGCCAAAGGTTGGCAAATGGCCGTGGTGCTAGAAACGTCTAAACAGGAAGCCCGCATCGGGCTGGACAATGGAAAAACCGGTAAAATAACCTTGACCGATATGAATTGGGCAAGAAAATTATCAGCAGATGGTCGTTTGGGAGCAACACCCACCAGTACCGCTGATGTGCTGAAAAAAGGCGATGTCATTTATGTGGAAGCCAGTACTTCTGAAAACACGCCCGCAGAAAATAGTAAGGAAAGCAACAAAGTGAAAGCCAGTGATTTATTTTCACTACGGCAAATACCGCAAATTAGCGGCGCATTGGTAGCGTTGGATCCGCATACTGGTAGGGTACTGGCTTTAGTGGGGGGGCTTGATTTTGCCCATAGCCAATATAACCGTGCCACCCAAGCCGCGCGCCAGCCCGGTTCTTCTTTTAAGCCTTTTGTTTATTTAGCCGCGCTTGATTCGGGTTATACGCCCTCCACCTTGATATTGGATGAGCCCGCTTCTTTTAGCCAAGGGGCTGGTATGCCTTTATGGAAACCAGAAAACTATACCAATGATTTTTTAGGCCCTACCCCACTGCGGGTTGGCATTGAAAAATCACGCAACTTAATGACGGTGCGGCTGGCCAACGATATTGGTATGAAAAAAGTGGCTGAATATGCCGCTCGATTCGGTATTAATGATCACCTTCCTCTTAATTTGGCCATGGCGTTGGGGGCAGGGGAAACCACCTTGTTAAAACTGACGGGTGCTTATGGGATGCTGGTGAATGGCGGTAAAAAAATAACACCCAGCCTCATTGACCGCATTCAAGATAGAAATGGCAATACCTTGTATCGACAAGATCAACGCCAATGCCAAGATTGCCGCGGTATTTCATGGGTAGATCAAACGCCACCCACTCTTTCTGATATTCGCGAACAAATTGCCGACCCCCGTACTACTTATCAAATGGTATCTATTTTAGAAGGAGTAGTACAACGTGGTACGGCAACTATTTTGAAAAAACTTAACCGGCCATTGGCTGGAAAAACCGGTACAACCAACGATAGTAAGGATGTATGGTTTGTTGGCTTTACCCCTGATTTAGTGGTAGGGGTTTTTGTGGGCTATGATGAACCCAAAACGCTGGGCGCAAAAGAAACTGGTGGTAAGGTGGCTGCACCAATTTTTGGCGATTTTATTGCTGAGGCCTTAAAAAATACCCCGCCCACCCCATTTAGAACCCCTGCAGGATTGCGGTTGGTGCGGGTTAATCCCCATAATGGGCAGTTAGCAGCGGCCAATGATAAGAATGCTATTTGGGAAGGGTTTATTCCGGGCACTGAACCTGGGGCGCAGACCGTGAACTCAGCTCTTCCGACCAATCCAACCGAGCAATTCAATAATCCTCCCTCTGCTAATGATATTATTCCCACCCCACCTGACCAACCCGCAACAACTTCTGGCACGGGTGGATTATATTAGTGTGGCTAGGGCTGATGGCGATAAAAAACAGGAAAGCTTTTTTTGTGCGCTGCAATTAATTCTATTTTTTAGAAAAACATTCTTGACAGCGGCAAAAAAACGTGGCTACTTGACGCATAACAATTAAATTTTACACAACAGATACATAATTATATTGTCCTGATATTTTTATTGTTTTTATGCATATTTTATGTACAATAACAAAACAAAGAAATCTAGGTCTTATAACAATCGAACCGATTATTCGGCTGGTTGGATTATATTCATCAGAGTAGTTGGTTTTGTCAGCATTTTGGGTTGGGGGAGTAGGAATGGATAGCAGTATTTTGCCATGTAATAACAATGTTGTTTGTTTATGGTCAGCACTGGTCAATAAGGTTCAGCGCTATATTACTCATTCCGTTATATTAAAAGGGATTGATGGCAAGGAAATATCAATCAATATTTCTGGTCTCAAACAAGAACGTCTGTTCATCCAACAGATCTTAAATATCATCGTCACTGATTGGGAAGGCCAGAAACTGCTGAAGGTAGCAGCAGAAAATGGTGTGATATTTGTGGGTGAATCCCATGCTCATGGCACTCAAATCACAGTGCCAACCGCGCTAGCCAGCGACGTTGCTATTCTTTGTGTGTTACGTCAACTCATTCGCTTTGTACAAATAGAAGCGGGCCTGAATCCAGCACTGGTTTCTTTTACTGCTGGTATGGCCTTGATGGAACGGGTAGCCAATGCTGATGCTGCTGTGCGTCTAGTGCAAATATGTGCCAGACTCAGCCGTAAATTCCCTGAATTATGGGCGAAGTTGAAGAAAGAGCATCCTGTAATGGTGCAGGCTTGGCATGAAGCCCGCGACAACCACATGAATAGCTGCAATTATATATTTTTACAGTGGTTTGAAAATAATAATGATACCAGACAACAGGCTTCTTTAGTTGCCTCACAAGATACAAGGTTGCATTTGGTGCAACAAAAAATCTGGCAGGCTCTACATCAATTAGGAAGCCCATCGTCAGAATCTTATCCGTTATTCTTTGATTTAACCAATGAGTATTTCATGGGCGGTAATACCATTCATTCATCGGCAAAAATTGCTAGCGATTTGGTTATGCCTACAGCGGCTAACGCCCCCGACTCATTGTTTGATGCTGCCTAAAGCCTATTAATAAGACGGATAATTGCTAGATTTTAGAAACTAAAAAAGGTGTTGGAGCTTGTATCCAACACCTTTTTTAATGGGAGGCAATGATGTATTATTAAGACGACTATTCTAACCCCAATAACCCTTTATCTTCTTGCACAAAATTCATGGGTACAGGAAAGTAACCATCATCTTTCACTATTTTCTGGCCATCGCTGGATAAAGAAAATTTGATAAACTCTGATAAAGCAGGGTTTAATGGGGTTTTGGCAGAGGCTAAAATATATAAATAGAGAAATCTGGCCAATGGGTAACTGCTATTATAAGCGCTTTCTTGCGAGGCATGCACACAATTCCCTTTATCATCCGCTATGTCGATAGCCCATGTTTCGGGTGTTTTATATTCCAGCCCCGAATAACCGATCGCATATTTATCGCGGCCAATAATTTGCACCACACTGCTAGAACCGGGTTGTTCCTTAACCGATGGTTTGAAATCGCCACCTTGTAAAACGGTATCCTTAAAAAAGGCATATGTTCCAGAAGCGGCATTTCTGCCCACGGTAATAATCGGTTTATTAATCCAGATGGGATCTTTTAAGGATAATTGTTCCCATTTTTGTAGATCTTGGTCTAACCCAGCCTTGCGTGTGCTTGAAAAAATAGCATCCAATTGAGGGAGTGTTAAACATTTTATGGGGTTGTCTTTATTCACAAAAACTGCCACAGCATCCACCGCTAACCTGATGCGGGTTGGCAAAACATTATATTTCTGACGAAATAAAGCAACTTCTTCTTTCTTCATTGGTCTGGACATAGCGCCAATTTGGGCAGTGCCTTCCACCAAGGCAGGTGGCGCTGAAGCAGAGCCTTTCCCTTCAATTTCAATGGTAATGCCCGGATATATTTTTCTAAATTGCTCAGAAAGTTTAGAAATAACATTATTCATGCTATCTGAACCAACAATCTTTATGCCACCAGAAAGCTGAGCTATTGGCGTGTAAGGGGCTAAAGAATCGCGTAATCCCTGCGCATTGCCAGTTTTTATTGGTAGCACCAACAACAGTGCAGACATCAGCATATTTCTAATAAAAGGCGAAAAAGCCATTAAATTCATTGGTGTTAAAACTCCCTAGTCCCAAGATACGCAATATGCCATTCTCATTATTATCAGAATGGCATATGCATATATAGTAGTATTAACTTAGTTTCCAGCACTTATTACAGAAAATGCCCTAACCATTAGCCGCTTTCGCGGGTGCTGAAGTTACGCTGCTATCGTTTTCTTTGGCTGGTTTTTTATTAGGCGGCAATTCAATATTGACCTCTAAGGTAGAAACGGCATTACCACGCTCTAATTTTACCCCTACTTTATTGGGATCAACATCAAAATATTTGGATATAACCGCCAAAATTTCTTGCTGTAACTTTGGCATATGGTCTGGTGAAGCCAAATCCACCCGTTCATGGGCTAAAAGAATCTGTAATCGTTCTTTTGCAGCCACTGCGGTTGGAGGCGTTACTACGGCCTCAGCTTCACGACGAAAAAAACGAAAAATATTCATGCGGACCTCCGCAGCAAACGTTGAAATAAGCCCCGCGGCTCTTCTTTATGAAAACGCATTTCTACATTATCGCCCAATAAACGTGAAACGGCATCGGTGTAAGCTCTACCCGGCGCTGATTCAGTATCAAAAATCACTGGCTGACCAATATTTGATGATTTCAACACAGCGGTGCTTTCAGGAATAACACCAAGCAATGGAATAGAGAGAATATCCAACACATCCTCAACCTTTAACATTTCACCATTGGCCGCTCTGGTCGCATCGTAACGGGTAAGAAGCAATTGTTGCTTGATGCTGTCTTGTCCCTTTTCAGCCCGTCGCGTTTTGCTGTTCAATATGCCCAAAATGCGATCACTATCGCGTACAGAAGAGACTTCAGGGTTGGTCACAACAACGGCCTCATCCGCCCAATACATGGCCATATGGGCACCGCGTTCAATGCCTGCAGGGCTATCGCAGACCACAAAATCAAACTCATCTTTTAACTGAGTCATTACTCGCTCTACGCCTTCATCCGTCAGGGCATCTTTATCCCTTGTTTGTGAGGCTGGCAAAACAAAAAGATTTTCTAATCTTTTATCCTTGATCATCGCCTGACCAAGTTTGGCATCACCATTAATCACATTAACGAAATCAAACACCACGCGGCGTTCGCATCCCATCACCAGATCAAGATTTCTTAAACCCACATCAAAATCCACCACCACTGTTTTCTTACCGCGCAGGGCAAGGCCTGCACCAATGGCGGCCGTTGATGTGGTTTTACCCACACCACCTTTGCCTGACGTTACAACAACCACTCTAGCCACTGATCTTATCTCCTACCAGTTTACAAAAAAATCTTTATCTTAAACGCCGGTTACAAAAGGCCGTACCAGCAAATCTTCACCTGAAAGCTGCACTTGAACAGATTTACGCCAAACCATCGGATCTGCCTGTTCAATCACCTTATAAACCCCAGCAATCGACAATAATTCTGCTTCTAATGATTGACAATAAATGCGAGCGGTTTGATCGCCCCGCGCTCCTGCCAATACCCTGCCTTTTAGCGAGCCATAAACATGCACATTACCATCAGCAATCAATTCCGCGCCATTACTCACCGATGCTAATACAATTAAATCCCGCCCTTCAGCATAAATCATTTGGCCTGAACGCACTGGCTCTTCAATAAGCCGTGCTGGACGAGAGACCAGCTTTTCTACAATAACCGGTGCTGAATTTGTTTCGGTGGCACTATTTTCTGCTTCATCGCTGCTGCTTTCTTTAGTGGAAACATGAGCAGCATCGCTTTCACGCAAGGTTTCAATAACCGGCAAGCCATAGCCAGAAGCATAAGACATCACCTCCGGTTCTCCACCTTGCACACCAATAGGCACCAAACCACGCAGTTGTAGCCATGATGTGAGCGCAGGAAAATTAACCGAATCTAAGGCCTCACCTTTTATATCCTGCATATCAAATACTACGGGCGCGTTGCGATAAAACATAGGCGCTTGGTTGATTTTTGCTTCTAGCAATTCAAAAAACCGTTGATCATCTGGTTTAATCAGGCGCAAGACAATGGAAGTAAAAGAGCTTCCCCGCAAAGAAAATGGCGATTCGCGTCTTGTTACGGTTTTTTGCGTAGCCGAAACAGTTGGAGCGCCAGTTTTTGACGTTGTTGCCTGCGCAGAAGAAGTTTGAGCAGTTTTGTTGATAGCAGCCATTTTTTTCCCAAATCTACAGCAACCAGAAACACAATCACATTTCAGCCTAAATATAATGGCTCATGCAACTATTTTTCTGGCTCCTTGATAAAAACTCATTCCCAACATAAAACCAATCATATGAAAATGGCAAGCCCTTAAAGGTTAACGTTGCAGCTGGCACACAATCAGCAACGGCGCGATATGTTCCTTGACCCACGGCGATTCTCCCCCTAAATAATGACACAGCTTTATCTGTGTCTGGAGAAACAGTAATGAACAGGTCTTTTTCGGTTACCCGTGGTGCTTTGCCGGGTTCACGCAAAACATATGTAGCAGGGCAGCAATATCCTGATATTAAAGTACCATTCAGGGAAGTGGCCCTGCAGCCTGAAAGTGGTGAAGAGCCCTTACGCCTTTACGACACCAGCGGCCCTTATACCGATGATGCCAGCGTTATTGATGTGGCTAAAGGCCTACCACAATTGCGCCGCGATTGGATTTTAGCCCGCGGGGATGTTGAATGTTATGATGCACGGCCAGTGAAACCAGAAGATAATGGCTTTCGCCGTAAAGGGGATGAATTTCCAGTTTTTCCAGCCGCAGCGGCAGAAACTTTTTCTGTGCTGCGTGCTAAGCCGGGCAAAACTGTAACCCAGATGGCGTATGCTAAGGCTGGTATTATTACCCCAGAAATGGAATATATTGCCATTCGTGAAAATTTGGGGCGCAGCAGCGCGCGCGATGGTAACCCCATGGGGGCCAATTTACCCGAACTCATTACCCCTGAATTTGTACGCGCTGAAGTAGCCGCAGGAAGAGCGGTTATTCCTTCCAATATTAACCACCCAGAAACTGAGCCCATGATTATTGGCCGTAATTTTCTGGTAAAAATCAATGCCAATATTGGTAATTCGGCGGTGGCTTCTTCAGCTGAAGAAGAAGTAGAAAAATTGGTGTGGGCTACCCGTTGGGGAGCAGATACCGTGATGGATTTATCCACGGGGCAGAATATTCATAATATCCGTGAGTGGATTATTCGTAACTCATCCGTGCCTATTGGCACCGTGCCTATTTATCAGGCCTTAGAAAAAGTGGGTGGCCGGCCAGAAAAACTAAGCTGGGAAGTGTTTCGCGATACCTTAATTGAACAATGCGAGCAAGGGGTGGATTATTTTACCATTCATGCGGGTGTGCGGATGGCTTATATTCCCATGACCGCGAATCGCGTGACCGGTATTGTTTCGCGGGGTGGCTCTATCATGGCGAAGTGGTGCCTATCGCATCACCAAGAAAATTTTCTCTACACCCACTTTCGTGATATTTGTGAAATATTACGCCAGTATGACGTATCCTTTTCACTGGGGGATGGTTTGCGCCCAGGTTCAATAGCCGACGCTAATGACGAAGCCCAGTTTGCCGAATTAGAGACACTAGGAGAGCTCACCAAAATTGCTTGGGAATATGATGTACAGGTAATTATTGAAGGCCCTGGCCATGTGCCCATGCACAAAATTAAGGATAATATGGATAAGCAATTGCGCATATGCCATGAAGCCCCTTTTTACACATTAGGACCACTCACCACCGATATAGCCCCCGGTTATGATCATATTACCAGTGCTATTGGTGCTGCCATGATTGGTTGGTTTGGCACGGCCATGCTATGCTATGTAACCCCTAAGGAACATTTAGGCTTACCCAATCGTCAAGATGTAAAAGATGGGGTGATTGCTTATAAAATTGCTGCTCATGCTGCAGATTTGGCGAAAGGACACCCTTCAGCTAGATTATGGGATGATGCGTTAAGTAGGGCGCGCTTTGAGTTTCGCTGGAAAGATCAGTTCCGTTTGGCGCTGGATCCAGAAACCGCCGAAGCTTATCACGACGCCACTTTGCCCGCTGAAGGGGCAAAAACCTCACATTTTTGTTCAATGTGCGGGCCTAAATTCTGCTCAATGGAATTAACCCACCAATTGCGGGCAGAGGCGAAAAAGGGCATGGCTGATATGTCGGCCAAATTTCAAGAAACGGGCGGCGAAATCTATCAAAAAATAGATGATGCTGCCGCGTAGGCAAAAAATAGTCCCCTCCAATATTTGTTGGAGGGGACTATAAAATTAAAAAAACAAAGAATGAAAACAGCTTAGCCTTTAATAGCACGCCAACCAATATCACGGCGATAAAATCCATCTGGCCAATCCACCAAATCTACCCCTCGATAGGCTCTTTTCTGCGCTTCGCTGATGGAAGGGGCTTCAGCTGTAATAGACAGAACACGGCCACCATTTGCCTGCAATTTTTTATCGGCACTGCGCTTAGTGCCCCCATGAAAAGCAGTGACCCCACTTAAAGCAGCCAGCTTTTCTAAACCATTAATTTCTGTACCTTTTAGATAAGAATCGGGATAGCCCTTCGCGGCCATTACCACGGTTAGTGCGGCATGATCATGCCATTTTATATCAAAATCAGCCAATTTACCATCGCAAGAAGCCAACATTAATTCAAGCACATCACTTTTAAGGCGAGATAAAACCACCTGACATTCAGGATCGCCAAAACGCACATTATATTCCAGCAATTTTGGGGTTATTTTTCCAGTAATATTATCTTTTACAAGCATCAAACCAGCAAATAAAATACCCTTAAATTCTCTATTTTCAGCCGCCATGCCCGCAAGGGTGGGGGCAATAATGGTTTCCATCACCTGCTGTTCAAGTGCTGGTGTAAGACACGGAGCGGGAGAATAAGCTCCCATACCGCCGGTGTTAGGACCCGTATCACCCTCTCCTACAGCTTTGTGATCTTGGGCACTGGCCAGCGGTAACACGGTTTTGCCATCAGCTATGGCAAAAAAGCTTACTTCTTCACCCTCCATAAATTCTTCAATTACTAAAGAATTGCCAGCATCACCAAATTTTTTATCAATGAGAGCAGCATGAACTGCTTCTTTTGCTTCTTCAATGTTTTGTGCAATCACCACGCCTTTACCTGCAGCCAAACCATCGGCTTTAATCACGATGCGGCTTTGAGGCTGGGCCGCAAATTTTTCATTGATAAATTGCAAGGCCGATTCACGTTCAAAGAAACGACCATAAGCAGCGGTGGGAATATGGTGGCGGGCACAAAAATCTTTCATGAACCCTTTGGAGCCTTCTAATACAGCGGCATTGGCCGATGGGCCAAAGGCTTTAATGCCTTTTTCCTGTAATTGATCAACCAATCCCATCACCAAGGGTGTTTCTGGGCCAACAACCACAAAATCAATATGATTTTTAACCGCAAATTCAGTGAGCACGTTGATATCTTCAGCATCAATCGCTAAATTCGTTCCCAATTCTTCAGTGCCAGCATTGCCCGGGGCTATATATAAGGCCTCGCACAAAGAAGATGCACGCAAGGCTCTAGCCAAGGCATGTTCACGCGCTCCAGATCCCACCAGCAACAGCTTCATTTTTTCTCCTTGAGGGTATTGAACCCAAGCCATAAAATATTCATTCAACCGCTATAGATATGTGGATAACAACATCCAATATCACACGCTCAACAGAACATGATTGAATAATCTTCACAAATAGCATGGTGGTGCTATGGTGCAAGAAGCATTTTTTCTCACTATATTATTATCTGAACGAACCGTAGGATTTCAGCTTGATGCAAGAAGAAACAGAATTACTGCCCCATCAAGGCTTGATTTCGCACATTGCAGCAGGCGACAATGCATTGCCTTATTCCGTCAGTGAACTGAACCGCGCTGTAAAAATATCGCTGGAAAGTGAATATGGCACAGTGCGGGTACGGGGAGAGGTTTCTAAATTCAGCATTCCTAAATCTGGCCATCTTTATATTACCCTGAAAGATGCCGATTCTAGCCTTGATTGTGTGGCTTGGAAAGGGGTGCGGGCCCGTTTTGCTGTTGAACCACATGAAGGCATGGAGGTGGTTTGTACGGGTCGTTTAACCACTTATCCGGGGCGTTCCAGTTACCAATTGGTGATTGATTCCCTTACCCTTTCTGGTGAAGGGGCCTTGCTAAAAATGCTGGAAGATCGGCGCAAAAAATTAGCCGCGGAAGGTTTATTTGATGCAAGCCGTAAAAAAGCTATTCCCTTATTTCCTCAGTTGATTGGGGTAATTACATCGCCCAGCGGGGCGGTTATTCGTGATATTTTGCATCGCTTGGCGGATCGTTTTCCGCGGCCTGTTTTAATTTGGCCAGTAACGGTACAAGGAGAAAAAGCCGCCAAAGAAATTATTGCAGCGATAGAGGGCTTTAATCGTCTGCCCGTTGAGCCATTAGCCGATCTGATGCGCCCAGATTTACTGATTATTGCCCGTGGCGGGGGCTCTTTAGAAGATTTGATGCCTTTTAATGATGAACAATTGGTAAGAGCAGTAGCCGCTAGCCATATACCAATTATTTCAGCGGTTGGCCATGAAACCGATACCACACTGATTGATTTTGCCGCCGATAAACGTGCCCCAACCCCTACTGCAGCCGCCGAATTTGCGGTGCCAGTAAAAGAAGAATTAATGGCATCAATCAAGCGCCTTGATGCCCGTTTAACCATGATGATTAGTCAGTATATGGAAAATAGGCACTTGAAAATGCAACTGGTACGCCAATCTTTCACCACACCAGAACAGCGTTTTTACCGGCATGAACAACGTTTGGATCAGTTGCAGGCAAAAATCGCAGATCTTATTCAACGGCGTACCATAACCGCCATGCAGCAACTATCGCGGTTACAACAATTATTATTAAAACCAGAAGAACGGATGCATCTGGCAGCACAAAAATTGGTGCATTCGGCGCATAAATTGCAGCAGGCGAATCAGCAACATATCCAAAAATTATCACAGCGTTTTACACAGGCCAATACCCGCCTTAGCCCGAATTTACTTGCTCCTTTATACCAATCTGGTCAACAAAGGCTGGTGCATGATTCTCGCTGGTTAAATCATTGTATTCGCCAGATTTTCATGAAAAAGAAGGACGCCCTGCAACATCGCCAGCAATTACTGGAAAGTTATTCTTATCAGCAGGTATTAAATCGAGGCTTTGCGTTAGTGCGTGACGCACAGGGTCAGGTTCTTTCGCCTGATTCGATTGTTGATGGTATGCTGATTGGCTTGGAAATGAAGAATGATCAGCGTTTTCAAGCACAAATCATGGGAAATGCGGGTGCTGTTTCTGTGCGCCCCAAAGCCATAAAGCGTGATTCTGGTAAAACAAAAAGCCGTCAGACTGGCGCTGGTCAAAAAACCTTGTTTGATTGATTGAAAAATGGCTTATAATCGGCGCATCACTTTTTTAATTTGGATAGCAACATGGCATTGGTAACAGTTTTTGGTGGTTCTGGTTTCATAGGACATTATTTGGTGCGCCTATTGGCTAAGGCTGGTCACGTTATTAAGGTGCCCACCAGAAATCTGGTGAAGGCCAATGGGTTGAAGACATGCGGTTATCCTGGGCAGATAGTGCCTGTGCTCTATCACCAAACAAGAGTAAAAGACATAGAATGTTGCCTCAATGGAGTTGATTGGGTGGTTAATCTTACGGGTATTTTATACCCCAAAGGTGGCAATGGTTTTTCTACCGTGCATGAAGATTTAACCGCAATGATCATGGAAACAGCCCAAAGATTAGAGGTAAAAAAAGCCGTTCACCTTTCTGCTTTGGGCGTTGATAAGGCTTCAGATAGTCTATATGCCCAGTCGAAATTATTGGGTGAAAAACTAGCCGCAGCTAATTTTTCTGGGGTGGATATTATTCGTCCTAGCCTTGTATTTGGTGCGGAAGATAAATTTTTTAACTTATTTGCCCGTCTTGCCCGTTTTACACCAGTGTTACCACTGATTGGTGGTGGACATACAAAATTTCAGCCCATTTATGTGGGGGATGTGGCCGAAGCCATTGTGAGAATCTTAAATCAACCGCATAAAACAGGGGAAATTTATGAATTGGGTGGCCAAAATATTTATAGTTTCAAAGAATTATTGACGGTATTATTAAAGGCAACTGATCAGCATAACATACTGCTTCCCTTGCCATGGGCATTAGCCAATATGCAAGCGGCTTTATTGGAATTATTACCAGCCCCACTGCTTACCCGTGATCAGGTAAAATTATTGCATTATGACAATGTGCTTTCTGGTAATTATAAAGGCGTGGCAGAATTGGGGATAAAACCCCAACCATTGGAAATGTTATTGCCATTTTATATGGATAGATTCCGCAAGGGTGGCCGTTTTCATAAACAAGAAGCGGCCTGATTTTGCCTTGCTATTACTGAGTGTGGCGTTTGTTCTGGAAGAATGCTTGCAGCAGCTCTTTGGCTTCTGTTTCCATAAGCCCAGCATGAACTTCTGGCCGATGCATACAGCTAGCATGGTTAAAAAATCGTGGTCCATGATCCACGGCGCCACCTTTTATATCCCAAGCCGCAAAAAACACCCGTTGTAAACGCGCAAATGAAATAGCACCAGCACACATGGTGCAGGGTTCAAGGCTAACAAAAAGGCTGCATTCAGGTAAACGATATTGGCCAAACTGACGAGCAGCCTGACGAATGGCTAATATCTCGGCATGAGCCGTGGGGTCGGTATCGCGAATGCAGCGATTCCCTGTTTTAGCTAATATTTGCCCTTGCCATGTTATTACGGCACCCACGGGAACTTCTCCCTGAGCAGCGGCTTTGGCGGCTTCTTCTACAGCAAGCTGCATAAAAAATATTTCATTTTCTAACAAAGCGACACCCAGACTAATTGACAATTTACAAAAAATTTATATTTTTGAGTGCAATGGAAAAATTATTATATGACATATGATGATGAGCCCTAGAAATCAAGCAACACCCGAATATCCCGATGGTACTAATGGTATCAGGGAGGCGGTTGCCAGATTAGAAATGAGCCAGATTTTATTAGAAGATATTTTGGATGAGGGTGATTTTTATATATCAATACCAGCGGATAGGCTGATAAAAGCAGCGCTTTTGATTTATGTTGATAATGCAGAAACGGCCGAAGATTTGGCTGATTGGCTAAACGAATCGCTTCCCTCTATCCATCCTCAATATACAACCCGCGCTGCTTCTTCTGCTTATGATTTTGATGTTGGTGGCTATCATGAAATGGTTGCCATTCCAGTTATCTCGCCCTTTTTTCATAGCAAAGAAAATGTAAAAAATTTAGTGGCCTTGATTGATGAATTTTATAACCCGCAACCGCAGGCTTGGTGGCAAAAATTAAGAAATAAAGATGTTGCGTTGGAAGAATTTGATCCTTTATATGATGATCAAGGGCTAGAAGATGAAGAGGAGAAGCCACCCTACTTATTATTAGGAATAACCGCTGCGTTATGCATCTCTGTTCTTGCTTATGCTGGCTTGGTATATTGGGGTATAATGCCGTCTCCCCAAAAATTAATGAAGGGATTTAATAAAAATGCCATGGAGTCGGCTGCTGTTGTTACGGCTCTGGCAGATCATGGGGAAAGTGATCTCGGAGTTCCTGCCGTTACCGTACCGCTAACAAGAAAAAACTTAACCTTTTGAAACCCCCAACCTTTTGAAACCAGAGAGAAAGTGATTTCCGTTGTCTGCTTTTTTCAAAAAAACAGTTGAAGATTTATTAGCGCAATGCGTGGATCCTATAAGTGGTAAACTGATGGTTGGGTTGGCCCAGCAGGTTGATGTGCAGGAAAATGGGGATTCTCTTTTAATTATTGCTGAAATTGATGCCAGTCATGGATCAGCGATTGAAGGCTGGCGGCAAGAAGTTGAACGGCAGTTGAAATCAGCTTTTCCACAAAAAAATATCAGCCTTATTTTCACGGCTCACCGCAAGGTGGCGCCGTCGCCACCTTCCTTAAAACGCCATGCTGCTACGCCCTCTATTAAGGGAAGCCCCATTGGTGGGGTTAAGCAAATCATTGCCGTGGCTTCTGGCAAGGGTGGGGTTGGTAAATCGACGGTTGCAGCCAATATCGCGGCCTATTTTGCAACCATGGGGCTGAAAACTGGCTTGTTGGATGCGGATATTTACGGCCCCTCTGTGCCCATGTTAATGGGAATGAATGCAAAACCACAGCTACATGAAGGCAAAATAATACCGTTGGAGCGTTATGGTATAAAATTTCTTTCCATGGGCTTAATCGCTGATCCAGAAAAAGCCGTGGTTTGGCGTGGGCCCATGGTACAATCTGCCTTGCAACAATTTTTACGCCAAGGTGGGTGGGCACCACTGGATGTATTAGTACTGGATTTGCCCCCCGGCACTGGCGATACTCATATTGCTCTTTGTCAGGAAGTCCCAATTACTGGCGCTGTCATTGTATCCACGCCTCAAGATATGGCGTTGATTGATGCGGTCAAAGCAGTGCAAATGTTTCAACGATTACAAGTGCCAATTCTAGGCATTATTGAAAATATGAGCATGTTTTGCTGCCCCAATTGCCAACACCCAAGCCCCATATTTGGGGAGGGTGGTGCAGAACATAAAGCTAAGGAGTGGCAAATAGATTTTTTAGGAAAAATACCCCTTACCATGAATTTACGCACCAGCTGTGATAAGGGTGAGCCTATCTTCAGTTGTTTTCCAGAAGATCCTGCAGCAAATGCAATCCAAGCCATAAGCCAGCAATTGCAGGCTATATTAGCCCCAAAACTAGCCGCTTAATAATCTATGCTTGATTAAACACGGCACTGATGGTGAATATAGCGAATCGGGAAATAGATACAATTTTTTAATGTTTTGGGGTTAGACTGAGTTGTGGAATAATCATTCCAAGCCAGATGAAATACTGGCTGTAACTGTCTGTGTGCGGATAAGAAAGTAGCTTCTGCGTAT
>JBMOFM010000019.1:0-46483 GCA_049318825.1 Alphaproteobacteria bacterium | reverse complement strand
GTTTTATCTGTACCTCTTTGCGGTACAGTTGGGGTTCGAATCCCG
Source organism: Alphaproteobacteria bacterium (assembly GCA_049318825.1). Classification (GTDB taxonomy): domain Bacteria; phylum Pseudomonadota; class Alphaproteobacteria; order JBMOFM01; family JBMOFM01; genus JBMOFM01. The sequence goes on along the minus strand of JBMOFM010000019.1, from coordinate 46,438 downwards.
CTCGGGCACGGCAATTAATCCAAAATTGATAATAGATAATATCTGGCCTACTCATCACAAAGTGAACGCTAAGCAACCTTAATCTTGTCATTAATATAGCAAAAACTATACCTAGTTCTCAAGAATCACGAGGAAATAGCTTATGGTTAAACAGCATTTATTTTCAGCATTGGCTGCTTTTACTCTTCTCTCCTGTTTTGCTGTAACATCAGCGCATGCTAAAAAAGACTGGTCAGAAAAAGAATGGCACCACCGCCACCGTGAATATGATGATGATGATAGAGGCCATTATAAACATTATAAACACTATCGGCATTATAAACGGCCAGATGTCATCGTTATTGATCATTCAGACCGTATCATTATTCAAGAATATGCACGGCAACGCTATTACCGCCATTGCCCTCACGGTCTAGTAGAAACATACCATGGCTGCATGGCTCCTGCTTACTATCACAGAAATTATGTTATTGGCCGGCCACTTGAAGCAAGATGGGAACCATTACCGCGTGATTTATTATACCAGCTTAGCCCCACACCAGTGGGTTACCGCTATGTTATGGTAGACAGGGATGTATTACTGATTGCCGAGGGCAGTAAAAAAGTAATAGATGCCATGACATTATTTTCTGCCATTGGCCGTTAGCAAGCATAAACAATTATCCTCCCCCTTCAGTTGATGAGGGAGGGGTTGCTTTTCATATCAACTATTTTTCAATTTCCATCATTATTTCATTGCGGCGCAACATGGGTAATGTCCATGGCGGGTTGTAAAAAGCATAGCTTGGCATAGCCACGGCCACCAATTTCTTTTCAGCCATAAAGACTTTTAGCTCGTTAGTATATTTTTCCAAGTTTTTTTCGCTACCCAACCCTGAAAAACGAATAGCAACATAGCGTTTTGCAGGAATTTCCTGCAATTTTACTACCGTATTATTAGGGGTTGGCAATGTTTGCATGGTTTTTTCACTGGGCATGATAAACCGCACCATCCAGCTACCATTATTATTGGCTTGCTGGATCACGGGGGCGGTCATGGCAATTTTTTCTGCTGACTGCTGAACAACAGGGGCAGTCATGGCCAATTTTTGTGCGGTTACATTATTGCCAAAAATATAATCCGCTATCATTCTAAATCCCTGATTAATGGCCTTTTCACGCTCGCCGCTTACCTCTACTTCAGCGGCAATCATTGGTGCATAATCACGAATTTCAATATTATTGTTAACCTCAACCACGCTATATTTTGCTTGCTCTACTTGGCTCATCACCGGCCCCCATGCCAATAAAGCGGTAATACAAATCATAACAATCGCAAAAATCAACAAATTCTTTTGCATTACAGCCTCTAATCCTTACTATTACACAGCCGTTCATAGGCATCACGCGCGGCCAATTTAGCACTATCCCACGTTAAGCGAGAATTACCACGCGCCCCATCCCATTGCTGGCTTAATTGTGGTTCAATCTCATCAAAATTACGGGCGGGATAGGTAAAATACGCTTCTATACCAAAGCGATAGGCTGGCGCATAGCTATCATAGCTGGTAATGCTATCAAAATAGGCGCGGTTTTCATGATTATCCCGCCAATAAGTTTCTTCTTTAGTGGGGTTAATGAGGTGCGCTAATTCTTTGCCTGCCAAAGCACCCGCTATACCGCCAATAGCAGCCCCCGCGATGATGCCGGGCAAACCAGCTAACGTGCCCACAGCCGCGCCTTCAGCTGCCCCCACCACCACGCCACAGGTTACGGCTCCCATGGCAGCGCCAACGGCACTACCCACCACATGATCCGCCACCTTACCAGAAACAGCCGGCACTTTTAACCTTTTACCATATGTCATGATTCTCTCCTTAGATTTTTTTTCAACCCAAGCATAACAATGGTTACATAAGAAAGAGAGACCATAAAACTCAGTGGCTATATGTTTTACATAAAGCTCAACGACTAACGATCAATCGGGCTCAGGCAAAAAATTTATTGGCCTCCAACAAGCCAGCATGCAGGGCATCTATATCGCTGGAATCGGTATAAAGCCCAAAAGAAGCCCGCGCTGAAGCCGCAACACCCAAACGCTGCATCAAGGGCTGGGCACAGTGATTACCCGCCCGCACCGCTATGCCCCGACAATCAAGAAAAGTAGCCAGATCATGAGGGTGAACACCATCCAAAGTAAAAGAAACCATACAAGCGCGGGGCGCACCCTGCCCCAATAGGTTAAAGCCTTTGATTGGCAGCAATAAATCTTCAGCATAACGTAGCAATGCAGAATCATGAGCGGCAATTTTTTCCATACCAATAGCCCGCAAATACGAAACGGCTGCCCCCAAGGCAATGGCTTCGGCAATGGCCGGCGTTCCGGCTTCAAAACGGTGCGGGGGGTCTTTATAGGTGCTGTGCGTGAAACTCACGCTGGCAATCATCTCGCCGCCCCCTTGATAGGGGGGCATATCGGCTAATATTGCCGCCCGACCCCATAACACGCCAATACCACTGGGGCCATAAAGCTTATGGCCAGAAAACACCATAAAATCTGCGCCCAATTCTTGTACATTCACTGGTAAATGCACCACGGCTTGGCAAGAATCAAGCAATACCAAAGCACCATAATTCTTAGCCAGCGCAATCAGCTCTTTTACCGGCGGGCAAACCCCCAAAGCATTAGAAAGATGCGAAAGCCCCAATAATTTTACTGGATGCTGCTCAAAAATTTTTTTCGCCGCTTCTATATCTAAATTCCCTGCATCATCCATGGGGATAATTTTGAGGCTGAAATTGATTTTTTGCTGCAACAAATGCCATGGCACAATGTTGGCATGATGCTCTAACGACGAAATAAGCACCACATCGCCATCTTTCAGAAATTTCTGCCCCCAACTTTGTGCTACTAGATTCAACCCTTCAGTGGCATTGCGGGTAAATATTATTTCATCGGCACTGGCAGCGCCAATAAAAGCAGCAATATCCGCTCTGGCTTGCTCAAACAGCAAGGTAGAACGCTGGCTTAAATAATGCACACCGCGGTGAATATTGCTATATTCTTTAGTATAAACTTGCTGCAGCGCATCCAATACCGCCTTAGGCTTTTGGGCTGAAGCCGCACTATCTAAATAATGCTGTTTCTGGCCATAAATAGTTTGCTGCAAAATGGGAAAATCATCTCGATAACCCAAGGTAATCATAGCGTTATCCTCACCCGCATTCTTCTTCAAGGCCAGCACATTATTCATGGTAAATGTAATCCTTTCAGCTGCTGCAACCGCTCTGCTACTAAGGAAGCAAAAACAGCATCATCGGTTAATTCAGCAATTTCCAATAAAAAAGCAGCGATCAGCAGGCCGCGCGCCTCTAAAGGAGAAATACCACGGCTTTGCAGGTAAAACATCATGTCATGATCCAATTCACCACAGCTTGCACCATGGCTACATTTCACATCATCGGCATAAATTTCTAATTCTGGCTTGGCATTAATTTCTGCCTGCGGCGAAAGAAGTAAAGCACGGTTCATTTGGTAACCATCGGTTTTTTGTGCACCTTGTGCTACGCGAATTTTCCCTTGAAATACTGCTCTTGCCCCCTTATCCACTACCCCTTTTACAGTTTGCCGTGATTTTCCATTAATACAATCATGGCGCGTGAGGGTTGTCATGTCTAAATGTTGACCTTCTTCAGCCCAATATAACCCATTCAAATGGCTGGTTGCTTCGGCTTCTAGGCTGGCCACCACCTCGTGGCGCGCCAACTTACCCCCTAAAGCAATATGGCTATGGTGATAGAGCGCAGCCTGCCCCACTTCTACTTTCTGGGTGGAAAAATGCGTGGCCTCGCAGCTCATTTCCTGTAGGGAAAGGTGGCGCAATTCAGCATTTTTCTCTAATGTTATGGGCATGAAAGGCAACGCTACCCCTTGCCCTTGCTGGCGGGTAATCAGGCGTATTTTAGCCCCTTCCCTCACCTTGATAGAAAGAAAAGGATAGCAGGCACCAGCCCCTGTAAATACATATTCTAGTAATAAAGGCTTTTCTAAACAAACACCGGCCTCAATTTCAATATGCCAATGCTGTTGGTAGAATAGCTGGTTAAGGGCAAGAGCCGGATAATCGGCTAATAACAAATCATTTTCTGCTGGCTCTTGCTGATGAATGCTCACCCCTTCAGGCAATACAGACCAAGGCTGCAACACACCATCCACCACCCATAAAATGGTGGCGTCAGTTAATAAAGCGGTTGCTGGTGTTGCAACAGCGCCTGCGGCTTGTGGCAGTAAATGCTCTGGCTCAATGCCTTGCCACGGCGTGTATTTCCAACGTTCAGTTTTTCTATCGGGCAACCCCACAGTTTCTATAGCTTGCAACGCATTAAAGCGAGAATTTTGGGTATTGGCGGCTTGATTTTCTACCAGCCAATGGCGGATTGGCTGCAAGCTCATGCGGCTACCCCGCCATTATAACCAGCCCCATTAACAAAGGCTGCGTAGCCTTCTTTTTCCAACTGTAGAGCCAAGCTTTTATCACCGCTTTGCTGAATAACACCATCCACCAACACATGCACCACATCAGGCACAATATAATCAAGCAACCGCTGATAATGGGTAATCACCAACAGCGAGCGATGCGGGGCGCGGATAGAATTCACCGCCTCTGCCACCAATTTCAGCGCGTCAATATCAAGGCCGGAATCAGTTTCATCCAAAATCGCTAATATCGGCTCTAATAATAGCATTTGCAGCATCTCATTGCGTTTTTTCTCGCCGCCAGAAAAGCCCACATTCAAGGAACGCTTCAACATCTCTTCACTGATATTAAGCTGTGCTGCCCGCAAACGCATGGTTTTCAAAAATGACAGCGCGTCCAGCTCTTCCTGTCCACGGGCTTTGCGCAAGGCATTCACTGCTGTGCGTAAAAAGCTGTTGGAGGGAATACCTGGTATTTCAACTGGGTATTGAAACCCTAAAAAAACACCCGCTACTGCCCGTTCATGGGGTTCCATGGCCAATAAATCCACCCCATTCAACAACACGCTACCTTGGGTGATCTCATACCCTTCTTTGCCTGCTAACACCGCAGAAAGGGTGGATTTACCCGCCCCATTCGGCCCCATGATAGCATGAACTTCACCCGCTGGCACTTCAAGGCACAGACCTTTCAAAATTGGCTTATCTGCTACCGATACATGTAAATTATTGATGTTTAACATTATACTACCTTAAAAATTCGTCTGAAATTTATGCTGCATTACCTTGTTAGTGACCTTATCAACATCGCGTTTTTCATTGAGCTGCTGATTGAGGACAAAAGCAATATCTTCTTTCAAGCTTTTGCTTCTTGCCAACCGCCGAAAAGAAGGAATGGTTAATATTTGCAGTAACCGTTTATCCGCCTCCCCCTCACGGCAATAATATAAGCCGTAAGATTGAATGACGTTGATTTCCTTTTCCACACCCTTATTCAGCGGCACACCCAAACCATAAGGGGCGTTAAATTGTTTTTCTACATCTTGGGGGTCAATATCCTGAATAATGGTTTTACGCAACATTTCAGCATAAATTTTGAACCCCACTACCCCCTCATCTGTTCCTATCGCCTGCATTTCTTGCAATATTTCTTGCGCTGCGGCTAATATTGCCCGCACTTCATTAGCAGCTGAAAATTCTTGTAATGTGGTTACATCAATCAGTTCCATGCTCATGAATTCAGTTTTCCCAATTCTATAGGGGCATCAGCGGTTCTGTCATTTGACTCTACCCCACCGAGCCTTCCAAACTAATCCCCAATAATTTTTGAGCTTCCACCGCAAATTCCATGGGTAGATGCTGCATCACCTCACGGCAAAAACCATTAACAATTAAAGCCACGGCTTCTTCTTTATTCAAACCACGCTGTTGGCAATAAAATAGCTGATCTTCAGAAATTTTGGCCGTGGTGGCTTCATGCTCTAAGGTAGCGGTAGCGTTACGGCTTTCAATATAGGGCACCGTATGCGCACCACATTGATCGCCAATCAACAAACTATCACATTGTGTGTGGTTACGCGCCCCCGCAGCACTCGGCAAAATACGCACCAAACCGCGATAAGTATTTTGCCCCTTACCTGCGGAAATTCCTTTAGAAACAATTCTTGATTTGGTATTTTTACCAATATGAATCATTTTGGTGCCGGTATCGGCCTGCTGATGATGGTTGGTAATAGCCACAGAATAAAATTCTCCCACCGAACCATCCCCTTGCAAAATGCAGCTGGGATATTTCCATGTAATGGCTGAGCCTGTTTCTACCTGTGTCCATGAAATTTTGGAATTGTAACCGCGGCATGCCCCGCGTTTGGTCACAAAATTATAGATACCACCCACCCCATTTTCATCCCCTGGGTACCAATTTTGTACCGTGGAATATTTTATTTCAGCATTATCCAAAGCCACCAGCTCTACCACCGCCGCATGCAGTTGGTTTTCATCGCGCTTAGGGGCAGTGCAACCTTCTAAATAAGATACATAAGAATTATCGTCCGCAATAATCAAGGTGCGTTCAAACTGTCCTGTATTAGCGGCGTTAATCCTAAAATAGGTGGAAAGTTCCATGGGGCAACGCACCCCTTTAGGAATATAAACAAAGGAACCATCGGTAAATACTGCGCAATTTAAGGTAGCGTAATAATTATCGGTATAAGGCACAACCGACCCTAAATAACGCTTCACCAATTCGGGGTATTTTTGCACTGCCTCAGAAATAGCACAAAAAATAATGCCTTTTTCTTCTAGCTTTGCCTTAAAGGTGGTGGCCACCGATACACTATCAAATACCGCATCCACAGCAATTGTAGGCTCTACCCCTGCCAAAATTTCTTGTTCTTTAAGGGGAATACCCAATTTTTCATAGGTACGCAGTAATTCTGGGTCTATTTCCGCCAAACTTTTGGGCTTAGCCCCTGTTTTGGGCGCAGCGTAATAATAAGCATCTTGATAATCGATAGCAGGAAAAGCCACCGCTGCCCATGTTGGTGGCTCCATGGTAAGCCAAGTACGAAAAGCGCGCAAACGCCATTCCAGCAACCATTCTGGCTCTTGTTTTTTAGCGGAAATAAAACGCACCGTGTCTTCAGATAACCCCTTAGGAGCGGTTTCCATATCAATATCGGTTATAAAACCATATTTATATTTTTGTTCGGCTAGATTTTTTACTTGTTCTGCCGTTTCTAACGCTACCATTATGCACTCGCTTGTATAATTTGTTTGGGCTGACTTATACGCCCCAATTTTGGTTCATTTTCTAACATATCGGCCAAACTCATGGCAGAAAGTGCCTGATTAATCACCTGATTAATTTTATTCCACCGTCCACGCATCTGGCAGGTAAGCTCACAACCAGAAGCCCCTTCCACACAGGCGGTGAGGGCTATATTGCCTTCCATAGCGGCGATAATTTGAGCCACCGATAATTTTTCAGGCTGCACGGCCAATTGGTAACCACCCTTCGCCCCGCGCTTGGAAAGCAAAATATCCGCCCCTGCTAAAAGCTTCAAAATTTTGGCGATGGTGGGTTGTGGCAAGCGCGTATCCCCCGCCAATGACAATACATTGAAGATTTTTTCTGGATGCGAGGCCATCACGCCCAAAATAACCAGCGCGTAATCGGTTAATTTACTAATTTTCAACATCGGGGATAATTTTAATTGTTCATGCTGTAGATATAGTACTATATCAGTACTTTTTCAAAGTATAAATAATAATTTTTCTATGATTTCTGTCGCAGGCAAAGAAAATTATTCAAAAATTCTACTTTATAGAATTTCCGATAAAAACTGCCTAAGCAAATAAAATATAAAAATTTGGAGGCGCGAACCGGAATTGAACCGGTGTACGAGGTTTTGCAGACCTCTGCGTCACCACTCCGCCATCGCGCCTTACCCTATGGTGTGGTGCTTATTAAGCCTTTCACCTTCTCTTTGGTCAAGAGCTATGTGATATTTTTTAATAAAATGGAGAAATTGCCGCAAATCGGTTGATTTTTCTGTGGCCATCATTACTCTAACTAAAGTCAAATAATTATTTGTAGAAAAAATGATGGCCCATTCTTCGCTTCTATCCAATATTGATGCCACCCAAGCTCAGCAAACAGAGCAAGCCCGTTTCAACATGGTTGAAGGGCAGTTGCGCCCCAACCGTGTTATTAGTGAAGAATTGCTACAGATTATGGGTAACCTAAAGCGGGAATGTTTTGCAGCCAAAGGCAAAGAACATCTGGCCTATGCCGATACTGCTCTACCATTGGGCAATGATCGTTTTCTACTCTCCCCCTTGCAGCTTGGCCGTTTATTACAAGAAGTGGCGGCAGATAATTTATTGCAAGACAAAGAAAATCGTACAGCCTTAGAAATTGGTGCAGGCTCTGCTTACGGCGCCGCGGTTCTCTCTGGCCTTGGTTTTGCGGTGGATGCCGTAGAAGAAGATGGCATTCTTGTAACCTTAGCCCAACAAGCATTGGCAGCCAATGGGGTGCAAGGGGTCAATATTAGCCGCGCTTCTTTGCAACAACCACTAAGCGGCAATCGCTTATATGATGTTATTCTAGTGGCAGGTGCCGTTGCTAATGTTCCAGAACAGTGGCTGGAAAAACTAGCCGAAAATGGCCGTTTATTAGTTATTAAACGTGATAATGATTATACGGGGCACGCATTATCCTATAGAAAATTCAATGGCTTTACCAGTGCTTCCATCTTGTTTGATGCTGTTGCCCCTTGGTTGCCCAGCTTTACCCCGCAATCAGGTTTCACCTTATAATTCCCTTTTACCCTCAATCATAATTATTAATGATTGGGGTGAATTGCCCAATATCCGCCCAATTCAAGCAATTGGTCAAAAAAAACCTTTTCAGTCGCCCGTTCTAGCATTAAACATATGAATAGCGGGAAATTAATGCTGGATTATGCAAATGATGGATTGGGATAAGTTACGGATTTTTCATGCCGTGGCTGAAGCGGGTAGTTTTACTCATGCAGGCATGGTGCTGGATTTAAGCCAATCGGCTGTAAGCAGGCAGATCAGCACCCTAGAAGAAAATATTAATGTACCGCTTTTTCACCGCCATGCCCGTGGGCTTATTCTTACCGAACAGGGAGAAGTGCTTCATAAAACAGTGAAGGAAGTATTTTCTCGGCTTTCAATGGTTGAAGCCATGATCACTGAGGGAAAGGCAAAACCCAAAGGCGCATTAAAAATTACCACCACTTTTGCTTTTGGGGTGGATTGGCTAAGCCCTAAAATCAATGAATTTGTCAAAAGCTACCCAGAAATTCAACTGTCTTTGTTAATTGATGATCGAGAACTTAATCTCGCCATGCGTGAAGCCGATGCCGCCATCCGCTTTATTCAGCCGCGCCAACCAGAACTTATATGTAGGCATTTGTGTACCATGCGGCTCAGGGTGTATGCCAGCAACAGCTACTTACAAGAACACCCTCAGCCGCTTAATATCACGGATTTAAGTTCACATTATCTGGTTTGTTACCCGCCGCAATCGGTATTACCATTTAATAGTGCCAACTGGCTTTATGAACAAGTAGAAAAACAAAATTTATTACAAACTGGCCGCATGGTCATGATTAATAATATTCACGCTATTGCTAAAGCCGTAGAAAGCGGCATGGGGCTAGCCCTATTGCCAGAATTTATGGCAGCACAATTGCGTAATATATCCCCCGTTCTAGCGGATGTTGCCACGCCAGCGGTTGATGTTAATTTTGTTTATTCAGAAGAATTACGGCACTCTAAACGCATTTCAGTGTTCCGCGATTTTCTCATCAGTAAATTGCAAGAATCAGGAATTTAGGCGGTGTGTTGAAATATAACGCACATATTACTATCGCCGCCCATAGGCTTTATCCATCGTTTCTGCCAACTCCACATCCAATGAAGTGAGGCCACCGGCATCGTGGGTGGTTAAACGCACCTCAACCTTATTCCAAACATTGCGCCACTCTGGATGGTGATTCATGCGTTCTGCAATTAAAGCAATATTGGTCATAAAGGTAAAAGCTTCAATGAAGCCATCAAACTCAAAATATTTTTTAATGGCGGTTTGATTATCTTCTAATTCCCAATCCTGCAATGTTTCAAGAGCTACGCCAATTTCCAAATCGCTTAATTTTACCAGTTGACGCATCACATCCCTCACTTGATTTTTTATATTACCGCTAATATTTACCACAATTTTTTTTAGAAGATCTTAATCGGAAATGGTGAACACACTGAACCCTATTTTTTATGATATTGTTTCTTTTTTACTCAAAACGGCTTCTACCCCATAAGGCTGCACAGAACAAGAAATCACTTTTAATCCTGCCATTTGCATTAAGTAAAGAGATTCTGGCAATTCCTCATTGGTTAATTCCAAGGTTAATTGATCCAATTGCGGCACAGAAGCCAATAAACCACGCAATATGGGCAATGTTTTGCCAGCACACTCAATCTTCACCTGCACGGATGTTGCCAATTTTTTCATAAAGAAACCAGCGGTATGTTGGGGTAATAAATCAATAGATCCTGCGGGTGGGCGAATTTCACCATCCCCCACATCAGCCAGCACTATTTCTCCTGTTATTTCTTCTGTACCCACAAAATTACGGTGCGGGGTTACCCAAATAATTTGATCGTATGAAGAAGGCTGTTGAGCAAGCATCCATTCGGTATTTTTTGCCCCAATATGCAAAAAACCTCGCCGTTCTTGTGTAGTATTTCCTAAAAATGATAGCCCATCCTGCCATAAAACTTGGTTATGCTGGCTTAATGCCTTTCCAAATGCCGTAAGTTTTTGATTTTGTATTTTGGCTTGTAGCAGCAATCTTCTTTGCAAAAAGGCTGGCAATGCCCCTTGCTGATGCAAAAATTGCCCCCATGTGAATGCTGCCTCATCGGCATGACGAATATTCCAAGAATCAAGCATTAATAACAATGCCATGATGTTAAGCTGTAATATTTCCTTTGTTTCTTGCCCCTTATCCAATAAAGGTAAAAAAGGCATGGGCTGAAAGGGTTGATCCAACAATGCCAACGCTTCATAAGCCAGCACCCGCGCCTCTTGCCGTAGCCCCAGAAAAAAGCTGACCAGTGCTTTAGAAAATATGATTGCTGGATTGGCGGTTTCAATAGGTTGTAAAATTTGGCGCGCCGCCACTATATGTTGAAAACGTAAGGCTGGTGATAATTGAAGCTCCAAAGCTAGAGCAGCATGATCTAAACCATGAATATAGCTTTCAACCCCATCTTGAGCGCTTATATGATGAGGAAAACGGCTAGCAAAAGCTTCTGGTGGCCGCGATGGCGCCAAATGAGTACCAGAAGCTGGCATCACCAGCAAATCCCTAGCCACTAAACGCGCCGCCCGCTGTGGTTGCGCAAAAAATAAATTCAGTAAACTTTGATCTAAAATTGTGCCATCGTGGGGTACTAAAACATCCGCATGGGGCGAATAACGAAACGGTAAAAAACCACGCTGTTGTAACCAATCAGCCCCTTGTTGCTGCCACTCAGCTCCATCACGCACTTCCAGCATAATCAGCGGCGAATATTGGAGAATTGTTTTTTCTGCCCCTTCTAATACCGCCAGCTCTGCTCCTTCGGCATCTATTTTTAGAAAATCTAACCCAGCCAATTGGTTGGCTTCTGCAATATCATCCAAGCGATCAATATAAATTTTTTCGCCATGGGGTGAATCGTGCAAGCGAAAACAAGTGGGGTCAGATTCGGTGGCTAAATAAGCCTCGCCCGTGCGGTTGCTTAAAGCCACATCGAATAAGGTAATACTGGTATTAAACCCATTTTTTTCAATAGAACGACGCAACAAGCTGGCACTATGAATGGCCGGTTCAAAAGCCCACACTACGCCGCCTTTACGGGCAGCAAGCAAGCTGTAGAAACCATAGCTAGCCCCTACATCCACCACCTTCATGCCAGCTTGCAATAACCGCCGCAAAAATGGCACTTCCTGCTCAAACCAACTTTCTCGCTCCAAAAAAATCAAGGTCGAAAAATCTTCCACTGTTTCTGGCAAACAAATAGAAAAATCATCATCCAACTTCAAAAAAAATGACTTCATGGCTATATCCAGAAAACAAACTAACGGTTTATTTTATAGCATCTTGGCATAAGCTGTCATAATTATTAGCAGATGACACAAAAGCAGTTGCCCTGTTGATGCAAAGATGCCAATTTGCTGTTGCTTATGCTTTATCAAGGAGAATAGCATGTCTTTTTCACAGAAATTGCGGGCAGCCGTTGCCCCAAAAAATCTGCTTAACCACCCTTTTTACCAATCATGGAACGAAGGCGTATTAAGCAACGAAATCTTGCAACAATATGCTGGCCAATATTTTGCCCATGTTTCTGCATTTCCACGTTATGTCAGTGCCACTCACTCCATGTGTGAAGATATTAATGACCGCAAATTATTGCTGGAAAATCTGAACGATGAAGAAAATAACGGCACCAACCATCCAGAATTATGGATGCAATTTGCCGAAGGTTTGGGTTGTGATCGTGAAGCCGTAAAAAATACTGCTCAATGGGATGAAACTAAAGCTCTCATTCAAAGCTTTTTTACACCAGCACGCTCTAGCTATGCAGAAGGCCTTGCCGCTCTTTATACTTACGAGCATCAAGTACCAGAAATTGCTGAAACCAAAATTCGTGGTTTGAAAAATTTCTATGGCGTTACCGATGAGCGTGGCCTTCAGTTTTTTGAAGTGCATAAACAAGCTGATTGCTGGCACCGTGAACAATGCGAAACATTGTTGGATGCACTACCAGAAGCTGATCAAGAAAAAGCCTTAGCTGCAGCCTGCAATGCAGCTGATGCTATGTGGAACTTCTTAACCGGCGTTCAAAAACATACCGGTATGAGCAACATGGCTGCTTGTTAATTCAGCCATTGTAGTTCTTAAATTATCAAAGCGTTTAAGTGGCTTAGCTGCTTAAACGCTTTTTTTTACGCTGCAAAAATAGAATAAGGCGGCACCAACCTCACGGGTTTTTACTATTTCCAATGAATCTTGCAACGATTCTAGAACCTCAGGTTTTTTACTACTGGTTTCTAAAACCAATAAGGCGGTTTCTTTTAACCACCCACCCTGTTGTAATTGCTGAAAAGCTGTAAAGCCCGATATTTTACCATAAGGTGGATCGGCAAGTACTAAATCAACTATTATACCATTATTGCTGGGCGGGTTAAGGGCATCCCCCTTTATCCATAAACAGCTTTTTTCTACCCCCAAATTGGCGGCATTTTTTTTGGCCACGCTTAATGAAGTGCTTGCAACATCCATACCCACCAGTTTTGTTGCCCCGCGGGATAAAGCTTCAAAACCTAATAAGCCACTACCACAGCATAAATCTAATACCACCGCACCCTCAATACCAGAAAAGCCATTAAAATCAGCATGAGATAATATATTAAATAAAGTCTCTCTGGCTCTGGAGGCTGTCGGGCGAATATTATCGGCCAAGCATTCAACGGCTCTCCCTTTCAGCGTTCCAGCTGTAATACGCATGCTCACAATGCTTATCCTATTACTCTATTCTTGATGTTGATCAACCGCTTGGGGCGTTGCATTCTTAGGCTTAAAAAATCCACTGATATTGCTTTTCATGGCCTTGGGCGGTATTTCAGCCGCCGCATTTTTGGGCAATGATCCCAATAAAAAAGGACCATAGCTCAAACGAATCAAGCGGTTAACCTGCAAATCAAAATGCGCCAACACTTTTCTAATTTCACGGTTTTTTCCTTCTTGCAGGGCAATATTCAGCCAACTATTCATACCAGAAGCCACCGATTCTACTTCTATTTCAATGGGTTTATATTGCACCTTATCAACTGTTGGCCCACGGCGAATGGCTTCTAATATCCGATCATTAATCTGACCAAAAGCCCGTACACGATACCGCCGAATCCAACCATTGGCTGGCAATTCTAAATGACGCGCCAAATCACCATTATTGGTTAACAGAATAAGCCCTTCAGACATATAATCGAGCCGGCCAACAGTTACAACCCGCGGTAACTCTGGGGATAAGCGCTCAAATAAGGTTGGCCTTCCTTCTGGATCGCTGTTGGTGGTCATCACCCCTGCATCCTTGTGGTAACGCCATAACATTGGCACATGAGCAGCAAGGCTTACGGGCTTACCATCCACCAGCACCACATCATCATCCCCAACCACCAATGCTGGCGAATCCAGAACCTTACCATTAACACTTACCCTACCCGCCTCTATCCAGCTTTCAGCTTGTCTTCTAGAACATAAACCGGCGTGGGAAAGAAATTTCGCTATTCGCATTTTATTTGCACTAACATGAAAAACCGATTTTTATTCCACTATTAAGCAAAAATATAAATGCGACATAATATCAATGTTGTAATTAAGCACAGAGAATAAGCCCCTACAGTGGTTGATACATAATGGCTTGCCTTCTGTTTGTTGTATTATTACCCAAACTGATGCAAACAGACATCTACTTATTGTATTGCAGATATGCGTTTTTCTGATATGGTTAACACATTGCTACTGGCGCTATTCAAGCATAATCCATGAACCGCCAGTTATTTTCAACCATTAGCTCAACAATCATCGAGTCTAATTATAATTTAAGGGGGCCATCACCATGCATCTTAAAAGAACCATTGACCTAAATGATATTGAAGATTTAATGACCTTGATGAATATTTTTGATAACTGGTCTGCCCAAGAACAGCGCAACATTAAAAGACGGCATAATATTGGCACAAGACGCCGTTCAAACTAATATTTTAAGATACAGTTGGGGCAACCAACCCAACTCGGCTTTCCCAAATGCTTCAAAAAAGCATTTGGGATTTTTTTTGTTGGCAGGGCTTTTCTTTCTGCAGTAGATAAATGACCATGTCAGATAAAAAGAAAAATCCTCCTTCAAAAAAAACCTTGGCAAAAAAAACCTTGGCAAAAAAAACCACATCCACGAAAAAAACTTCTGCTAACAAAAACACTCCTGCAGAAACACCGACAAGTAACGCCGTTAAAAAAAAATCTACGGCCAATAGCGCGCCAACTAAAAAATCAGAAAAAACAGCCCGCAATGGCAGTGAAACAAACAAAAAATCAACCATTGCAGCCAAAAGCAAGCCAAATCAAACCAACAATAAAAAAGAAAACACCGCCAAACAATCGGCTTCTCAGGCTTCACCGCGCCGCAATGGTACCTCTACCCCCGCTGCTGCCGTTAAATTTTTGCCTCACTTATACCAAAGGCTTAAAAACCATCATTTTTTCCCAACCATTCGTAAAACCGCGCCCGCTACTTTACTGCTGTTGTTGTTTTTGGGGATTTTTTTAGCCATCCCTTGGCGTATATACACTGGTTCTGGCCCCTTAAATCAAGATAGGCCATTGGTTGTAAAAAAAGGAGAAACGCTGGAAACTTTGGCCAGCCGCCTAAAACAAGAAGGCATTATTTCTTCACAAAGCCTATTTTTGTATATATTGCAAACTCGACATATAGACCGCCGCTTAAAACCTGGGGAATATGCCTTGCCACGCATGGTTTCATTAAAAAAATTGGCGGATATTTTTGAAGAAGGAAAAACCATAATTCGTCGCTTTAGCGTGCCAGAAGGCATGACTGTAAAAGAAGTGGTAGAAAAAATGGCCAAAGAATCGGCTTTTAGCGGCAGCTTAAGCAATATACCCGAAGAAGGTTTTATCTTCCCCGATACATGGCTATTTTCTTATGGCGATGATCGGCAAGAATTAATTGATAGAATGACCGCCACCATGGAAAAAAAATTAGAAGAATGGTGGAACAACCGTGCCCCCGGTCTGCCCTACAAAAATAAAGAAGAAGCCCTTATTCTAGCCTCAATCATTGAACGAGAAACAGGCCGTAAGGATGAACGACCAAGAGTAGCCGGTGTGTTTATTAACCGGTTGCGGCTTAATATGAAATTACAATCCGATCCAACCGTTATTTATGCTGTTTCTAATGGTTATAGCCGCTTGCCGCGCCCTATTACTAAAGATGATCTCCGCCTTGCTTCACCTTATAATACTTATCACATTACCGGCCTTCCCCCTCAGCCCATTGCTAACCCAGGGGAAGCTTCGATTAAAGCCGCTTTACAGCCTGAAGCACATGATTATTTATTTTTTGTGGCCGATGGCACAGGCGGACACCATTTTTCTAAAAGCTTACAAGAACATAATGATAATGTTTCTGTGTGGCGAAAAATTGAACAAAAAAAGAAAAAGTAACCCCCCAGATTATTCATCACAGCAAATTTTTTATTATGCTGTTTTTTAGTTGCTTGATTTCTAAAAAAAAATGAGCTAAAAGTGGCAACATGAATGTTAAATATGTATTAACGCGTCTGCAAAAAGTAGGCTTGCCGCTGATACCAGACGCAACCGTTGCCCAATTTTTAGAAATGGCCACGGGAAAGCCAGTAGAAGAAATGATTCAAAAAGCCCTACGGCGTAGAAAAATTCGCCGTTTTGTTGGCATGGTGTCGGCTTTGCTGGCGGCTTGCTGGTTTGGTTGATCGCTTTTCTGGCTTAGGCTTGTCAATTTTTTGATAATCCACGCAGCAATCATTTTATCTCTTTACTTAAAATAAAAATTACATATAATTTGCCAATTATTTTCCATTGGTGGAATTTTTATCATGAGTGTTATCGAAGAGAGTGATGTCACTAACCCTGCTGTTAATTTGGCTCAATCGGGCACATATGCATTTTATGTGCGCTGTATTGTAGAATTGCTTAATCAAGCCATTGAAAAAGAATTATTGACCGCAGACAGCGCACAAGAACGGGCACAACAGGCTAGAGATAATATCTCTACCGCATTTGAGGCATTGCAATATGCTAGTGCCTTAGGAAAAGAATTTGGCTTGAAAGTGGATTTAAGAAGCAACAATAATGAACGTCATCGCCCCTCTCTATCCTCAAGCAATATGAAATTGCCGCATGATTATAAGGGTAGGGGCGTTCTTCACAACTTTACCGTTGCAGCCAGTCTAAAAAACGACCCCACCATTATTACCGCTGATGATCTTTTTAACCCTCAAGCAACAAAGCCTGATTCGGAATTATATCGCTTTCATTTAACTTGTATTGCAGAGTTGCTTAATGAAACAGTTGCACAAAATTTATTAACTCTAAAAGAAGCAAAAGCGCGGGCAGAAACTATTAAAGGAACTGTTTTTACCCCTAAACAGGCTTTAGAATCAGCAAAATTTTTAAGCGAACAATTTGATATTGATTTCTCGCTGGAACAATTCCCCATACCAGCTCCTATTGTTGAAGCTGTGATTGCTAAAGTAAGATCAAAACCAACAATGTAATTTTTATAAAATATAGGGGGTGGGTATTGCCCCGCACCTCTATAAGAAACACTTCAACAGTGATTAGAGACCGTCTATAATATTTTTAGCCGCCGCAAACATTCAGCCTGCCCCAATAGTTCCATCACCATAAATAAAGGTGGTGAGGCCAAGGTGCCCATCAAAGCAAGGCGCAATGGCTGCGCGATATCCGATAATTTTATCGCTTTTTCTGTTACCATTTCTTTTACCATCGCTTCAACCGCAATGGCGGTGAATTCTGGTAATTTTTCTAATCTGGCCACAATTTCAGGCAATAAAGCCTCAGCGTGCTTAATAATGGCCTGCTGCTTTTCATCATAAACAAAGCCTTGCAGTTGGTTAAAAAATGCACCCTGTTCTACCATTTGCGGTAATGTATGCACCCGTGGCTTTAATAATTCTATCAAGGCTAAGGGCCATGTTGCTTCCATGCCTTGAGCAGCCAGAAATGGCTTGAGCAACAAGGCCAGTTCGGCGGCTGGTTTTTCTTTGATATAATGGGCATTTAATGAATCCAGCTTTTTCATATCAATGCGGGCGGGGGAACGCCCAATGCCTTCCAATGAAAATAATTCCAATGCCTGCTCACGGCTGATAATCTCATGATCGCCATGCCCCCAGCCAAGGCGTAACAGATAATTATTCAAGGCTTCAGGCAAATAGCCCATATCACGATAGGCTTCAATACCCAACGCCCCATGCCGCTTGGATAGTTTGGCACCATCCGCCCCATGCAATAATGGAATATGCGCAAATATAGGGGTTTTCCAACCCATGGCCTGATAAATCTGAATTTGGCGAAAAGTGTTGGTGAAATGGTCATCGCCGCGAATAACATGGGTAATGCCTGAATCATAATCATCCACCACCACCGATAGTAAATAGGTGGGCGTGCCATCGCTGCGCAATAAAATCATATCATCAAGGGTTGAGTTTTGTACAACCACCTGCCCTTGCACACAATCATCCACCGTGGTTTCCCCTATTTGGGGGGCTTTTAGGCGAATCACGGGCAAAATACCTGCAGGGGCTTCACTGGCATCACGCTCACGCCAGCGACCATCATAACGGGGTTGCTCGCCACGGGCCTTGGCGGCTTCGCGCATTTCTTCCAGCTCCTGCTGGCTGGCATAGCAATAATAAGCTTTACCTTCTGCCAATAATTGCCGTGCCACTTCTGCGTGGCGATCGCGGCGGGCAAATTGTGATACGGCTTCACCATCCCATTCTAGCCCCATCCATTGCAGCCCTTCTAAAATTGCTGCCGTGGCCGCTTCTGTTGACCGCGCCCGATCAGTATCTTCTATGCGTAAAAGAAATGTTCCTTTATGCTGGCGGGCAAATAACCAGTTAAAATAAGCCGTGCGGGCACCACCAATATGCAAAAATCCGGTGGGGCTGGGGGCAAAACGGGTAATAATTGGGCTAGTCATGGGTTTTACTATCTGATCTGCTGATAATGAATAAAAGAGCTAACCATATTTTTGCACGGCTCGCGCTGGTTTTTAGCGCGCTAAGCTGGCGCAGCCTATTAAGGGATAATTTAGCCGCCAATTATCAGCGCTGTTTTTTATGGCTACCCGTGATGCTGGCAGTGGGAATTTTTGCGTATTTCTTGGATTACCCGCAATTATTACTGGTAGCCAGCGTGATGCTGATGGCCAGTATGCTGGTAAAAAATCATGCACGCCGCCTGTTATTGGGCAGTAGCCTTACCCTGTTACTGGGCTATGGTGCAGCTTATACCCGCCTTGCTCTGCTGCATTATCATGCCCTGCCCCACCCCATGAGCGCAGACATTACCGCAAGGGTAGAAGACAGCCAGCAAACAGCCCATGGTTTTACTTATAGCCTGCAACCTATTACGGCACCCGTTCCCCTAGGGCGGGTTACCCTGAAAACTGACGATGATAAAGCTCCGTTCCCCATTAACAGCCTTATTGCTTTTCATGGGCGTTTATTACCGCCGCCAGTACCTTCTCTACCGCATGGCTTTGATTTACGCCAAGATTATCTGTTCAAAAATATTTCAGCCGCCGCTTTTCCTGAAGGAAATATTAAAATCATAGAAACACCGCCCGTAGCTTTACACGGCCTAATGCCACAAATGCGCCAGCACATGCGGGCAAAAATTAATGCAGTGTTGAAAGGCGATGAAGCGGCCATGAGCATCGCCTTAATTACCGGCGAACAAACAGCCATCAGCGAACAGGCGGTAAAAGAAATGCGCGTGGCTGGCCTTGCCCACTTGTTAGCGATTTCTGGTATGAATATTGGCCTTGCCGCTGGGATTATTTTCTTTACCTTATGGCAATTGCTGGCCTTTATTCCGCGCCTAGCTAATTATTACCCTATACATAAAATAGCAGCAGTTTTTGCAATTTTTTCAGCCATTGCCTACACACTCTTTGTGGGGGCGCCTGTATCGGCGGTGCGTTCACTGATCATGTGCTGCTTGTGTTTTTTAGCGATTATTACCAACCGCTACCCATTTTCATTACGTTTATGGGCCAGCTCGGCCATTCTAGTACTGCTTATCTGGCCAGAATCGGTGATGGGGGCAAGTTTTCTGCTTTCTTATGGGGCCGTATTGGCCTTATTGGCTTTAACAGAAATCACCAGCTCTCGCCGGCAACGGCTGTATGAAAGCCGCTGGCATCACAGCCTGCAAGCCACAAAAAATCTGTTTCTCTGTTCCATGGTGGCCAGTGCCGCTACCTTGCCCATCAGCCTTTACTTCTTTCAACAAACAGGGCGTTATGGGGTACTGGCCAATATGCTGGCCGTGCCCTTAAATAGTTTGTGGGTAATGCCCATGGTGGTGCTAGATTTTGTTCTGACGCCAATGGGCTTAGAAAAATTTGCTCTTATTCCCTTGGGTTGGGGCATGCGGGCAACCCTTGCCATAGCCCATTTTGCTGCTAACCTACCCCATGCCAGTTGGCATATTGCAGCTTTTTCTCCACAGGCTTTAGCTTGTATGTTATTGGGGTTATTATGGCTGTGCTTATGGCAGCAATCCTTGCGGTGGCTGGGGCTGCTATTGTTAATAGGCGGCACTTTATGGGCCATAAAAGAACCACGACCATTTTTATATGTAGGGCTACACCAACACCATCTGCAAGCTGGCTGGAAAAATAATGAAGGAGAACTCGCCTTATGGAATTCTACCCCCAATTGGATGAATGGCACAGACGAGCAAATGACCATAAAGTCGGGCATCAAACTGGGCTATCAACCCCAAAGCTGGTTGCGCCATGCTGGCGTAGAAAAACCAGTGCTGGCGGCTGGTATTTTTCCCCATTATTATGAATTACCCCTACCCAATGGCCAACAGGCCATTTTAGCGGATAATATTGATGCACTGGCCATTGCCTGCCGCCAGCAAGCCGCTTGGGTGATTACCAGCGTTTATATGGACCCTGATATTTTGGCCAATTTATGCCCACCAAGCCAGATTATTACCCCCCAACGGCTAAAAAACGGTGCCATTACGGCCACCATGGAAGGAGAGCAACTCATCTGGTCGGATTCAAGAAAATAAATTGTAAACGCCATTAACCAAATTATGAGTCAGAACAAGCCCCGCCAGCCACGCTCTTTGTGGTGGAAGTCATAGCCACTTATGTTTACATAAACTTAATTGGCTATGACACAGCGGCGACTGCCGCTGCGGCACCCTCTGTGCCGTAAACTTTAGAATATATAGCCGATGAACTTAAGCATGCTTATAGTTCATCGGCTATATCGTAGAGCCAATTCTAAAAACTGCCGATCGGAAAAGCCAGTTTTATCGGCATGCAAAATGGCAGAAACACAACAATCGGCTTGACGTGCAATCACCATTCGCTTGGCTGGAATAATATATAAACGTTGGCCACCCAAACCAGCCGCTAACACCACCCCTTCAGGAATGGCAGAATTTTTAGCATAAGGGCGGTCGCATAAATCAGTTGAATTGGTGAGTGGTGGAATGGTGGAACGCAATAAGGGCGATATGGTTTTATCCAACCACCACGTTAACCCATAGCAAGGGTTGGCTGGAGTGCTTTTAAACATTTCCCAAAAAGCATTCACATCCACCAGCTGCCTGCCCTGCCATTTACCCTGTTGACGAATAAACTCACCAAACACCGCCCAATCTCTAGCCGTGAGAAACGCACCTGATGGCATATGCGGCATGCCCTGTTTATCTTTTTTCCAAGAAACAGGCTGAATATGTAAGGGCGTAAAAATCCTTCTATCGAGATATTCTATGGGGGTCTCACCCGAAACTTTAGCCAATTTGCGGTGCATTATTTCGCCAAAAAGCTGAAAAGGATCCTGCCCATAAGAAAATTTTTCACCGGGCCGTGCAGTGAGCTTGGCTTTTGCCGCAATCTCACTAAAGCTGGTCATTCGGCCAATTCGCTTACCTGCACTGCCATCGATACCGCTCACTAACCCTAAAAGCTGACGAATGGTAATGGTTGATTTGATGGGATCCCTGCGCCATTCTTGAATGGTTAATGCTACTGGCTCATCCAACTTCAATAAACCATCCTGCACAGCAGCAGCGGCAATAATCCCGCTAAAGCTTTTCGTGCCACTGGCCAGCTCGTGCCCTTCATTGGCGGCATGACCATTGGGGTAATCTTCAAAAAAAGGGCGGCCATCCACCAACACCACCATGGAAACCCCATGATGGGCTGCTGAATAAGCCGCCGCCTCTCGCAAATCGGCCGAAGCAACCAATGGGCTAAAAATTTGATAACAGCTGATAACAACTGCCAATAATCTTAAACGCCATGGCTGCATCGGCTTTTTTCCTTTTTTATGCGGCTTGTTCTACCTTAATCGCTACCCGCAAATGTTTAGCCGCTTCCACCATTTGCTGCAAGGCAGGCTTTACTTCTTCCCAACGGCGGGTTTTCAAACCACAATCTGGGTTTACCCATAATTGCCGTGCGGGAATAGATTTAACCGCTTCTTTAATCAGTGCTTCCATTTCTTCTACCGAAGGAATACGCGGGGAGTGAATATCATACACCCCCGGGCCAATATCATTCGGGTAATGGAAATTAGCAAAAGCATGCAGCAATTCCATTTTAGAACGGGCTGTTTCAATGGAAATCACATCCGCATCCAAATCAGCAATCGCTTGAATAATATCATTAAATTCTGAATAGCACATATGGGTATGAATTTGCGTGGTATCGGCAACACCTGAACTGCTTAAACGAAACGCTTCTACAGCCCACGCCAAATAGGCAGCAGTATCTTCACGGCGCAGCGGTAAGCCTTCGCGAATGGCGGGCTCATCAATCTGAATGATATTGATCCCAGCTTTTTCTAAATCCACCACCTCATCACGCAAGGCCAAGGCAATTTGCTGACATGTATCCTTACGCGGTTGATCGTTACGCACAAACGACCATTGTAAAATAGTCACTGGCCCCGTTAGCATTCCCTTCATTGGCTTAGAAGTCAGTGATTGAGCATAAGCCGACCATTCCACGGTCATGGGCTGCTCACGAGAAACATCACCAAAAATAATCGGCGGTTTCACGCAACGTGAACCATAGCTCTGCACCCAACCATTTTCGGTAAAGGCAAAACCAGAAAGTAGCTCACCAAAATATTCCACCATGTCATTGCGTTCAAATTCGCCATGCACCAGCACATCAATGCCAATTTCTTCCTGCCATTTAATGGCATTGGCGGTTTCACGGCGCAGATAATCATTATAATCCGCAGCGCTTAAATAGCCTTTACGGTTTGCAGCGCGGGCTTTACGAATTTCTGCCGTTTGTGGGAACGAACCAATAGTAGTGGTAGGAAATGCTGGCAAAGGTAAATGCTGTTGTTGCAATGCCCGCCTTTGTGCAAATGGCTTTGCCCGTTTTGCATCTTCTGGCTTAATGGCTGCTAATCGTTGTTTTACCGCTTGATGGTGAATACGCGGGCTGGCCGCACGGGATTGATGGGCTGCAGCGTTGGCGGCCAGTATATCGGCCACGGCACTTGGCTGGTCTAATGCTTGTGCAATCACGGCAATTTCTTGCAATTTTTGCGTGGCAAAAGCCAACCACGATTTTAATTCCGCATCCAATTTGGTTTCTGCTGCCAAATCAACGGGTACATGCAATAAAGAACAGCTAGAGCCTAATAACACCCGCTCTTTACCCAATTTGGCCACGGCTTTTTCTACTAAGGCAATAGAGGCTTTCAGATCATTTTTCCAAATATTACGGCCATCTACAACCCCCAAAGAAAGGGAAAGTGAAGAAGGTATTGCGGCCAATACTTCATCCAACTGTCCTGCCCCGCGCACCAAATCCACATGCAAGCTGGCAACAGGCAATTGTACAGCTACAGCCAAATTATCTTTCAAAGCACCAAAATAGCTTGTGAGATGCAATGTCAATTCAGGTACGGCTTTAGCTAAAAAGGCATAGGCTTCAGCATAAGCTGCTTTTGCAGCCGCTGATAAATTCAGCACTAAAGCTGGCTCGTCAATTTGAATATTGCGAGCACCAGCGGCCGCCAAATCTTTCAACCATTCAGCATAAACTGGCAATAGTTGAGGTAATAGATTTAATGGCTCTGCGGTTTTGCCATTTTCTGTGCGCCCTTTGGCCAACAACAGAAAAGTGACAGGGCCTAAAATCACTGGTCTGGTTTCAATACCAGCTTCTTTGGCTTCTTTATACTCATTCACGGCCTTGCGGCTGCTATAGGCAAATTGCTGTGCTGGCAATAATTCTGGCACAAGATAGTGATAGTTAGTATCAAACCATTTCGTCATTTCCAAGGCTTGCACATCTAAACCATGGCCTGAACAGCCGCCGCAACCATCATGCTTATGTTCAGCGTCATGCTTTTTGGTTTGCGCGCCTCTGGCCAATGAAAAATATAAATTAAGCCCAACTGGCTCGCCAATATGCCAACCATATTCAGGCGGCACCGCACACAACGCCAAAGCAGTATCCAACACCTGATCGTAAAAAGAAAAGTCATTAGAAGGAATAAAAGAAACACCCGCTTGTTGCTGCAATTGCCAATGGCGCAAGCGCAATTCTTTAGCGGTTTGCTGTAGGGCGGTTTCGTCGATTTCCTTCGACCAGAATTTTTCCAGCGCAAATTTTAATTCGCGCCGCAACCCCATGCGTGGAAACCCCAAAGAAACTGTTTGTACCATTATCTATTCCCTTATCTAAAATTCAACCAATGCATATTTGCACATATAAACATATCTTTATGTCTTAATCAAGTGCAATATTTGTCACCCAGCTATGATTAGCATGATAATTATAAGGAAAGATTATTTTTTTTTCTCAAGGCCAAACGTGTTTCATACAAAGAAAACATACTGGATGTGGCAAACATTATCTGCGCCCCCGCCACCCAAAAATTACCGGTTACACCAGCCAATACCCCTTGCCCTACACCGCCAACAGAGGTTAAACGATTCATGATGCCATCATTCACTTCTTGCGCCGATATTTGCCCTTGCGCTGCCGCCCAGCTTTTTTTAAGGGCATGCATATCTGCCGCTACATATAGGCTTGCCGTTATCCCCCCCATTAACATATCGAAAGCAGAATTACTCGGGTTTTGTAATAAAACAGCCACCATTGAAATATTGGACAGATTATAAAAAAAAGTGGGGTTGTATGTCATGGCTTCCATGCTCGCCATCAGCGGTGATTTTTTAGTTGCAACAACATCTTCATTTTGTTGAAAATTCACCTTATCTAAGCGCCGCAACGCATTATCCCCCACCAAACCAAAAAGCCATGCACTGGCTTTTGTGATATTCATGGCCTCATTACCCGGCTCATTAAAAAGCTGATAGACTGAATGCAATAAATTAATGGTGGCTGCCCCCATCACAATTTTAGCGGTAAGAGAAGGGTCCGCCATTTGTTTTTGCCAAATATTTTTTTGGGAAAGCAGCTCTTTTTCTGTCAGGGCTTGATATTTATTATAAGTGCCCACCACAATAGCCATGGCAAATATGGCTGCCCCTTCACGTGCACCCAATCCTAAAGAAAGAAAAATAGCGCCCATGCTGCTCATATTCGCCGTATTAAATATAGCTTTAAGGGCGGGCTGTGCTGGCTTCATGTTAAACCTTTTGCAATATTTTCAATAAATATTGCTGTTCTATAGGATATAGGTCGGCAAATATAGTGCTATTTTTACAATCAACCAATAAGGGTGAATTGTTAATATGTTCACCCCGCCATATGTTTTTTACCACAACCCCCATATGCTGACACAAATAACAGGCCATTTCTGGTGAATCAGTGGTAAGTATTTTTATATCCCAATTATTTTTAACAGCATCCTCAATAATGGTCATTGCATGGTCACTGGGGGGGTCAAGAAAACCAAGAAAGCCTTTTAATATTAACCCCTTTTCATCATCCACATCATAATTGCCTTTATTTTGTTCCATCACCTTATAGGCCACGGCTAATATTTTCATGCCTTGATTTTCAAGCTTTTGCGCTATTAATAATCTTTGCTCACGGCTTTCAGGGTCACAAGGCTTAATAATTCCTGCTTTTTCTTCTTCATAATCACAACATGCTAATAAAGAAGCCACCCTGCCCTTACATATTATAATATGAGCACCATCCCCCGGCCGCTCTACCACCACCCCCCGCAACCGCCGCTGGTAATCGAAAGGCAAATCAGCCACCACCCGCCAATCTTTAAGGTTTATCACAGAAGCAGCATCCGTATCGCAATAAGCTTCGGCATAGTTTTTAAGCACATAATCCTGCTCTTGTTGGCGCACATAATTAAGGATGTACGCATCCAGCAGATTTTTTTTGCCGCCATGGTAAAAACTATTAAGCCAGCCATAATCTAAAACATCACGCGCAGGCAAACCTTTAATATCAAGATAGCAAAATTGAAATATTTTCCCTTGTGTCAACACCCCATCTATTCCTGAAATAATCAGTTTTTTTTGTATGGATATTATGTTAAAGCTATCCGATTAGACTTTTGGGATCCTTCTAATTCAGATGCAGATACAGCGGTAGTAACATGTAAAAGAGCTACATAGAAATGCTACCGATATTCAGATCGGCCCTGAAGTCACTGCCATATTATGCCGTAGAATAGGCGTGTAGCGATAATAACAGATATTATTTATTAAAAAGGCGTCTCTTCATCATCGATGCAGGGATGCGGTGGGTACAATTTCTTTAATATCGTGATATATTTTAATCAACTGCTCAGGCGGTAATTGGCGCAATGCAATTTTTGCCTGATCTTCCAACATTTCCTTACCCTGTTCTGGCATATTCTGCCACAACGCCCTGCCCAATTTTAACCGTGGAATCATGAGCCCTAGGTCATAACGAGCGGCATGAATAGACAACATCAGCTCTTGGGCTGCTTTATTCTGATCGCCCAACAGGGTATCGATGCGCGCCATCATCCACCAACCAACGGGGTGCATGGGCTGCTGTTGTAGCATATTCTGGTAAGCAGCGCGGGCAAGGCGCAAATGATAGGGCTGAGCGTCACTATTCAAAGGCAGCGATAAAGCGGTGCCCATCAACCTATCCCCCTTTTCTTGCCATAATAAGGGCGTGGGAAAATCGGCAAGGGCAGCATCCAATAATAG
Source organism: Alphaproteobacteria bacterium (assembly GCA_049318825.1). Taxonomy (GTDB): domain Bacteria; phylum Pseudomonadota; class Alphaproteobacteria; order JBMOFM01; family JBMOFM01; genus JBMOFM01. Next base: position 19,423 of record JBMOFM010000019.1, on the reverse strand, counting down.
GGGGTCTGGGCTCCAACGGCGGTGATAATCCAATTGTTGGGGAAAAACCGTGGCCGCAATATTATTTTTATCCATATAAGCCACGCCGCCTTTTACCATGGGTGGCAAAGTGGCTAGCAGCGTCAGGGCAAGTAACAGCATCAAGGCTGTTAAAACATGAGCAGGCTGAAAAAAACGCAACAAAAACTACCCCATTACATGCGCAGTAAGGCTAAAGACATTTCCGCTAAATAATCATCCAACGGTTGATAGCGTGGTTTACCATCAATAGATGGAATTTGAAAGGAAAATTGGCTAAGATCATCAATTTTTATTGGTTTGCCCTGCCAATAGACTTCTTCTAAATCGTAACAGCCAGTACCATAAAGGGCTAAACCGCACCATACATCCCCCCATAGGGGTAATACCACACACACCCATTCTTTAGCCAGCCCATTGCTCATAAAATATTCCATTACGGTAATAAATGCAATATTTATACCATAATGGAATAAAAAAGACAATCCCACCCACAGAATAACCCATAAGCCTAGCCATACACCTGTTTAGACTATGCTTTGCTTCAACCAATTATTAACAGCATTCGGTACATTTGTTGTGGTGTTTTCTTGAGCCCATTTTTGCCAGAAAGGAATGGTACCGCTTTTGGGTTCTGTTTCCGGTTTATTTATACGAATGCGGCTTGGCAAAAGGCTTGCATCCCCAACCACCAACGCTTCACCAACATCTAAAATGGGTAAAACATCACTAAAACCACCAAGGCTATCGGGCAAAAGACGCCGAATAACATGCTGATCTTCAGCATTAGTCAACCGCATAGCAATGACATTATTGCACTGGCTGAGAACCGTTCTATTTATTTCAGATGGCCGCTGGCTAATAATCACAAGCCCTACCCCGTATTTTCTTCCCTCTTTGGAAATTCTTTCAAATGTTTCCAAGGCACTTTGTAACAAAAGGCTTCTCCCGCTGTCTTCTGCTATATAAAGATGGGCTTCATCGCAAAATAAAGCAATGGGATGTCGATCATTTCTATCGCTCCATTGCTGAATATTTAAGGCCATTCGGGCAATTAAACTCACCGATAAAGGAAGAATATCCGAAGGAACTTCAGAAAAATTGATAATTTTTATTCCACCTTGGGTGTTTTCTTTTTGTTGTCGGCCAGTGAATAATCTTGCAGCAAGTTTTTTTAACCATTCCAAATCATGAATTGTGCTATCCTCACCAAACATAAAGGCTAAACGCCTATCTTCTTTTTTGCTTTCTAACCTTGCTATTAAACGACCTAATTTACCATTATACTCACCATTTTTAGTCTTCTGCTGCCCTAGATCACCATTTTTAGTCTTCTGCTGCCCTAGAACTTTTTCTTCATTTAATTCTCTAAGTTTATCCAATAATTCACTCAAACAAAATGGAATGGGGCTATCCAAAGTAAAATAGCGTTCAATTTCCAATAAGTTTTTGCCCTCTATATAGGATTTTTTTGTTTCCCGAATGGCATTAGCCATAATCATGGTTTGGTTGGGCGCGTTTTGGTCGCTTCGATCCACAAACATTGAAACCAGATCATTATAATTTAACAACCAATAAGGCAGATGGATAATCCCATCTTCAAGTTGCCTTTTTGCGTCAATATCAGTTGATGAAGCAATTTTATAATGTTCAAAACCATTACCTTGCAAATTGCTATATTCTCCATGTATATCAAAAACAAGAGCATTACCATTAGCAAGCTTGGCTGTTTGTTCAATAATATTGGCCGTTGTCCATGATTTTCCAGAGCCGGTACTGCCTACTATCATGGCATGACGTTGAAAAAATAAATCCCCATTCAAGAACGCATTGGCACTAGCATCAATAGTATATTTGCCAAGAATTAAACTATTTTCTTTTTCTCCTGTGGTTACGGCTCTCATAAAACCACTTAAATCAATGCCAGTCACAGAAAAACAAGCCGCATTAATTTCAGGTACTGTTTCTAAGGTGCGCCGAAAAACATTATTTTCTTCCCCTAACTTCTTGAAAAAAGTACCGATCAATATAACCCGCACACGGTTTATTTCAGGAGGAATTTCATCCATATCATTATCATTTTTTTCTGTTTCATCTTCCCCGATTAATGGTTTTGTCTGTCGTGTTATTTTTTGTACAAAACCAATTAAAAACTCAGAAGAATGGCTGCTTTGTAAAGCCACCAATTTATTAACTTGAAATGCACGCAATTTCTCAATGTCATTAACGTCAATTATTACCTGTGCTGTATCAACCGAGATAACATAACCCAAAGCATCTTTTTCATTAAAGTTAAATATACCATCACTCATGTTAATTCCTCATTAGGATAGGATTGAAATGAACTCACTTAAACGCCACCATTGTGTATCTGGCATGAGAAAATCCTCTGGTGATGAAGAACGAATCTTTGTTTGTGTATCTTCATGATTAGTGAATGCGAAATAATTATTGCAACCATTGAGAAAATTTTGTGCATTATCCGTGAGGTCTTTGGTGAGCAAAATAATGGGTTTACTATTATTTTGGCAGGCTTGAATTAGTTTTTCTTGAATATGAGAATCATTAAAACCAAAACCAATACACAAAAAGCCAGATGCGTTTTCTATAGCGGAATCAGCTTTTGTAATGATGCTACGGTAAGGCTCTTCATGGGTTTTTTGATATTTTAGAGAATGAGGTGGAATAATTAAAGGAATATCCCCGTCAAATGGTTCAAGCTGCAAGGGAATTCTAGAATATTGTTTTTCGCGGCTCAAAAACCAATCGATTGAACCATGAACTTTCCAGATATTGACCGTCTTTAGTTGCTGGCAACGTTGCGACTTCATCTCAAAAACTTTGGAAGGCTCTATTTTATTAATGGCCGTGTATATTCTATAGCCCGCGGCTCTTGCTGCATATTCTGCCAAGCAATCATAATTGGTGGTTAAAATATCAACTGCTCTTTTTGTTGAATCAAACACATATTCTAATAACTTTTTTAGCGGCCAGTTTTTATCATATCTGAGTGATTGATAGGCCATACGATCTGCTTCGGCAATTGTTTTTCTGCAAATTTTTATAATTTCTTGTTTTGCCTCTTCACTAAAATTGGCTTCAGATAGGGCTTTTTCTAAATTTTTTTTATATGATTCGTCAGTGGTAAATCGATTCCATGCAGCTTCTTCTGATTCTTTTATCTCATTGGGAAAGCAGTTGAAAATATTTTCTCCCAATACCGCCATGCTGGGAATATCATGCGCGCAAGAAGCCCCTGAACCAAGAATAATCAAGGGCTCTTTTTTCATAATGCTTTGTACTTTTAATATAATTTCTTCACGAGAACTACTGGATGACATGTAATAAACTTTTTTCCATTCAATCGTGTAGCATCATACCCACCCGTGGATTAATCCTCCAGCTCTATTTGGTGGTCTTTTGCATAAGCGCGAATATGGGCGCGAATGCTGGGCAAAGGAGAATTGAGGAAACGCTGCAAATATTCTTGAAAATGGCCAATATTCAAGCTACGCAGCATCGCTTTTACAGGCCCTATTGATTGCGGGCTCATGGATAGCACGCGAAAACCAAGCCCCAATAGCCCCATGGCATCCAATGGCCGGCTGGCCATTTCTCCGCACAGCCCCACCTCTACCCCATGGCGATCACCAGCTTTAATCACGGCATTCAAAATATTCAGAAAAACGGGCGATAAGGTATCAAAACGCTGATTAACCTGCACGTTATTGCGATCCGCCGCAAACATATATTGCAACAAATCATTACTACCAATCGATACAAATTGCAGCTTAGGCATCAATAAATCCAATTGCCAGATGATAGAGGGCACTTCAATCATTACCCCAATGGCTGGCTTTTGGGAAATATGCGGAAAATGCTGCCACTCCATTTCCAGAATTTTGATGGCCTTCTCCAATTCATGCACATGCGAAATTAATGGAAACATAATGCGGAAAGGCCGATTACCCGCCGCTTGCAATAATGCTCGCAATTGTTGGCGCAACATGGCTGGCTGATCCAACCCCATGCGAATAGCCCGCCAACCCAAGGCTGGGTTTTCTTCCCCATGGGTATGGCTATGTTGATCGATATGTTTATCGCCACCAATATCCAAGGTGCGGAAAGTCACTGGTTTTCCATGCGCGGCGTTCAACACCTCATCATATAGGGTGCATTGTTCTTCAAAAGAAGGAAAGCGCTGCTGCACCATAAAAGGAATTTCGGTACGAAACAGGCCAATACCATCCGCCCCTGTTTCCGTAAGGTAGGGCAATTCAATGGGCAGCCCTGCATTCATCAACAGGCGAATGGTTTTATTATCCTTACTGATGGCTGGCAGGCTAGACGCCACGCGATATTTACCCCGCCGCGCCATATGGCTAGATTTAGCCCGCCGATAGGTTTCCAACACATCCTCGGAAGGACGCACATACACAAGGCCGCTGGCACAATCCATCACCAGCTTATCGCCTTGCTGCAAACGGGAAATGGCATCTTGACACTGGCCAATCACCGGCACATCTAGGGCTTTAGCAATAATCGCTACATGGCTTGAAGCCGTGCCCTCTTCTAAAATAAAGCCTTGCAATTTGCTGCGGTCAAATTCAAACAAATCCGCAGGGCCTAAATTGCGTGCCACCACAATAGCATCATCAGGAAAAGGGTTGGCCGCTTCCAAATGTTCTTGCCCTGATAAATGCTTTAATAAACGGTGGGTTAAATCTTCAAAATCCAGTAAGCGTTCACGCAAATATTGATCCGACACCTGATTGAGGCGCGCTCTGGTATCATTTTGCACCCGTTGCACTGCGGCTTCTGCCGTTAGACCTTGTAAAATAGCCTCCCGAATGCGGTTCAGCCAACCGCGATCTTGCGCAAACATTTTATAGGTTTCCAAAATATCGCGATGCACCCCACTGCCAGCATGGGAAGAAAATTCGATGATTTGATCTATATCCTGAATCATCGCCTTAATGGCTATTTCTAAGCGTGTCAGCTCTGCCTGCGGGTTTTCAGCCACCATCTGGCTAATATTAAGCTGCGGGCGATGCAACCATGCCGAGCCAATACCAATGCCCGCACTCAACCCTTTGCCATTCAAACGTTGTGGCAGAATCATCGCATCCGCGGCGGCGTTTATTTCCCCCGGATCCACCAATTCAGCCGTGGACAGTAATTCAGCCACCACCATGGCCACGGTTTGCAGGGCTTCTATCTCATCATCAATATAAGAACGGTGGGTTTTATTTTGAATAACCAGCACACCGCGCACATGGCCATCGCGCAATAAGGGTACACCACAAAAAGAATGGTAGGGCTCTTCCCCTGTTTCTGGCTTAAATACAAAATCGGGGTGGGAAGGCGCATCCGCTATATGCAAGGGTTGCCCCGTGGCCGCTATTTTGCCCACTAAACCTTCCCCCACCCGCAAACGGGTGCGGTGTACCGCCGTTTGGTTTAAGCCAATGGTTGCAAATAATTCCAGCACTTCTCCAGCGCGCATGATATAGCAAGAACAAACCTCGGCCTGCATTTCATGGCCAATCAGGGAAACAATATCCTGCAATTTATGTTGAGCAAGGGCATTTCTCGCCATAATATCGCGCAGGCGGGCAATCAGCCTTCTGGCACCCGCCATTGTCCACACAGCACTTAAACGCATTTTTTCTGGCTGGGCCGCTGCGATCACAGGATCAACATGTGGAGTATGGTTATTTTCCTGTGTCACTGTTTTCCTATTACCCTGCGTTAAGGGAATGACATGCGTGAAAAGTTCTGCCCCATCATGTGAAGCAGATAGCCAAAAGCGTCAAGCCCTCAATGAGTTAAAGCATATTTTCCCTGATAATATGTTAAATATGGCAGAAAAAATTATATGTAATTTTATTTTTATCGTGATATAAAAATTTATTGTTTTATTTTCATATAATTATTATGTTTTTATCTAAAAAATTTAACCGTACTACTTCTATTCTTAGCGGTGTTGTGGTCGCGCAATTGATGGTGGTGCTACAACACACCCTTATGCAACAACAGTTACAACAATTGCCCGCTGGTGATCCGGGTGGCTATTTGGCTGCGGCACAGCAATATCGTGCCCAGCGCGATCAATTAATTGTGAATAAAAAACCCAATGAGCTAAAAAAAATAGACATTGCGATAGCAGATAAAATGTCTCTTGATTTTCTTCGTAAACCAGCAAAAGACTTTTTCAATAACGACTTTCACGCCACAATTATAAAAGAATATATAGGCGATAATTATTCCTATTATGTAACCGATGAGAACCCTATTAACAATCACAGCGCGATTATTTCGCGATCCGTTTCTTCCACTTTTCCCATTCACGATAATTTTAGGCAACCAGATGGCTTGCGGTTAAAACAATTTTTTATTAATTCCATGGGCAATAATTCCTTATCAGCGCAGGCCACTAATTGGAATAACAAAGAAATTCCTTTATTATTAACGGCTGGCATTATAAGCCGCCGTGAAACTGGCGAGCTATCTTATGCACATGATTTTTCACCGCCCGATGCTATGCCCGCTATCTATGCCGCTGATTTTGTACCTATTGGCACAGCAGTAAATGTGGGTAAGTCAGGACATGGAACATCCTTGGCAACACCTGAAATTGCTACCTTTGTCACCCAATTAAGAGCTGCCCACCCCGATATAGCCCCACCCATTATTTACCAAGCCATCTTACTCACGCGCACCACTTGGCAAGAAGCTGGTATCGATAATATACCGCAAGAGGCGAATGGCGGCATCATTAACCCCAATGCGGCCGATGAATTATTGAATATTATTAAACAAAATGGGTGGGCTAACACCCCCTATGCCGAGCATCATGCCGATATGCTTGAAAAAATACCCCTTAATAACGGAATAGGGTGGAAAATACCCCTAGCAGATATTGCCCCCACGAGTGTAATTTTTGACTATCAAGCCAATAACAACCAATTGGCTTTTGACATAGATGTGCAAGTTTATGCAAAAACCGATGATGTCACGCAAGCAAAGCCGCTAGAAACCATAGGATTGCGTCGGCATAAAAATTTCAAAGACTTTAATATTAATTTCAACACCGCCGCTGTTGTGCGTTTTGATGCGCTATCCTCACAGTTTCGTGAACATTGGCAAGAACAGGATGTACAATTAATAGCGGTGGTACGATTATTGGATCCCAACCAAAAGGGTGACGTTACTTTATCGAACAGCCATGTTTATGGTTTTGCAGCCAGTAGCCCTTTGGGTAAACTCAACCCATGGAATATTATAAAATTAGATCCTCATCAGCTCGGTAAGGAGCTGAAATATAATCAATATCTTACACAAATTCGTTCATTATCTGCCGATTTGCAGCATAAAAAAATACAATATAATGCAGCCGCTATTCAAAAACTACATGATGAGCGCATCAATTTAACCTATCATCGGCCTTTTAATACGCTTTATCATCTATTATTGACAATAATGGGCGCCGCGGCTGGTTGTACTGGCCATGAGATTGCACGACAAACAGCCAGTTCAACGGCCAGCAAACAAAAAAAGCCCAAATTTTCACCCTGATTATCTGATTTTCAAGGTAGAAAGCCCCACCAACGCCAATACAGCGGCAATAATCCAAAAGCGCACCACCACTTTGGTTTCTGGCCAACCCAATTTTTCAAAATGGTGATGAATGGGGGCCATGCGAAAAATACGTTTTCCCGTCAACTTAAAAGAAGCCACCTGCAAAATAACCGATATTGTTTCCAACACAAAAATACCACCGACAATGGCCAATACAATTTCATGCTTTATAATTACAGCCACAACGCCCAAGGCCGCCCCTAAGGATAATGACCCCGTATCCCCCATAAACACTGAAGCTGGCGGCGCATTAAACCATAAAAAGCCAAGACACGCGCCAGCCAAAGCACCGCAAAACACCGCCAATTCTCCAGCACCGGGCACATAATGAATTTGTAGATATTGCGCAAAACGCATATGGCCAGTGAGATAAGCAAATAAGCAAAAACACAAAGCGGCCAACATCACACAACCACCAGCCAGCCCATCCAAGCCATCGGTAAAATTCACCGCATTAGCCGCGCCAGTCACCACCAACGCGCTAAAAATAATAAAAAATATGCCCAGATACAGCACCCAATTTTTGAAAAAAGGAAACACCAAATGCTGATTCAAATTTTCTGGCAATAAGCGTGAAATAACGTAAGCAGCAACGGCAGAAATAGAAAACTCTAACAACAACCGCAACTTTGCTGAAATACCTTTCGTATTTTTTTTGGTCAGCTTGCTATAATCATCCGCAAAGCCAATGGCTCCAAAGCCCAAAAACACCAATAGGCTAATCAGCACATAATAATCGCCATTATCCCCCATGGGGGTGGCAGCACTGATAAGATTGGTGACATCGGTCCATAATAAGGTAGAAAGGGTAACGGATAGTAATATCATGACTCCCCCCATGGTGGGGGTACCTTTTTTACTGAAATGGCTGGCAGGACCATCTTCACGAATGGGCTGGCCTGCCGGCTGAAGGGATTTTAACCACGCAATAATGGGCTTGCCGATAAATAATGTACACAGCAATGCCGTAATAACAGCACCGCCAGTGCGGAACGTAATATAACGAAAAAGATTGGTAATAATAAATTCTGGCGCGATCAAGGCCAGTAGATTATGCAACATTATATAGTTCCTAAATTAATCGACGCGTTTCTATTTTCGCAACCCATAATAGCTTTTACCGCTTGCTCGCGATCATCAAAAGGGCGTGTATGCCCATTAATAATCTGCCCCTGCTCATGCCCTTTGCCTGCCAACAATAAAATATCGCCTTTTTGCAAGCGAGAAACAGCTACATGAATGGCTTCTGCCCGATCCCCTATTTCTAAGGCTGAAGGGCAGCTGGCCATAATTTGTGCCCGAATATAGGCAGGGTTTTCACTGCGGGGATTATCATCGGTAATAATAACTCTATCCGCCAATTTTTGGGCAATTTCTCCCATCAATGGCCGTTTACCTGGGTCACGATCGCCGCCACAACCAAAAACCACATGTAAATGATTGCCCACATGCGGGCGTAAAGCCTGTAGCACGGTTTCCAGCGCATCGGGCGTGTGCGCATAATCCACATAAACCACCGCACCATTAGCCAGCTTACCCGCCAACTCCATGCGGCCTTCCACACCCTGTAATTGATGAATTTGCGCTAATATTGCTTCCACATCATAACCACAAGCCCACATGACACCCATGGCGGCCATCACATTACTGGCTTGGAAACGCCCCACCACCGGCATATAAACGCGGTGATTTTTACCTTCTATGGTAAAGCTTAACCATTGCCCTTGCTCATCCGCTACAATTTCTTGCAACTGAATAGCCTTGGCTGCTACCCCATAATCAATGAATCTGTGCCCTTGCTCTTTTGCCAATAGGCCCAATTCTGCTGCTTGCGGCGTATCTGCATTCACCACCATCACGCCGTTCTTCTTCAAGCGCGTGGTGAATAATAATTTTTTTGCCTGCCAATATTCTTGCATGTTGGCATGATAATCCAAGTGGTCACGGCTTAAATTAGTAAATACCGCCACATCAAGCTGCACCCCATCCAACCGGCCTTGATGCAACCCATGAGAAGAAGCTTCTAAGGCCAGATTATTCACCTGATTACAGGCCAAATAATCTAATATGGCATGCAAGCTTAAACTATCCATGGTGGTGAGAGGGGCAATGGCTGGTGCTGAAGCTGGCAATTGTTGCGCTTTGCCTAAGGTTAGGCCTAATGTGCCCAAACAAGCAGCATTAACCCCCAATAAATGCCAGAATTGCCGACAAAACTGTACCGTGGATGTTTTACCATTGGTACCAGTTACCCCCACCAATGTAGCTGGTTGGCGCGGGTAAAAAAATTGGGCAGTTAACAATAGGGCTTTTTCAATATCCCCCACCAATAGCAAGGGCACCCTTATATCTGGCAATATTTGTTCTAAAACAGGCAAGCGGTTGCTGGGCAGCATCACGGCTACAGCCCCAGCCTTAATGGCCTCTTGCACAAAATTAATACCATCTACCCTGCTGCCTGCCTTGGCAATAAATAATGACCCCGCAATCACCTGTCGTGAATCATTGGTTACAACAGTTACAACAAGATCAGCACCCTCATTCTGCACCCCAATATCGGTATATTGGCGGATGTTTTTTATCAAATCACTCAGTAGCAACTTTTTCTTCTCCCAATTGTTGAGCGGCGGCCTTGGGTTTGGGTTTAACCAATTTGGGCGGTGCAGCAGAAGAAATTGGAATAAGCCTCCCCAAAGAAAGAGCCTGTAAAATTTGTGGGTCTTGGTCATTAAATGGTTCAATACCCAGCATGGGCGCCATTTCGCCAATAATGCGATTAACCGCCGGTGCGGCTACCCACCCCCCTGTTGCATAACCTGCACTTTTCGCATTGGGTTTTGGCTCATCCACCACCATATACACCAAATAATGCGGGTCATTAATAGGAAATACCCCCACGAAAGAAGACATTCTGCCCCCTTCACCATAATGTTTGCCCGTTACCTTTTCTGCCGTACCGGTTTTACCGCCCACAATATAGCCGGGCACATTGGCCTTTTGCCCAGAGCCTTCTAACACTACCAACCGCATTAAGGCACGCATCATGTTAGAAGTTTCTGGCTTAATAATAGCTGGTAAATTTTCTCTTTTATCCTCAGGGCTATAGCGCAAGGTTGGGGTAAGAAAACGCCCACCATTTACTACTGAAGCAACCCCATTAATCAATTGTACTGGGCTTACAGAAATACCATGGCCAAAAGCCACGGTCATGGCGTTAATTTCATGCCATGGGCGCGGAACCAACGGCCAACCTGTTTCTGGCAATTCAAGACTTGCCTGTTTGGTCATGCCAATCTTTTCCATAAATGCTTTTTGGGTGCCCACCCCTGCTTTTAAGGCCATATGGGCAGAACCAATATTAGAAGAAAACTTAATAACCTCTGGCACGGTAAGGGGTCGATATTTTCCCTTAAAATCACTAATGGTAAAACGGCCAATATGAATAGGGCGCGAGGCATCAATCACATCGGTAATCGCAACTTTACCACTATCGAGCGCCATGGCATGGTTAAACACCTTAAAAGTAGAGCCCATTTCATACACGCCAAGGCTATTGCGGTTAAATTTCTGCTCATCGCTAGCTTCACCTGGGCGGTTGGAATCAAAATCCGGCAAGGATACCATGGATAATAATTCACCACTGCGCACATCCATCACCATGGCGGCGCCACCAATAGCACTAAAATCTTCTATGGCCGCGCTTAGTTCGCGCTTTACCATGTGCTGAATACGAATATCCAGCGATGTTTTTAATGGTTCTTTGCCTTGAACCAGAAAAGGATCAAAAAATTTCTCTAATCCCGCAATACCATTGCCATCTACATCGGTATAGCCAATCACATGCGAAGCCACGGTGCCATTGGGGTATAAACGCCGCGATTCAGGCATAAATTCTACGCCGGGCAACCCCAAATCATTCACGGCTTGCAATTGCTTGGGGTGCACATGACGCTTCAGCCATGTAAAACGATTATGAGCCGTAATTTTTTTGTAAATCTCAGCTTCTGGTAAGTCAGTGAACACACCTGCCAATTGGCGAGCGGTCTGCTTAGGGTTTAAGATCAATGCAGGATCAGCAAATACAGAAACGGTAGCAATAGAAGTGGCTAATACATTGCCATTGCGGTCTGTAATTTCCGCCCGTAAGGCATTAGGTTTAGGCCTGCCCGCTTTCATTGTTTCTTCATCTAGCCCGAAAGAAGCCAACCAACATAAGCGCATGGCCACAACAGAGAAAGCAAAACACACACAAAGGCCAGCCACCAACAAGCGAATCTTTGCCCGCCGTAATGGGTTCACCACGGTTTCTTTATTATTCCTCCATCCAGAAAATAGGGGCAGCAATTTTTCATTATCCCGACTAAAAGCAACAAGGCAAAGCACAACGGCAAGAAAGCAGAATACTCTGGTATAAACAGGATGCAAACAATAATTCTGGCAATATTCTTAAAAAAAAGCCAGAATTATTACTCGGACACCCTCAACGCTGCTGCATGGCGCAATTGCTGATTGCTAGCCGCTACAATATTACTAACCGCCCGCACATTTACATCATTATTAGTAGAGCGTGCTGGCAAGCTACCCACAAAAACTAATTTCTGTTGATTAACCGCTTGCATGCCCAAATAGCGTTTAGCCAATGATTCTAAACGGGCGGGCTCATTCAAATAGCTCCACTCAGCTTGCAACACGCGTCTATTTTCTTCATGATGCTGCACATCAGCCAAAATCATTCTTTTTTGCTTTTCTAAATGATGCACTTTATTGCTGATTGTCACCGCCAACCCTGCTGATACTGCCAGTAATCCCAACCAAAAAACTGTTATTCTTACCATCTATTGTCTCTCCTTTACCGCTTTCTTGCCTATTCTTTTTAATTTTGTTTAATGCCTGCTCTTAAACGGGCAGAGCGCGCCCTTGGATTACTGCTTGTTTCATTATCATCAGCAATCACTACCTTTTTATGTACAACTCTAAATTCAGACAAATCGACGCCATCGCTTGCCGTTAACATCACGGGCAGATGACGATTACTGCCTTTATGCCCACCTTGATGTTCCTTAAAATAGTTTTTTACCATTCTATCTTCCAAGGAGTGAAAGCTCACCACAATCAATCGCCCCCCCTTGGTTAACAAATCCCCAGCAACCGCCAAGCCATTTTCCAACTGTGCCAACTCACCATTGGCAGCAATTCTTAGGGCTTGAAAGGTGCGCGTGGCTGGATCAATAGCCATTTTGGGAGAATGCCCCACTGCCTTGCGCACAATTTCAGCCAATTGCAATGTATGGGTAATTGGCCGCGCTGCCACAATAGCTCTGGCCACCCGCCGCGACTTTTTTTCTTCGCCAAATTCATAAATGATATTGGCCAATTCTTCTTCTTCTAAGCCATTAACCAAATCAGCCGCCGAATCCGCGCCCAACCCCATGCGCATATCCAATGGCCCATCAGCGCGGAAAGAAAAACCACGCAACGGATCATCCAACTGCATGGAAGAAACACCTAAATCCATCACCACCGCTTGTAATTGGCTTTTTTCTGCTGGCGTTAAGGCTGTTTCCATATCCGCAAAACAAGCATGCACAAAACGAAAACGATCAGGGTAAAGGGCAGCCAAAGCATCGGCGCGGGCAATAACATTCGCGTCCCGATCAATAGCCACCACCCTATAATTGGTTTTTTCTAAAATAGCACGGCTATACCCACCTGCACCAAATGTAGCATCCACCACCACTTGTTGTTCACTGCTTACATTTTCATCTACATCCAACAGCAATGCCTCGAGCACTGCCCCCAACAATACTGGGGCGTGACTAAAATTTTCTGCTACTTCTCCACCAATGCCCTGCTCAGCCATCAACCGCATGATCCCCCCGTGTGAGAGACCATACCCTGCGCAAAATTAAGCGGGGCAGCAACAGCATTTTCCTTGATTTTTTCCATGGCCTGTTGACGATGCAAGGCAAAAGATTGCGGGTTCCATAGTTGAAAAGAAGGCCCCATCCCCACAAACACTGCTTGTTCATGAATTTCAGCATATTCCGCCAAGCTTTTGGGCAACATTAAGCGCCCTTCCTTATCAAAAGGAATCTCTGTGGCTTCAGCAAATACCGAGGTTGCCCAATGATCTTGAGCTTCAGAAAAAACATCTAAATGATCAATGCTGGCACTAAGCTTTTCCATTCTTTCCATCGACCAGCATTCTAATGCTTTATTTCTGCGCGATGGAAAAGCAACAAAGGCTGATTCTGAGCCGGCCAGCAGCTTGTTACGAAAAGCGGCGGGAATGGAAATCCTGCCTTTCGCATCAATCTTGTTTATATGCTGACCCAAAAAAAGAGCCATTGCTCAGCCCTACACGCCAAAATTTAATAAATTAGGAACATCCCCCTGTACGATTTCTCCCCCCTCACTTTGGGTATCAACGGTTCATTACGGGATATATATGGGATAACATGGGATAACATGGGCGTCAATGGGAAAACTAGTATTAACCTGCATTTTTATACAAAAAATGCCCCCCATATAAATTTTTACAACCGCGCTCACAGTTAAAAAATTAAAAATATGTTAATGCGTTAAGTAAATATTAAGTATTTGGTAATTATTTACTTGTGCATTGCCACCCGATTCTTGGCAGTGCCAACAATAATATCAGTAATTATTATGGATTGAATCAATATAGCCATAAACCGACTACACAAAACCAGCAGCACGCCATCACGCAAGTGACGGCATGCCATACAATCATCAGGCTGTAACGGCAATCTATGTTGATGATTTTTTATTCAACCGCTGTAATACGGTTTTACTGATCTTGAAAAATGGCACTTTTTTGGCCTGCACTAAAGTCATGACCTTAGCACGAGGATTAAAGGCCATTCTGGGGGCACGGTTTTTTACCGTAAATACCCCAAAATTGCGCAATTCTACTTTTTTTCCGTCCAGTAGGGCCTGTTCAATAGAAGAAAATACCACCCGCACCGCTTCATCCACATCGCGTTGTAATAAATGTGGCAAGCGGCGTGATAAGCGGGCAATTAATTCCTGCCTATTCATCCCCGAAATACTTTCAACTCATCCACTAATAAAAAGGCCAAATCCAAGGCTTGCGATGCATTAAGCCGTGGATCGCACAAGGTTTGGTACCGCTCATTCAAATCCTGATGGCTAAGATCATGGCCACCACCCACACATTCGGTGACATTCTGGCCAGTCAATTCACAATGAATCCCACCCGGATGCACTGATTCTGCACGGCAAGCCGCAAAAAAGCCCTTTACCTCGTCCAGAATCCGATCAAATTCACGGGTTTTTACCCCCGCTTCTGATTGAATGGTATTGCCATGCATGGGGTCACATATCCACCCTTCCTGCCTTCCCGCTTGTTTAGTAGCGCGCAATAATTGGGGCAATTTATCCCGCACCTTATCGCTGCCCATGCGGGCAATTAAGGTTAAACGGCCAGGTTCATTTTGTGGGTTAAGAATTTCGCACAAGCGCAGCACGTCATCCCCACTCATGGAAGGGCCACATTTAATACCAATAGGGTTATGTACCCCGCGCAAAAACTCAACATGGGCACCATCGGGTTGGCGGGTACGTTCGCCTATCCATAAAAAATGCGCGCTCACATCATACCAATCGCCCGTGGTGCTATCAATACGGGTTAAGGCCTGCTCATAAGGCAGCAACAACGCTTCATGCGAGGTAAAGAAATCCGTTTCGCGAATTTGCGGGGTGGTGTCGCCAGTAATGCCGCAAGCCGCCATAAAATTCAGGGTTTCTTCCATGCGGTGCGCTAAATCCTGATAGCGATGGCGCTGTGGGCTGTCGCCTACAAAATCAAGCATCCAACCCATCACGCGGTGCAAATCAGCATAGCCCCCTTGGGCAAAAGCCCGCAATAAATTGAGGGTTGCAGCCGATTGATTATAGGCTTGAATCATGCGCTTAGGGTCTGGAATGCGCGATTCTTCATTAAAATCATAGCCATTAATAATGTCGCCCAAATAAGAGGGCAATTCCACACCCTCTTGCTTTTCGGTGGGGCTGGAACGGGGCTTGGCAAATTGCCCTGCCATTCTGCCCAATTTTATAATGGGCAGGCCGCCAGCAAATGTTAGCACCACAGCCATTTGTAGCAACACGCGGAAACTATCGCGAATATTATTGGGGTGAAATTCCCCAAAACTTTCTGCACAATCCCCACCTTGTAAAATAAAGGCTTTGCCCGCAGCCACTTCTGCCAAGCGCGCTTTCAACCTTCTGGCTTCCCCAGCAAATACCAAGGGTGGGTAATGACGCAAGGTCTTTTCTGTGGCTTCTAAGGCAGTCGCATCGGGGTATTGCGGCAAATGCAGGGCTTTTTTCTGCTTCCACGATTCTAAAGACCAATCAGCAATATTCGTCATATCCCACCAGCTAATAAATAAAATTTACCTAAATAAACCATAATCATGAATATAAATCAATACTCCTAATAATCGCGCGCAATCAATAAAGCCGCCATCAAGAAACCAAATGCAATGCGATACCAAGCAAAAGGAGAAAAACCAAAGCGTTTAATAATGGTAATAAAAAAGCGCACCACCAATAATGCCACCACAAAAGCTGCCAAAAAGCCAATGGCCACCATCTGCATATCGCCTACATCAACTTCATGGCGGGCTTTATATAAAGCAAATAAAGTAGCGCCAATCATGGTGGGCAATGCCAGAAAAAAGGAAAATTCGGTAGCGGCCTTGCGATCCACCCCCAGCATCATGCCCCCCATAATAGTAGCACCGCTGCGTGAAACCCCCGGAATCAAGGCGATGGACTGACACAAACCAATTTTTAACATCAGCGGCATGGGAAGTTCCCAAGCATCAATAAAACTGCTTTTTTGTACCAGTTTTTTTTCAATTACTAGCATGGCCACGCCGCCCAACACCAAGGTGCTGCATACTACCCATGGGTTAAACAGGGTGTTTTTCACAAAATCCCCCAGCAATGCCCCCAAAATAGCAGCTGGAATAAAAGCAATCACCAAACCACCAAAAAAACGTCTAGCTTTAGCATCCTTGGGCAGGGCCATGGTGGTTTTCCATAATTTACGGAAATACACCACACAAATGGCCAGAATTGCCCCCAACTGAATACAGATTTCAAAAATCTTTCCCGGTGGTGTTTGCACCCCCAACATATCCACCAATAAAATCAAATGGCCTGTTGAAGAAACTGGTAAAAATTCAGTGAGTCCTTCCACTGCCCCCAGTAACAACACCTGCCATAAAGATTCAATACTCATTTCTATTTTATCCTGCAAAAAATCACTAGTCTATCGCCCAAAAAACCAATAGCCTATCTCATATTATAATACAACCGTTTCAACTGGCCATGTCTGCATTTTTACCTGCTTTTACTCATATTCACCCCGCCATGCCCACCAAACGCGATGCCAGCGAAAGACGGCAGGATTTTGGCGAAATTTACCGCGAGTTTGCCGCACAAAAAGCAGGGGAACAAGCCAGCCGTTGCTCTCAATGCGGCGTGCCTTTTTGCCAGAATCATTGCCCCTTGCATAATAATATTCCCGATTGGCTACGCCTCACGGCTGAAGGGCGGCTGCGTGAAGCCTATCAGCTATCCACGGCCACCAATCCTTTGCCAGAAATTTGTGGGCGCGTATGCCCGCAAGACCGCCTGTGCGAGGGGTCTTGCGTTATTGAACAATCGGGGCATGGCTCGGTTACCATTGGGGCGGTTGAAAAATATCTCACGGAAACGGCTTTTGAACAAGGCTGGGTGAGCCCCCGTTTACCGCGGATAGAAAAATCTGCCCATATTGGTATTGTGGGGGCTGGCCCTGCGGGTATGGCCGCCGCAGAAGCCCTACGTTTTTATGGCTATCAGGTAACAATTTATGATCGCTATGATCGCCCAGGGGGCTTGCTAACTTACGGCATTCCCAATTTCAAATTAGAAAAAAATATCGTGTTACGCCGTGCGGATTTATTGGCCGCCCAAGGGGTAAAATTTTGCCTCAATACCGAGATTGGCCGCGATATTTCCTTACAACAATTACAACAACGGCACGATGCGCTGTTATTAGCGGGCGGGGTTTATGCCGCCCGTTCCCTACATATTAATGGTGCTGAACCCCAAGGGCTGCTGAAAGCCTTGGATTATTTAACCGAAAGCACCAAAGCAGTGCTAGAAAAACGCGATGCCTTGCCCACACTGAATGCTAAAGGGCGCGATGTGGTGGTCATTGGCGGCGGCGATACCGCTATGGATTGCCTGCGCACGGCCATTCGCCAACAGGCCAATAGCGTTACCTGCCTCTATCGGCGCGATGCTGCCAACATGCCCGGCAGTCGCCGTGAGGTAAAATCGGCGGAAGAAGAAGGCGTTGTTTTTCGTTTTCTGGCTGCACCTGAAAGTTTTACCAGCGATGCAAGCGGCATCAAAACGGTGCGCTATCAAACCATGACTCTGGAAGGACGCGATGCAACGGGTCGGTTAATCGCCATTCCAGCAGCCTCTGCCCCCATTGAATTACCGGCGCAAATGGTTATTGCCGCACTGGGCTATGATGCGGATGATTATCAAACCATGTATGAACAGCCCAATTTACGCCTGAGCCGCTGGGGTACAGTGTCCGTGCAAGGGCTTAGTACGGCCACCAATATAGCTGGCATATTTGCCGCTGGCGATATGGTGCGCGGCGGCTCGCTGGTGGTATGGGCCGTGAAGGATGGGCTGCAGGCCGCTGAAGATATAAAAGCGTTTGTAGAACATCAACAAGCCAAAGCCAGTTAATTGAGGATGGGCTGCAACCAAGGCTGCGGTACAGCTGCGCCGTAAAAATTTATGGGGCAAAACCATTTTTGGGCAAATGTTCTCGCCTTCTCTGGGCTTGTTGATCCTTATAATCACGCACGGGTTGCCATGCCTCATCTGGGGTGCAGCCCGCATAAATTACACTATACCAAAATTGCCCACCTCCAAATCGGGATAGGCCCGTGAGATAATATTCATGATCTATATGCACTGGCGTTATAATCAGCAAGGTTTTCTTAGATGCCTGAAGTGCTGGCACAATCGTGGTATTTTGAACAATATCTTGAACATAATCATGCGCCACAATGTCTCTGGAGGTTGGATCGCTGGCCATGCGTTCAAAGCCTTCGGCGATAATGGGAATAATATCGGCATTTTGGCAGGTAATATCCTCAATTGATCGCTCAATACTTGGCCATAATGATGAGATACTACAATTGAGCAATAAAGGCTGAATGCTCACCTCTAAATCATCAGTCCTTGCTAATTTTTGCGCCAGATAGGGCAGCACAGCCCCTATACATTCTTCTGGTGCTGTGCCCTTACCAAAAACAAATAAAAAACAAATAGGAAGATTGTCTGTTACATCAGCCAAATCAACTTCAACACCTAATAATGTTTGAAAATTCTGTGCCCCATATTGTTGTTGGAGTTCTTCCTCCCAATCGCTGGCATCCATGCGTGTTTTGTCCCCATCTCAATTTCAGCAATTTTACACAGATGCAATCTATTAGTCAAAACCTCTTTTCCAGCTTGACTGTCACATAAATGGCACGGTTATTGCATATAAGAATATATAAGCAAAAACATAAAAAGAACCGAACCCCAAGAATCAAACCAAGGAGAAAGATCATGAACACATTATTACGCATCACCGCTGCTGCCGCCATCTTCGCTGCTATTGCTGCTGTTCCTGCCAAAAGCTGGGCTGCTA
>JBMOFM010000018.1:0-57301 GCA_049318825.1 Alphaproteobacteria bacterium | reverse complement strand
CGCGCGATATTGTAACCCTATCTTTGGCATTGATTAGAGATTTTCCTGAATATTACCCCTATTTCAGTACAAAATATTTTATCTATAAAGGGAAGAAAGTTGCCAATCATAACCATTTAATGAGTCGCTATCTGGGGATGGATGGTATTAAAACGGGCTATATCAATGCCTCTGGTTTTAATTTGGCAACTTCTGCTGTACAAAAAGGCAAGCGCGTGGTGGGGGCAATTTTTGGTGGTACATCAGCCAAAGCCCGCGATCACGATATGGAAAAATTGCTGAATGCCAGTTTTACTAAACTCAATGGCGGGCTAGAAGCTGGTGGGCAAATGGCAGAAGAGGGTGAAAAACCAACGATTAAGCAGTCGCCGGCTCTAAAAGAGGCCGTGAAAAAAGAAACAGAAACAAAAGATCGAAAAAAATTAGCCGCGTTGGCTGAAAAACATGGCGTACAAGATAAGAAAAAGGGCCAAAATGTTGCCACGCGGGATGATGATGACGATGATGATTGGAGCGTTCAGATCGGTGCATTCAAAACCCGTCAGGCCGGTGAAAAAGCCTTAAAAGTGGCCAGAAGAAAATCGAGAACCCTAAAAACTAAGGGCGTGCCTAAAATTGAAGCCATGGTGCGCAAGGGTAAAACCCTTTATCGGGTTAAATTTACTGGTTTAGCTTCCAGTGAAGCCAAGAATGTGTGTAAAAAAATTCAAGAATGTACACCGCTACCGCCTAATAGTTAACCCGTTCCCTCTTGTATAAATATTTTATGCACCTCATATATAACTCAATATTATAAGAAGGGGGTTGCTCATGGATGTTAGTAAGCTTACCGATCGGGTGAAGGGTTTTATACAAGCCGCGCAAAATTTAGCCGCGCAGCAATCGCATCAGCAATTGCGGTCAGAACATCTGTTAAAAATTTTACTGCAAGATAATGAAGGTTTAGCGGCGCAGCTTATTCGTAAAAACAATGGCAGAAGCGAGGCGTTATTACAGGCCACCGATCAGGCCTTGGCCAAATTTCCACGGGTGGAAGGGGCTGGTGCTGGCCAGGTATATATATCGTCAGAATTATCCAAATTATTACAACAAGCCGAAAAGCTAGCTCAAAAAGCCGGCGATCAATTTGTGGCTGCGGATACTTTATTATTGGCACTGGCCTTAGAAGAGCCGACCGCATCCTTATTCAAGCAGCAAAATATCACGCCGCAACAATTGCAAGAGGCTATTGCTAATCTACGCAAAGGGCGTAGTGCCACCTCAGCCAATGCCGAAAATCAATTTGATGCCTTAAAAAAATACACCAGAGATTTAACCGAAGCCGCTGAACAGAATAAATTGGATCCAGTGATTGGCCGCGATGAAGAAATACGCCGTGCTATTCAGGTATTATCGCGGCGCACGAAAAATAACCCCGTATTAATTGGGGAACCGGGGGTTGGCAAAACAGCCATTGTGGAAGGCTTAGCCCAGCGCATGATAAAAGGCGATGTGCCCGAAAGCTTGAAAAATAAGCGGTTATTATCGCTTGATTTGGGGGCATTGATTGCAGGGGCAAAGTTTCGGGGTGAATTTGAAGAAAGGCTGAAAGCCGTTTTACAGGAAATTGACGCCAATAGCGGCGATATTGTTTTGTTTATTGATGAACTGCATATGCTGGTGGGAGCAGGTAAAGCCGAGGGGTCAATGGATGCTTCCAACATGTTAAAGCCAGCCCTAGCCCGCGGCGAATTACGCTGTGTGGGGGCTACTACCTTAGACGAATATCGCCAACATATTGAAAAAGATGCCGCCTTAGCGCGGCGTTTCCAGCCAGTATTTGTGGAAGAGCCTAATGTTGAGGATACAATTTCTATTCTCAGGGGCTTAAAAGAAAAATATGAGCTGCATCACGGTATTCGCATTACCGATGCTGCGATTGTGGCTGCAGCCACTTTGGCCAACCGTTATATTACCGATCGTTTTATGCCAGATAAGGCGATTGATTTGGTGGATGAGGCCTCGTCGCGTCTGCGCATGGAAGCTGATTCAAAGCCAGAAGAGGTGGATGAGTTGGATCGCCGAATCGTGCAATTAAAAATTGAACGCGAGGCCTTGAGTAAAGAAAGTGATATAGCCAGTAAAGAGCGGTTGCAAAAATTAGAAAGTGAATTGCTGGAATTGGAAGGCCGCTCCCAAGAACTTACCCTGCGCTGGCAGGCAGAAAAAGATAAGCTGAACCATGCACAAAAACTCAAAGAAGAGTTAGAGCAAGCCAAGGCGGAATTGGAACAAAGGCAACGTGGGGGAGATTGGGCACGCGCTGGTGAATTAACCTATGTGATTATTCCTAAACTCAGCGAAAAACTGCAGGAGGCAGAAGGGGCTTCTGCTAATCCTTTGCTGGTTGAAGAGGTGCGCGCTGAAGATATTGCCGCCATTGTCAGCCGTTGGACTGGCATACCAGTTGAGCGCATGATGCAAGGTGAGCGGCAGAAATTGCTGGAAATGGAAAGCCGCCTTGGCCAGCGGGTGGTGGGGCAGCACGAAGCGGTGGCCGCGGTATCCGAGGCGGTGCGTCGTGCCCGCGCTGGCCTGCAAGATCCACACAGGCCGATTGGTTCTTTTTTGTTTTTGGGGCCAACGGGTGTGGGTAAAACCGAACTTACCAAAGCACTGGCGTCTTTTTTGTTTGATGATGATCAGGCTTTGTTGCGGGTTGATATGTCGGAATATATGGAAAAACATGCGGTGGCGCGCTTGATTGGTGCCCCTCCCGGCTATGTGGGTTATGAAGAAGGCGGGGCATTAACCGAGAGCGTGCGTCGCCGCCCATATCAGGTTATTTTACTTGATGAGGTGGAAAAAGCGCACCCTGATGTGTTTAATATTTTATTGCAGGTGTTGGATGATGGCCGCTTAACCGATGGTCAAGGGCGCACGGTGGATTTTCGTAATTGTTTAATTGTGCTCACCTCCAATTTGGGGGCGGATATTATTGCCAGCCAACTTATTACCGATCAGGGGGATGGTAGCGAGCTAGAGGCGGTGCGTTCTCAGGTGATGGAAGTAGTGCGCCATGCCTTTCGCCCAGAATTTTTGAACAGGTTGGATGATATTTTACTGTTTCGTCGGTTAAGTCGGCAAGATATGGGCAGTATCGTTTCTATTCAGTTGAAGAATTTGCAGAAATTATTGGATGAGAGGGATGTAACCCTAGAATTGGCAGAAACAGCCAAAGAATGGTTGGCCAATGAAGGGTATGACCCTGTATATGGCGCACGGCCATTGAAACGGGTAATCCAACGGCAGTTGCAAAACCCGTTGGCCAGCAAGCTATTATCGGCCGAGCTAATGGATGGGGATGTGGTGAAGGTAGAAGCCAATGATGCGGGGCTAGTTTTTCAGGTTGAGCGAGATAAAACGCCAAATTCTCAGGCAATTGCGGCTGCTTAGCTGTGGTAATTGTTTGAGTGATTGTAATATTCTATCAATAATTTAGGGTTAGAAATGATGATTTAGGTTAATCTATGAGGCACAAAATTCTGAGTAAAGATACCGCCCCTAGATAAAGATGCCACATTTAATTTTTATAACGGAAGGCTATGATTACCAAAAAATAAAAGAATATAAAAATTTACAGAGGAAACGCCTTTCACATGTCATCCATCGGTTCTCTTTCTGCATTGTCCACTCAACATATTTCTGTGATTACTGAACAATTGGGGGATAGTGGTAAAAACCCTGATTTTCAGCGTTTTGTAGCAACTATTGCTCATGGGATCAGGGCTTGTGATTTGCAGGCTATTGGTGTTGCCAGCATGGCCAACGCTCTAAAGGATGCGTGGGATTTATTTTCAAGCGCAACCACTAGCAAGCCTTTATTGCAATTACTACCGGTTGAGCCACAGCATCATTCTTCTTTTTCTTTGCGTTTAATTGCGTTTAACGATGATATGCCATTTCTGGTGGATTCATTATCGGCGGCCTTAAATCGCTTGGGTTTAGAAATAGCCTTGCTGCTGCATCCTATTTTTGCGGTACAGCGTGGTACAAGCGGCGAGCTGATGGCATGGAATGTGGCGGATCAAGGCGAGGGAAGAAAAGAATCCCTGATTATTGTGTGGCTGGAAGGTTTAATTAGCCATGAATTGGCGCAACAAGTCACCGATTCGCTGCAAATTGTTTTTAAGGATGTACGGCAAGCCGTTGCTGATTGGCATTTAATGCGGCGGTTGCTGGTGGAGTTAGCGGCGGAAAGTGGCGTGGTTTCTGCCGATGCACCAATTGCTATAGCCGAGAAAAATAGCTGGGCAGAGGCAGCCTTATTCTTGCATTGGATGGCCGATCACCATTTTACTTTTTTGGGCTATCGTGAATATCGCTTTCATGAAAACCAAGAGACATCTTGGTTTGAGATTAATCATGCGGCTTCTTTAGGTATTATGCGCGATCAAGAATATCGCGCTTTTGAATCGCTGAATGATTTACAGATGCTATCGCCAGAATTTTACGATTTTATAAAAAATCGCAATGAAGTGCTGTTGGTGACCAAAACCTCACGCCGCTCCAATATTCACCGCCAAGTGCCCATGGATGCCATTGTGCTGCGCTGGTTGGATGATTCAGGAAAAACCATTGGTATGCGGGTGTTTATTGGTTTATTCACAGCCCTAGCTTTTGCCCGCATGGCCAGAGAGATACCCTTTGTGCGCCGTAAGGTAGAAGCGGTGTTTCAAAAAGCAGGGCTTATTCCCGATAGTCATGATGGCCGTGCCTTAGAGCATGTACTCAATACCTATCCAAGGGATGAGCTATTTCAAATTACCGAAGAGCATTTGCAAGAGGTGGGGCTAGGGGTTATAGCAGCACAAAAAATGCGACGTACGGGGGTTTTTTTCCGTTTAGATCCGTTTAATCGCTATTTATCTTCCATGATTTATTTGCCGGGTGAAAGGTTAGAACAGCCAGTGCGCATGGCCATTCAGCAAAAATTAGAACAAGAATGCGGTGGGGAAACACGCCAGTTTCATGTGAGCTTGAGCGATGATTCGATGGCACGCCTGCATTTTATCACTGATTTAGGCGGTAGAGTGTTGGATGCAACTTCATTGCAACGCATGGAAGCCGATATTATTGAACTTTCCCGTTCTTGGCGCGACCGTTTGGCCGAAGCATTGAAAGTAGCTGCCCTTGCATCGCCATTATGGGGTGTATTGCAGCGTTACGGTGAAGCTTTTCCTCCTTCTTATCAGCAAAATCATCACATTGATGATGCTGTGGCCGATATTGCGATTATTGAAAAAATGAACCCTGAGGATGGTTTTGCCCTAGCGGTGCGTCGTCAACCAGAAAACCAGCAGAAGCTGGTGGTAAAAATTTTCAGCCAACGTGGTCGGCAAACCCTGTCGGTGCTGTTGCCTTTATTAGAATCCATGGGTTTCCGGATTATTGATGAAGAGCCTTACCCCCTTACCATTGCTGGCCGCGATGAACCCATATGGTTTCACGAAATGCAGGCCGAGGCTAAAATTCCCGTGTTTGAGGATATGGCCAAACTGGAAAACCGCTTGTTGCAGCTATTTTGCAGGGCTTGGCGCGGCGATACAGAAAATGATGAATTTAACAGCCTAGTGCTGTCGGCGGCTATTTCGTGGCGCAGCGTGGTGTTGCTGCGTTCCTTTAGCCGTTTTTTATGGCAGGGGCGTTTTGCTTTTAGCCGTGAAGCCATGGCTTCCGCTTTGGCGCGGCAGCCCGTGGCCACAAGATTGCTGGTAAAATTATTTCATGTGCTGCACGATCCCTCCCATAAAATTCCTGAAGAGGGCGATTTAGAAACCATTAAGGCCAAGCTGGATGCGCAATTACAGCAAATAGCTAACCCCGATGAAGACCGCATTATCAGAACCTTTATTGAAACAATATTGGCCTGCACGCGTTCTAACTTCTTCTTGAAAAATGAAGAAGGTGATTTAAGGCCGTATCTTTCGTTTAAGTTTGAATCGGCGCGCTTATCTTATTTGCCTTTACCGCGGCCTTTATACGAGATTTTTGTTTATTCTTCGCGTTTTGAGGCAGTGCATTTGCGCGGGGGTCGTATTGCCCGTGGTGGTATTCGCTGGTCGGATCGTTTGGAAGATTACCGCACCGAGGTGTTGGATTTAGTAAAAGCCCAAATGGTAAAAAATGCGGTGATTGTGCCCGTGGGTTCCAAGGGTGGCTTTGCCTTAAAAAATAGCTTCACCGACCGTGAAAAATTATTAGCAGAAGGCATTGCTTGCTATCAAATGATGATGCGGGGCTTATTGGATATTACCGATAATATTGTGGATGGCCTTGTGGTGCATCCACAAAATGTGCGCATTCATGATGGTGAAGATCCCTATCTGGTGGTAGCGGCCGATAAGGGAACCGCCAGCTTTTCTGATATTGCCAATGGCATTTCGGCTGAATATGGTTTTTGGCTGGGCGATGCGTTTGCTTCTGGTGGCTCCAGCGGTTACGATCATAAAAAAATGGCCATTACCGCGCGCGGTGGTTGGGAATGCGTGAAACGGCATTTCCGTGAAATTGGCACGGATATTCAAACCACACCTTTTTCAGTGATTGGTGTGGGCGATATGTCGGGCGATGTGTTTGGCAATGGTATGTTGCTATCGCCAGCCATTCGGTTATTAGCGGCTTTTGACCACCGCCATATATTCATTGATCCACAGCCCGATATACAAGCTTCTTTTGCTGAGCGGGCACGCATTTTTGCCTTACCGCGCAGCTCGTGGGATGATTATGACCGCAGCCTTATTGCTGAAGGTGGCGGGGTTTTCTCGCGGGCATTGAAAGAGATACCGCTTTCACCAGCTATACAGAAAATGTTGAACACAGAGGCTACAGCCCTTTCTCCTGCAGCCTTAATGCGGGCCTTATTATTGCAGCCTGTTGATTTATTATGGTTTGGTGGTATTGGCACTTATGTAAAATCTTCTGAAGAAACCCATGCCGATGCCATGGATAAAGCCAATGATGCCATTCGCGTGGATGGCGCAGAGCTACGCGCTAAGGTAATTGGTGAGGGCGCAAATTTGGGCGTTACCCAACGTGGCCGCGTGGAATTTGCGCGCCATGGTGGCCGCTTAAATACCGATTTTATCGATAATTC
This sequence comes from Alphaproteobacteria bacterium, assembly GCA_049318825.1. Classification (GTDB taxonomy): domain Bacteria; phylum Pseudomonadota; class Alphaproteobacteria; order JBMOFM01; family JBMOFM01; genus JBMOFM01. The sequence continues at coordinate 50,166 of JBMOFM010000018.1, read as the reverse complement.
TGCGGGTGTCGCGTCATCGGATATTGAGGTCAACCTCAAAATTTTGTGCAATCTATTAATGCGGGCGGGTAAATTTGATCTGGCCGCGCGCGATGTATTGCTGGCCAGCATGAGCGATGAAGTAGCCGCTTTAGTGCTGCGCCATAATTACTGGCAAGGTCAGGCGATTTCTTTAACCGAAGCCCAAGGGGTGGGCGCGCTGGATTCTTTAATTGATGTGATGCGCTTTTTAGAAAAACGCCATATCCTGAATCGCCGTTTGGAAAAATTACCCGATGCGCAGGCATTAGAAGAAAGACGGCGGCAGCAACAAGGGTTAACGCGGCCAGAAATTTCGCTGTTATTATCCTATGTAAAAATATTTGTGTATCAGGAATTGTTGCAAAACCCCGCTATATTGCATCACCCATTGATTAAATTACAAATGCAGGAATATTTTCCTCAAAAAATAATTCGTGATTATCAGGAATTTATTCACCAGCACCCCTTGTACCAAGAAATTGCCGCTACTTTTGTTACCAATCTCATGGTGAATTACGGCGGCATTACCTTTGTAACCCAGATGTTGGGCAGAACAGGCGCTAGCGTTGCCGATATTGCGCTGGCTTTTGTAAAAACCGTGCAGGCTTTCCGTTTGCCTTTATTCTGGCAAGCCATAGAGCATTTAGATTCGCGCCTTAACACCAAAACCCAATATGGGCTAATGGCCTCTATTGTGCCATTTTTACAGCAAGCGGTGATGTGGGTTTTATCATCGCTAGCGGAAAATGAAAGTTTGGCCACGGATGGTATTACCCAAATGCAGCAGGAATTGATTAATTTCATTCCAGCCGCCGAGCAAAAAATCTTAAAAGAACGCCAGCAGATTTTGTTGGAAGCGGGTTTACCAGCCGATATTGCCCAGCCCATGGCCAGCATAGATTATTGGATTAATCTGATGGAGATTAGCCATTTATCGGCAGAATACCCTGCCCATCAGGTAATGAAGGCGTATGTGGCGATGGGTGGATTTATTGAAGCCGATTATATTCAGCGCTTGGCCAGAGAAGTGCCCCCATTGGATTCATGGCATCGCCAAGCCATTTATGCTGTGGTGGAAGGGGTGTATCAGGTACAAAGCCAGCTTACGGCTGAATGGCTGAAACTCAATGATTCGGTTTTATTGGATGAAACATGGCTGGGCAGCAGAAAACCCCATGATTTTGCCCGTTTCCGGCAAATGTTGGCGGAGTTCAAAACATTAGAAAAAATTGACTTAGTGAAGTTGCAACTCTTGCTTTCCGCCTTAAGACAGGCGGTGTGATTTTATCGCCAATTCTATATAGGAAACGCTTCAAAACGAGTTAGAAAGGTGAAATTTTTTATTTTTCGCTCGCGTTGCTGTGGAAAATCGCCATTCACAAAGGCGGTTTTCATAGAAAGCTCTTCAAATATACCTTTTGAAGAGCTTTCTATAGCCAATCCTTTCTATCATTTTATGCTGATTTGTGCATTAATATCGCGTGCACTATGCAATATGCGTAAAATTTCAATGCGCTGATTATTGACCCGATAAATAATCACATAGGTGCTTTACCTAAGGGGGGTGTTACCAGCTCTCTTGTACCAAATACCCGTCCAGATTTGCCAAGAGCGGGTAGATTCCCAAGCCCATTAATAATGGATTGCAAATGAACCGCTATTTTTTGAGCCGCTTCTACATTATCTTGGGCTATAAAAGAGCGGATAGCAGCCAAATCTTCAACTGCCTTAATAAGAAAGACATTTTACTGATTGCTGAACACGCGCTTTTCGTTAGCTCTTTCCTCATGAATTTAGGCAAGGCTTTCCTATTCCCTCCATCAATCCATTCGGGATGGAGGGTTATCTGTTAGATCAGCCAGCACTAGTAGAATATTGCGATACTCTCTATCCCAAAGCAGCAATAATATGCGTGCCCATTTCCACCGTGCCCACCTTGGTGGAGGTTTTTTCGGCAATATCCGCCGTGCGGATATTATTATTTAGGGTGGCCGCCACTGCTTTTTCTAATTTTTCGCCCAGATCATGGCGGTTGAAGGAATAACGCAAGGCCATGGCAAAGGATAATAAGGTAGCAATAGGGTTGGCCAGATTTTTACCCGCAATATCGGGGGCTGAACCATGCACTGGCTCGTAAAGGGCAGGAATTTTGCCATTAATCGCCGCGCCAATAGAAGCAGAAGGCAGCATACCCAGTGAACCGGTGAGCATGGCCGCTTCATCCGATAATATATCGCCAAATAAATTATCGGTAACAATCACATCAAACTGCTTGGGGTTGCGCAGCAATTGCATGGCGCAATTATCAGCCAACATATGGGTAAGGGTAACATCGCTAAATTCTTGAGCGTGCAGGGCAATCACCTCTTCGCGCCATAAGCGGCCAGCCTCCATCACATTGCCTTTTTCCACCGAGCACACATGGTTGCCCCGTTTTCTAGCCATTTCAAAGGCCATGCGTGCCACGCGCTTTATTTCACTGCTGCTGTAAATATGGGTGTTCACCCCCACCCGTTCGCCATTTTCTAACACAGTGATGCCACGGGGTTCGCCAAAATATACGCCGCCCGTGAGTTCACGCACAATCATTATATCCAGCCCTTCAACCACCGATTTTTTCAGGCTGGAGGCATCTTCCATGCCGGGCAACACAATAGCAGGGCGCAAATTGGCAAATAAGCATAGTTCTTTACGCAAGGATAAAAGCCCTTGCTCTGGCCTTATATCAAAAGATAGCCCTTCCCATTGAGGGCCACCCACTGCCCCCAACAGCACCGCATCCACCGCTTTGGCTTGTGCCAGTACTTCATGGGTTAAAGGCACGCCATGCGCATCGATAGAGCAGCCGCCCACTAGCCCTTCTATGATTGAAAATTGGGTGTTTTCATGCTGGTTGAACCATTCTATCACCCGTTTTAATTGAGCGAAAATTTCAGGGCCAATACCATCCCCCGCTAACAATAATAAAGAATGAGTCACCAGCATCTCTCCAACCGAGCAAAAAAACAATTTTTAATAAAACAAGATGTTATGTCAAGTTTTACTTATCGGTAAAAATTGCGGGGCGTTTTTCGGCAAAGGCGGCCATGCCTTCTTTTTGATCGGCAAGGGCAAAGCTGGAATAAAATATTTGCCGCTCTTGTTTTATACCTTGGGTAAGGGTGGTTTCAAAAGCAGCATTCACCGCATCTTTCACCATCAGAAGGGCTGGTTTTGAAAAGCCAGCAATTTTGGTGGCCGTGGCCAGTGCTTCTTCTAATAATTTTTCTACAGGCACAATGCGCGCCACTAAGCCAGAGCGTTCCGCTTCTGCGGCATCCATCAGGCGGCCAGTGAGGCATAATTCCATAGCCTTGGCTTTACCAATGGCTCTGGTTAAGCGTTGTGTGCCCCCAGCGCCCGGCAACGTGCCCAAGGTAATTTCTGGTTGGCCAAATTTAGCATTTTCTGCGGCAATAATAAAATCGCACATCATGGCCAATTCACAGCCACCGCCCAAGGCATAGCCAGCCACAGCGGCAATCACGGGTTTACGGCTATGGGCTGTGGCTTCCCAATTGCGGGTGATAAACTCGCTGTTATAAACATCAGCATAGTTAAAACTCACCATCTCTTTAATATCGGCACCAGCGGCAAAGGCTTTTTCTGAACCGGTGATCACAATACAGCCAATGCTGGCATCGCCATTAAAATCGCGCAATGCTTGTTGTAGCTCATTCATCAACGCATCATTAAGAGCATTGAGGGCTTTGGGGCGGTTAAGGGTAATAACCCCCACAGCGTCTTTCTTTTCAACCAGAATATTTTCAAACGACATGATGCTTCCTTTCACTATGTTTTTATCAGCAAACAGATAATGTCTAGTCAGCGTCAAGTGATAATCAGGAAAACTCACTAATCTGTGGTCAGCCGTTGCCGAAAAGGGCAATACCAACTGGAGCGACCGCTTTGTTCAATATGTTGTACCTGTTCCCCGCAACCATTACATGTGCCGCAGGGTTGGTTTTTGCGGCCATACACCATGAATTGATGCTGAAAATACCCGGGTTGGCCATCTGCCCCGCGATAATCTTTTAAGCTGCTGCCCCCCGCTTGAATGGCTTTTTCTAAGACAAATTGCAGGGCTTCAATTAATTTGGCGCACTCACTAAGGCTTACAGTGTTTGCCGGTTTTTCTGGATGAATGGCGGCCATAAATAAGGCTTCACACGCATAAATATTGCCAATGCCGGCAATGAGTTCTTGTTGTAACAATAAATTTTTGATGGGTTTTTTGAACCGTTGTAATAAGGGGAATAGCCATGAAGCCTGTAATTTTTTATCGAATGGCTCAAGACCCAATTTTTGGGTAAAATCAGCCGCTGCCGCTGCGGATAAAATATTTAAGCCGCCAAAACGGCGGGGGTCGTGATACATTAATTGTTGGCCGCTATCCAAAGTAAGGGCGTAATGATCGTGCGCTGATGCTTGATAATGGTGGCTTTTATCCAATAATAACCAATGGCCAGACATTCCCAAATGGCTGAATAAACGCAATTCATTGGCCATGACCACCAATAAATTTTTACCACGCCGTTCCACCGCCATGATGGGCTGGTCAATAATTAAGGGCCAATCGAGAGGGTTGGGGTTAACCCGTAATTTTTTGCCACTAAGCCACGCTGCCGCGGTAATTTTTTTACCCGGCAGGTGCTGTTTCAAAAAAGAGGCCACAGTTTCAACTTCTGGTAATTCTGGCATATCGAATCATTGACTCTGGTAAAATGAATCTGGAGAATGTGTTTCCCTTGGTTCTGGTAATCACTTTTTATTCCTCAAACGGCAGAAAAGCAAGTAAATGAACAGATCATCCGCGCTACATTCTGAAGGTTTTTTTCCTTCCGCTCCAGATATTACCTACCGTGAATCGGTTGTGCGCGATTCTGGAGCTCAAAAAGGAACAAATGAAAATTACCTCTCTCATCCTAAAGGGGTGGTGATTGCTCAAAATGAAGCGGCCTATGCTGTGCTTGCTTGCAATAAACAAACCATGCGCCATATTCTCGTTTTCCCCAAAAGAAGCGTTGCCAATATATGGGAATTAAGCGAATCAGAATTGCTGGCCTGTTGGGCGTTATTGAAAAAGGAAAAATTGCGCCTTGATTTAGAGCTTGCGCCAGATGGCTATAATATGGGCAGCGATAGCGGCTCTTATGCAGGCCAAGATTATTGGCACGCCCACCTCTACCTTATTCCCCGTTTTCGTAAAGATTGTCAAAACCATCTGAAAACAGGGATGCACGCCATTACTAAATAGTTTAATTGATCCGCTGCTTTATTATATCAGCCTAATTTAAGATAGGCTGATTAATGTCCAAGTAGGGTCTGCGCTGTCTATTTTTCTACTGAATACGCATAAATCTTCAGCTTCAAATGGAGCAGCACTGGTTGATTCTTGGAAATTGCCCTTCTCATCTTTCACAATAGAAAGCTGTTCGGTTAAAAATTTTACCGTGATCAAGGCGTTTTGGTTACGGATTTCGGCCTTTACAATTTCGGTATCAATAAAACGCAGTATTTTTGCTTCCGCTGTAAAGCCTTGAGTTTTACGGCTTTCAATAATATTTTCCATGGCTTTTAGAGCAGCGCCACCCACAAAGCGGTTAAGTACCGAGGTTTGGCCTTTTGCTACGCTTTCAATAATCATGCCTAAGGCTTTTCTGGCGGCATCAAGAAATATTTTTTCTTCAAACCCAGCAGAAAAATATCGGATTTTTTCAATACTGGCTTCTAAGGATAAGCCATCCGTATTCATGCTGGTGGTTGAATAATCAGCCAGCGGTTGTTGAACCGGATTACCGGGAAAATCAATGATTTTATTACTGGCTTGATCTGATGTATTGGGAGAAAAGTTTTTATTGGGAATAATTTTATTCGCTAGGGATTCAGAAGAAGCAAAAGGGTTGGGGCGTTGTTTTTCGTCTTCGCCCCGTTGCCCTAAAACATTGCGCAGGCGATAGGCTAAAAAACCAGCGATAACGGCAAAAACAAATATATCCCCTAAAAAACCTTCACCGCCCATTTTTCTCTCCATCCATCTCATTTTAATGAAGGCCAAGCGGCATCGGGATTTTAAGATTATCCATCCTGCGCCACAAAAACCGTTTATTTAAGCCTCAACAATAATCTACCATCCTAATATTAATGTATAAAATTATCCACATAAAAAATGTCATCTTTTACAAGGGATTAAGGATATTATCATGGCAGACGATAAAGTAGCAGTAGACACAGGCAATACCGCAACAGATACGCAAACACCAAAAGCGGCTGTAAAACCCATCCAAATATTAGCACAATATCTAAAGGATATATCTTTTGAAAATCCTGGCATGTTGCGTCCAGCTCCAGATAATGGTAGGGGGCCAGATATTAATTTAAGCATCAATGTGGGGCATCAGCATCTACAAGATGCGGTTTTTGAAGTGGTTCTTTCTTTAAGAGCAGAAGCAACTCGGGATCAGAAACCAGTATTTTTAGCAGAAATAGCCTATGCTGGGGTATTTGTGTTCAGTAATCTAACAGCAGAACAATTAAGGGAAGCTATTTTTATTGAAGCCCCACGGCTTCTTTTTCCCTTTGCCAGAGGGATTATGTCGGATGTAACCCGTGAAGGCGGGTATCAGCCATTATTATTGCAACCCATTGATTTTGTAGAGCTGTATGTATCTTCGTTGCGTGCGCAATCTGGTAGTGAAAATACTCAGGCTCCCGAGGTTAAAAACGCCAATTAAGCTATTATTTATTGTATAAATAATATTATTTAATAGGAAGCAGCTAGTCGATGAAACGATTAGCTGCTTTTTTTATAGCTTCAATCAATGGGTTAAGAAAATTTTTCTACCATTTTTTGATAGAGCTTATTTTTTCTTAATAATAAAAGGGCAGGGTAGAAATGTAGCGTTAGATTATGTGTTACCTTAACTGTTATTAGCGAGATGGTAATGTGGAGTAAGAAGAATTGTTAGGACAAGAAGAATTCCCTTTTGGATGGCTTATATTTTGTTCTATTTTGCTGATGATGGCGCGGGCTGGATTTGTTTGTATTTTTTGTGGTGTTGCCAACACTAAGGCCAATATTAACGTTGCCATTAAAACAATGGTCGATTTTTGTGTATCCATTTTTTGTTTTTGGATATTTGGATTTTCCTTGATGAATGGATTGCCTGAAGCCGTGAATGGGGGAATGGCATGGCCTATTTCTTTAGGTGATTCATTGCATACAGAGAATTTATCATTATTTCTCTTTCACTTAATGAATATGTCTATTGTGGCCATTATGATTTGTGGCTCATTGGCAACCAGATTGGCATTTCCTGCATTTTTATGTACATCGGTGGCCGTGTCTTTAGTTATTTATCCATTATCTGCCAGTTGGAATATTGGTGGTGTATTCAATCCTCAACATCAATCATGGCTTAAAAATATTGGTTTTATCGATGTTGCTGGCGGTGCTTCTATCAATGTTCTTGCAGGAAATTTATTGCTGGCATTTATTCTTATTGGTGGCAGGGATAGGCAGATAAAAAAAGGTGGAGGCTCTAGGAATAGAGCCTCTAAGGTAGAAGGATATGATTTAACCCTTACATCTATTGGTATGATGCTGATATGGTTGGGCTGGTTTGGTTTGGTGAGTGGACATCTTCAGGCAAAGCATGTAGGCAATTCTCTGATCAATCTTTTATTAACACCAGCAGCCGCAGGTTTTACAAGTTTATGGCTTTCTTCAAAATTAGAAGGAAGAATAAATCATGATGTATTAATCAGTGGCGTATTGGCTGGTATCATTTCGGTTGCAGCTGGAGTTGGCTATTATACACCGTTTCATTCCGTTATTTTGGGTGTGATTGCCGGAATAGCCAATTATTTAGTAAGAGGGATACTTACTAAAAAACACATTCGAGATTCTTCTGGGTGTTTGTCGAGTAATTTAGCTGGTGGCGTATGGGGAGTATTAGCGGTTGCTCTTTTAGCTGTACCAGATCGACCAGATTATCATCGTGGCTTTCAATTCCTGATCCAGCTCATGGGATTAATGTGTTATTTTTCCTATAGTTTTATTATAGGTGTAGTATTTTTTAGGTTGCTCAGTCGTTTTTTCCCTATCACTTTAAGTGCGGCTCAGGAAAAAGTGGGATTGAATATGCATGAACTGGCAGCTGGAGGGATACAATTTGATCTTATTGATCAAATGAAAATGGGGTTCTCCAAGACAAATCAGAACATTGATGAACAAACAGCAAAATTAGAAGAAGAGATTTATGAAGATCGCCGGCATGAAGAAATAGAAGGACCATTTTTGAGGTAGAGGCACCGCATATTCTTAAATTCATGGGTGTTCCCCATAATTGTAAAGTAAAGTTGAGGTCAAATCAGTTATGACAACTAGTCTAAATACGCTCAATCTGGCAACAGATGCTACATTAGTGGCGGCAAGCCAAAACAACCAAATTCTTTGGTTGATTAGTTGTAGCCTTTTGGTTTTTTTGATGTTGCTTGGCATGGCTTGTTTTGAAACAGGCATGGTGAGAGCTAAAAACAGCATCAATGTTTCAATCAAGAAATTAATGGATATGTGTCTGGTTACGATTGGCTTCTGGTCAATTGGTTATGGTTTGATGCAAGGATCCTCCTTATATGGATTGATCGGCACGGAAGGGTTTTTCTTTAATCCAGAAGATGACGGCTATGCCATATCGTTCTTTTTCTTTCAGTTGATGATTTGTGTCATTGCTACGTCTATTGCTTCGGGCGCTGCTGCTGAACGTTTATCGTTTAAGGGGTATTTGTTCACGGTTTTTGTAACGTCTGTTTTAATTTATCCCGCGGTGGGGCATTGGGTTTGGGGAATGGCAGAAAATGGAGATAAAGCTGGTTGGTTAGGGAAGTTGGGATTTATAGATTTTGCGGGTGCTGGTGTTGTACATATGGTGGGGGGAGCGGTTGGTTTATCTTTAATCAAGCTTGTGGGGGCTAGAATAGGGCGTTACGGTTTTGAAACTAAAAAAATTGAAGGCAATAACATCCCCTTATCGGTTGTTGGGGTGCTTTTATTATGGATAGGTTGGTTAGGTTTTAATGCCGGCAATAGTGTATCATTTATTGATGATATACCAGTTATTATGATTAATCTGATGTTATGTCCGGTGGCCTCTGGGTTAACTGTATTATTTATTGTGTGGAGAATTGAAGGAAAACCCAAAGCCGAAGGTTTTATTCAAGGTATTTTATGTGGGTTGGTGGCAATTTCGGCGGGCACTATTTTTCTTAGCCCTATCGCTTCTTTAGTTGTTGGGGTGGTTGCTGGGATAATATATATTGGTGGTGTAAAATTTATAGAAAAAAGAAAACTTGATGATGTGGCTTCAATTATTTCAATTCATTTATTGAATGGAGCATGGGGGCTGCTGGCTGTAGGCCTGTTTGGCGATTTAGAAAAAATACATTCAGGGCTTGCCCGACAAGAGCAGATAGTGGCGCAATTATTGGGTGTATTGGTAATTGCAATATTCAGCATTGCGGTTTCTTTCATTATTTTAAGAATCTTTAACCGTTTTATCCCTTTAAGGGTGAACCAGCAGAATGAAATGTTGGGGCTTGATGTGAGCGAACATGGGGCGAGTACCGCCATGCTTGAGTTATTGATTGAGATGGATAGGCAGCGTAAAGAAGGAGATTTCTCGCGTTTTGTAACCCTTGATGACACCACAGAAGCAGGACAAATCGGCCAATTTTATAACCATGTGCTGGCACGCGTCCAATCAGAAATTCAAGCAAGAGAGGTGGTTACTCAACGGCTTTCAATCAGTGAAAACCGATTGCGTCATGTGAATGGAGCATTAGAAGAAAGAGTGCGGCAGCGTACTTCAGAGCTACAAAAAGCCAAAGATAATGCAGAAGAGGCCAATAAAGCAAAATCACAATTTCTGGCTAATATGAGTCATGAATTACGCACGCCGCTTAATGCGATTATTGGATATAGCGAAATATTATTAGAAGAAGCCAAAGAACGGGAAGTGGACGCTTTTATTGATGATTTAAGCCATATTCAAATGGCTGGGAGGCATTTATTAGGTATTATCAATGATATTTTAGATATATCTAAAATTGAGGCCGGACAAGTTGAGCTTTATTTAGAAGAGGTGCGCTTTATTCCGTTACTGCAAGAAATATGCAGTACTGCTAAACCTCTATGTGATAAAAATGGTAATCGCTTAACATTAGATATAAGCAAAGAAAGCCTGATAGACGATAAAACAGTATTCACTACGGATATTACAAAATTCCGTCAGATATTATTTAATTTATTAAGCAATGCTGCCAAATTTACAAGTAATGGACAAATTACATTAGAAATACATCGAGAAAAATTAGCTGGTGAATGGTTATTGAATATTGCCATCCGCGATACTGGCATCGGTATGACTCCAGAACAAATGTCTAAGGTTTTTCATGCTTTTGCGCAGGCTGATACATCGACAACCAGAAAATATGGTGGCACCGGTTTAGGCTTAACCATCGCCCGACAAATAAGCCTGATTTTTGCGGGTGATATTTCTGTGGAAAGCGAATTGGGAAAAGGTTCTGCCTTTAAGCTTTGTATTCCATGGACACCAGAAGGCGCCAATAAGGCGATGCGATTGGTAGAACCAGAATTTGATAGTGGTATTAGCGTGATTGGAGCGGACGGAAAGAAAGATCTTTCGCCAGTTATTTTAGTAATAGATGACGAAAAAATTGCCCGTGAGCTGACTAAACGGCACCTCACTAATGCTGGTTTCAGGGTGGTAACTGCTAGTAGTGGTGCTAAAGGAATAGAGATGGTAAAAGAGTTAAAACCTGCAGCCGTGGCATTGGATATATTAATGCCCGGAATGGATGGATGGGTTGTATTACAAAAACTAAAGAGCGATCCAGAGACCTCTGATATTCCTGTTGTTATGTGTAGCATTATCGATGAGCAAAAACGCAGTCAGCAGTTGGGAGCAGAAGGTTTTGTTACCAAGCCAATTGATAGGAACCATCTTGAAAAGGTGTTTTCAAACCTGAAACTAGAAAATATTAAGGTATTAATGGTAGAAGATGATCCTTCCATGAGCGATTTTCTCAGCAGGGTATTGCTTAATCGGGGATGGATTGTAGAGCTAGCCGAACATGGCGGCAAAGCGTTAGAAATATTATCAGATTTTAGACCGAATTTGATTTTATTGGATTTGATGATGCCAGAAATGGATGGTTTTGCTTTTTTAGAAAAATTTTATAAACAGCCAGAATGGAATAATATTCCGGTGGTTATTATGACTTCTAAAGATCTTAACCGTGAAGAAATGGAGATTTTGCATGGTAAAGTGGCCGCTATTATCACCAAGGGTCAAATAGGGGCAGATGAAATAGCGATCCAGTTGGATCATATTACAAAAATATCCGTCAAATAATAAAAGATTTGAGGAAAGCCAGTGGAAATATTTACCATTATAAAAGCACTGAAAAATTAAATATTGAGATCAACATATAATGTAAGGCTGCTGAGTGGAGATAAAATAATGCAACGTGTTCTATTGGTAGAAGATAATGCACTTAATCGGGATATGCTTTCCCGCCGATTGATTAAATCTGGTTTTATGGTCGAAACCGCTGAAACAGGAACAGAAGCCCTTGAAATATTAGCTAATGGCGTTTTTGATATTGCCCTTATGGATCTTAACTTGCCTGATATTGATGGTAGAGAAGTGACCAAGCGATTAAGAGGTCATGAAAAAACAAAAGACTTACCGATTATTGCTTTAACCGCTAGTGCTACAACTAAAGATAGAGAGCTGTCGCTTGAAGCAGGCTGCACCGACTTTGAAACAAAGCCGGTGGACTTCCAATCACTGATCAATAAAATAAAGCTATGCACCAATGCTGAATAATGGTCTGTGTAGTCAGTTATACGGGCAGTAGAGACGGCACTTCAATATCAAAAAGCAATATATCGCGCTGTATATCTGGGTTTTCCAGTGGTTCTACCCCATGGAAGCTGTAGTCACTTTTAGCAAAAGCAAGCAAACTATTAGGCTTAAAAGGAAAAGTATAAATCAGCTCATAATCTTCAAAACGGTGGTGTGGGCCACCAGCGCAACGAAAACTGCTATCTTTAGGCCAATAGAAGGAAGTACCTATATTGCCATTGGCATTATTTTTGGGTAAGTAAAATAATACCGAGACAAGTTTTTTTAGGGAATCGGTATGCGGTCCTAAGGCATAATGATCAAGATCACGCATTAAGAAATAATGATTATTTCTTTCAACCGCATCAACCAATTTTCCAGCTTTTTCATAGCGTTTACCAATGGTGCGCGCAAATTTTTTCATAAATATTTTATCGATTTGGCCATCAGCAAAAATCGAAAATAGATTTTGCCAAAATAGTTTTTGTTCTTCTTCTAATGAATTTAACTCAGGCGAGTTAGGAAATAGAACCAATCTTTGGCTGCTATATTGCTCTCCAACGCGGCCAGTTTTATTTAATGGGATAAGATTTTCATTTTTAGGCAGAAAAAATTGTAAATCATCATAAAATTCTGGCGGAAAAATACTATCTACCGATAAATGCTCAAAGGGATAATTTTTTATCTCCGCATTCATCAACTGATAAATAATATGTTGTTTAGCGTGAGAAAATATATTCCGCAACATCCTTGAAATATCCTTCTTGCCGTTTTGCTTTTTCCACTTGATCTGTATTGTAACGCAATCCTAAATTCTCTAGGAAGGCAATTGTATTTTTATGCTCATTAACCGCTGGATTGAGTTCTATAAGCAACGATCGAAAATCTGGATGCTCAATCAGCGGCTGTATTCCTGCAATTACTTTATGTTCAAGGCCATCAACATCTATTTTGATGTAATGAGGTTGCGGTACAATTTCCTGACTGACCAACCAATCCAGTCTCGTGGCAATAGCGCCTTGCTTGAAAGCGTGTTCTCTTTGCTTGAGATAGGGATCCAGATTTTCACCAAAAGAATGACAAGAACCAGCTGGCATAAATTGTGATAAGTGTAAATAAGACCAAGTGGCAGAATCAGAAATTGCTGCGGGCCAAGCATGGATCTGTTCGTCAAGTTTATTAAGAAATATATTTTGGCATAATAGCGAAAAATTTTGAGATTCTGGTTCAAAAGCATAGACTTTCGTACCATTCATCACGGCAGCATAGACACTATACATACCAACATTGGCGCCTACATCTATCATAATGCTATTCGGCTGAAAGCTATCCAGCCACTCAATAGTGCAGGGTTCTTTCGTAAGAATAGTTTTTGCTCGGGCAAGCGCTGTTTCATTGGGCACAGAAAACCACATTTTTTTATTCCGCAATTTGACGGCACAAGTGGATAGTTCTAATCCAGAACGAGCAGCATTAATTTTCATGATCACCCCAATAGATGGTTCTTGCATTCCTAAACAAATAATATAATGGCGGATATATTCTGCTGCAGGCAATAAAAAATTATCTTTTATAAGATAATATAGGAAAAATAGATAAAATCTTGTGGGTGATGGGCAGAATAGAATGGATATATGGCACATATCACTATCTATAAATCTAAGAAAAGATATGCCACTTGGGCTGAAGAAATCAAGCAGCGTACAATATATGATGTTACGCGGTGAAAAAGCCAATAGGGATAAAATAAAAATTCTTCGTGCGTGCAAAAACCCTAAGAAAATGGCTGCGCTTGCTTTTAGGGCTGGTGCAATAGAAACCGTAGAGGTAAGGGTTTACCAAAAAACCAAAAGGGGCTCCTTGGCTGAAACCGCTAGATATGAAGCCAGATGTCTTGTTGATTTTGGTCTGCCGCTTTCTTTTGATGAAAGTGAGAATGAAGCGGCTGAATTAACTAATGATCTAACCAATCCACGCCCGAAAAATTCTGCTTTTATCATCGATTTCTAGGTTTAGCCTATCGGTAGAAAAATCTTGGGTGATAATATCTCCTTGTTTTACAACCCGCAGCTTTTTACCCTGCAATGTTTCTAAGGCGGCTTTATTTAATTTTTTTGGTATAATTTCTGCGGCGGATACTTGTGAAGGGAAGCGGAAAACTGCTATAATTGATAAAAATAGGAAGCCGAGTTGTCTTCTATTGAACATAGTGAATAGTCCTTTATGTTTCTAGAAATGTTAAAATGGAAATATATTCATGATGCTACGTCGTTTCTTACAGATAAGATTAAACTTATTGGCCGCGCTGATATTGATACTGTGCACATTGTTTCCTTGCATGGGGGTTATGGCACAAACTCGGGTTAATGATCCCTATACCCTTTATTATAAAGGGGTGGCCATGATCAAAGAGAAAAGGGTTGGCGAGGCAGCAGGCTTTTTTGCCACTATTTTACGCCAGCATAGGAATAGTATTTTTGCAGCAGATGCTGCTTATCAGTTGGGGGTAATCGCAGAGTCAATGAACAACCCTGATGATATGATGCAATATTACATGATGGCACAACAAATTGATCCTAAACACAAGGCTAGCCATTTGAGGCTGGGTATTTTCTTTATCAGCAAGAATTTCTTGGATAAAGCTGAAGAACAAAGCAAAATGCTGGATAGAATATGCCCCAGTGGTTGCCGTGAAGCCAGTGTTCTTAAAAACGCCTTGATGGCTAAACTTAAAAAGAATGATATGTAACACCATATTGTTTTTTTAAAGCGCACTACCGCTCCTCTATGGGGTTTATATCGCAAGGCCAGCGGGTTTGAATGGCTTTAAATACCAATTCACTGGGGTGTTGTGAAAGTGAAGAACGATTACGTTTTAGGTAATCCACCACCAGGTTAATCGCTGAATCCAATTTAAAATTGGCCGGTACGCATAACGATATTTTACCCAAGGCTTGAGCCATTTCTGGGGGGGCGCCCTTGCCTAAAGAAGCACCAATGGCAACAAGACCAGAAATATAGCCAACACAAAGCCCTTCCTTAAAGCCACGTATTGGGGCTAATGAACCACCATTATAACCTGCATCCACACAAGCTTCTAACAGCTCGCCGCCCTTATCCAACAAGGCATGGGCTGGAGCCGTATGGGCACAAGATAAAATACCAACCAATAATATGGTAAAATATCTGTTTCTAGCTAATGATATTGGCAAACGCATGCACTGCCCCATGTGTCACTGATTCTAAGAGTTGTTCATTACATATTAATCATGAATTAAGCAAAAAACATTAATAATGAATAGGATTATGGGATAAAGGGGCTGAAGTGGTATGAAAGACATTATCGTAAGAAGTGAAGAAGAAAATCTGGCCAGACAGTTAGAGGAGATGACTTCTCAAACCAGCATGGCTGCTTTTGACGCTATGCTGCGTGCCATCGCCATTGATGATGAGGATAGCCTATCAACGGGTTTAAGAATTAAAGCTCTTTCCGTGCATATGGATTCAGCAGCCCGTGAATTGGAAAATACATTATTGCGTTGTGTTGAGATGGGGCATGGCGGTGTATAAGATAGGCAATTTTAAGGAAGAAATTGTTCTTTCATGATGCGTTCTTCTAGGCTGTGATCTGGAGCAAACATCAGCTTAAAGCTGTGGCTGTTGGATTGCTTGATTTGTACCCTTGTTACATCGCGTACTTCTATATGATCAGCAACGGCGCTGGTTTTTCTTTTATCAGATTCTAAAACATCAATATTAATAATCGTATGGTCTGGCAGTAATGCGCCGCGCCAACGCCTTGGCCGAAAAGGGCTGATAGGGGTAAGAGCTAAGATATTAGCGGTAAGTGGTAAAATAGGACCATTGACGGATAAATTATAAGCTGTACTGCCCGAAGGGGTGGCAACCATGACGCCATCGCAAACCAATTCTGTTAATCGTGTTGTTTGATCAATCGAAATGGATAATTTGCATGCTTGCCTTGTTTCTCTCAGCAGTGACACCTCATTAATGGCTAGGGCGTGAATGGGGTCGCTATTTTTATTTTCTGCGGTCATTTCTAATGGATATAGAGTAAGAGAAATGGCGTGCTCTAATTGTGTGTGCAGATTATCTTGATGATAGGGGTTCATCAAAAAACCCACCGTGCCACAATTCATACCATAGACGGGCAAATTCAGATTAAGATAGCGATGCAAGGTTTGTAGCATGAAGCCATCGCCCCCTAAGGCTACAATAACGGCTGCTTTTTCTAGTGGGCTTTGGCCATAAAATTGTTGCAACCATCGTAGGGCTTCTTCAGCCTGAGGCGTTGGTGCCGCTGTAAAAAAACAAGGTATCATGCGCAATCTGCGTAAAAATTAATAAAAGCGAGTTTGATAGTTTTGTACTATTTATGATAATCCATCAACACATCTTTTGCTTTATTAATTTGTGCTGCAAGCCAGGGGCTTCCGCCAGCATCTGGATGGTTGCGTTGGATTAAACGTAGCCATGCATCATGAATAATATCTTTATTCATGGCTTCTGGCGTCATGTGATCAAGCCCTAAAATTGCCATGGATTCTCTAATGGTAATGGGCACAGGCGCTGGCGGCGGTGGTGGATGGGTATGGGCTGTGTTTTTTTTCTTTCTTTTATTAGCAAGAAATTTATACACTAACCATAACAAAAATACGCTGGCCAGTAAGGCTGCTGGTATCAGTAATGGGGGTAGCCCCAGTTCAAGATAATAGGCTAGGATAGCAAGGGCTAGTGCCATAATCGATAAATGGACAACATAGAAAAGCAGCTTGCGCTGCCCAATGGCTCTGCCAATAAACCAGCATAAGCAAATAATACCAAAAGCGATAGCAGCGTAAAGAGGCATACGTCAATCTGATTGCTAGCTATTTTTATCCATCAAGGAACAGGGGTTAGTTTGACATAAAAAGCTACATCATCAAAACATTATTATGGAATCATTTGTTTTATTGGACAGAAATCATTTCTTTGCTATGATGACGCAGGTTGGTATGTCTCTTAAGGTGTTGGGTAGGATGATGTTAAAAAGCTTGCATGCCTTAATATTCCTACCTTTTCCTGCGTGTACTATGTTAGGTTGGCGGTGACAAAAGGATGCTGAAGAGAAAACACACCATCTTTTTTTCTTCTGTGTTTTTTATTAGTGATGCGGCTTACGCTGCGGTCTCTCCTTCCGCGCAACATTATACTAGTATGTTTAGGGTGTTATTTGGCAGTATTTCTTTACTGTTTATTGCCCTTTGTATCAAAAAAATCGCCGCGCATCGTCAAGAAAATAAAACTGAATATTTCCGTACCAAGCTAGAAGTTGTAGAAAAATTAGCGCTACACCGCAGCGATTGTTTGTTTATTGCCCATATGCCAGTAAAAAAAACAGGGGAAGATTTTTCTGAAACGGAACAGGCACGCATTGTGTATATTAATGATACCATGAAAGCCCGCACCGGTTGGGTGGATTCTACCTACCCACCTATTCAATCATTATTTGATAATCAAGATTTGCAAGAAGATCTTCAGCATCTCAATCATTCTTTGCAACATCAACAAGAAGCCCGTTTTGATACGAAACTGCATTTTGCAGAAGGAAACACGGCATGGGTGGAAGTTGATATTATGCCGATTATTGATGAACGTGGGGAAGGCCATTTTTTTATTTTCTGGTTGCGTGATATTTCGGTGCGCAAAAACCTGCAGGAATGTTTGTTAAAGGCTAAAGAAGATGCCTTAGCCGCAGAACAGGCGAAATCGGTATTCTTAACCACCATGACCCATGAGCTCCGTACGCCATTAAATGCGATTATTGGCTTTTCTGATATTATTTCCAACCAAATGTTTGGTGAAATTGGCAATAATCGTTACCGTGATTACGCTGAAGATATTCATCATAGTGGCCTGAAGCTATTAGGATTAATTAACGATATTCTTGATCTATCAAAGGCTGGTGCTGGCCGGTTGGCCCTGCGTGAAACATTGGTTTCTATTAATGATGTTTTGGAACATAAAACCCGCCAATATTGGCCATCGGCTAGAACAACTGGGGTGAATCTTTATTGTGAGGCAAGCGATGATTTGCCCCTTTTATTTGCCGATGATATGCATATACGCCAAATCGTCACCAATTTATTATCCAATGCCCTAAAATTTACCCCAGAAGGTGGAAGCGTCACTTGTCGCGCTTATCTTAATGATGCATTGGCCATGGTTCTAGAAATAGAAGATACTGGTAAGGGAATTGCGCCAGAGCATCTGGAAAAAATTGGCACGCCATTTTATCAAGGGGTTGATAATCCGGGGATAGCTCATCCGGGGTCAGGGCTTGGTTTGGCGCTATCCATGGAAATGATGAAATTACATAATGGTACTTTCGATATTCACAGCGTGGTGGGCAAAGGCACATTGGTGCGCATGATATTTCCCCCACAAAGAACGGCCTTAGCTGCCAATGCTCAATATTTAACATTTGGCCAATCAGAAAGGATAGAGGGGTAGCCCCCTCTATCAGTGCTTATATACGTTAATTAAAGTCTTTGGGTAGGGCCACATCGCTCAACGCGAGCTGCTCGGCAATAATGTTTTTTAAGAGGCTCAGCCCTTGTTCAGAAGCTGATTCAGCCCGTGCTACCAATACATCTTGCGTGTTAGAAGCCCGCAATAGCCACCAACCTTCTGGCGTATTTACCCGCACCCCATCTATATCATTCACAGACCAGCCGGCTTTATTACCCGCTAATAACCGCTCTTTAATTTCTTTTATCACCGCAAATTTACGGGTTTCAGAACTTTGAAAGCGAATTTCAGGCGTGTTATACACCTTGGGTAGAATAGCGGCCATTTCTTTAAGGGATTTACCTGAATTGGCCACCAAGGATAATAGACGAATGGCGCAATATAAAGCATCATCATAGCCATAATATTTATCGGCAAAGAAAATATGGCCGCTCATTTCACCTGCAAGGGGAGAATTGGTTTCCGCCATTTTTGCTTTAATCAGGGAGTGACCAGTTTTCCACATTAGAGGCTTACCACCGAGCTGTCCCACACGGTCAAACAAGGTTTGGCTGGCTTTAACATCGGCAATAATGGTAGCGCCCGGATTATTTTTCAGCACTTCTTCAGCATAAAGGGCTAATAACTGATCTCCCCACACAATATTGCCTTCACCATCCACGGCGCCAATACGGTCGCCATCACCATCAAAACCAATACCAATATCAGCGTCATGGGCTTTAACCGCCGCAATCAAATCTTTCAAATTTTCTGGCACGGTTGGGTCGGGGTGATGGTTGGGGAAATTTCCATCAATATCGCCGAATAATACATGATGTTCGCCCGGCAAGCGCAAGGCCAGCTGCTGCATAATTTCACCAGTTGCACCATTGCCCACATCCCAGATAGCGGTCAGGGCTTTTTCTCCGTTATAATCTTCCAATAGCCGTGCGGTGTAGGCTTCACGAATATCTTGTTTGGTAATTTTGCCAATAACGCCGCCACGAAAATGGCCAGAAGCCGCAATAGTGCCGATTTCTTGAATGGCATCGCCATAGACTGGGCCAGATTTCATGGCCATTTTGAAGCCATTATAATCGGGTGGGTTATGAGAACCAGTCACCATAATACCAGCCGCTGCTTGCAAATATTTAACGGCAAAATACAGCATGGGGGTTGGCCCAAGGCCAATATTAATAACATTAGCCCCTGTGCTGGCCACGCCTTCAATCAGGGCGTTGGAAAGTTCTGGCGATGATAAGCGACCATCAAAACCCACACAAATTGTTGGGTTGGCTTCACCGCTGATATTAATCAAGCGGCTGGCAAAGGCCTTGCCCAATATATGCGCATCGGTAGCAGAAAGAGTTTTTCCTACAATGCCGCGTATATCATATTCACGCAATACTGAGGGGTGAAAATGGTGGGATTGATTAAGAGCAGTAGCACTCATGCAGCTTGTTCTTTCTTTTTATTGGGTTGAGGTTGGTTGTTAAAAGCCCGCCCAATACCACGGTAATGGAAGCCAGCTTCTAACATTTCTTCAGGGTTAAAAATATTACGCAAATCTTCAATCACGCGGCCGCGCATGGTTTCTTGCAGGCGTTGTGGGTTGATAGAGCGAAACTCATTCCATTCGGTTAAAATAACCAGCGCATCCGCATGAGTGGTGGCCGCATAGGCATTTTCTTGCCAAATCACGCCCGGCATTAAGCGGGCTGCTTCTTCCATCCCTGCTGGATCATAGGCTTTAATAATAGCCCCTTCCGCTTGCAATGCAGGTATAATATCAAGGCTTGGGGCATCGCGCATATCATCGGTGCTTGGCTTAAAGGTAACACCTAAAATGGCAATAGTTTTGCCATTTATATTCCCGCCCATGGCTTGCTGAATGCGTTTTGCCATGTTTTTCTTGCGTTGTTTATTAACCGCTACCACCGATTCTACCAATTGCAATTGCGCCCCCCATTCATGGGCACTGGCCACCAGTGCAAGGGTGTCTTTAGGAAAGCACGAACCACCATAACCGGGGCCAGGGTGTAGAAATTTACGCCCGATGCGTCCATCCAGCCCAATGCCACGGGCAACATCATGCACATCGGCCCCTACTTTTTCACATAAATCGGCCATTTCATTAATAAAGGTAATTTTGGTGGCCAGAAAAGCATTGGCGGCGTATTTAGTAATTTCTGATGTTTCCGGCGTTGTCACCACAATCGGTGTTTCAATGAGGTATAGCGGGCGGTACAGGCTTTTCATTACCGCTGCGGCGCGGGCAGAACGGCAACCAATCACCACGCGGTCTGGCCGCTGGAAATCATTAATAGCCGAGCCTTCGCGCAAAAATTCGGGATTAGAGCAAACATCAAATTCAGCCGCTGGATTTTCACGCCGAATAACCTCTTCCATTTGCCGGCAAGTGCCTACTGGTACGGTGGATTTAATCACCACCACCGTGTAGCGGTTAATAGTGTGGGCAATATCTTTAGCGGCTTGTAATACATAAGAAATATCGGCATGGCCATCGCCGCGGCGGCTGGGGGTGCCCACCGCAATAAACACGGCATCCCTACCAACCATGGCTTCAGCCAAATTGGTGGTAAAACGCAAACGGCCAGATTTAAGGTTGCTGGCCACCAAAAAATCTAAACCCGGTTCATAGATGGGGATTTGCCCCTTATTCAAGGCCTCTATTTTAGCAGAATCTGTATCCACACAAACAACTTCTATGCCAAATTCAGCAAAACAGGCGGCTGATACCAAACCAACATAACCCGCGCCAATCATTGCAATGCGCATTAATTACCTCAATCACCCTTAATTTCTTTCCCGCTTTATAGCAGTTTTCCAGCCGCTTGCAAGCTGCGTGTTGTTGCCATGTAGTGCAGAGGAATATGTTGTAATTTATAATAAATAATATTATATTAATTTGTTTTTTAATGTTATTCGAAAATTGGTTGCCACGCTTAATGACTGTAAATCTTGCTGTTTCTACACTCGCTTCTACCCTGCCAGAGCCAATTGAATGGGATCTTGACCCCAAGTGTGAGCGGTTGGTGATTGCAGTCGATAAACTTTCTGCAGCGCAGATGGTTTCTATTCAAGCCATGGTGGCAAAAAATATCATTAAAGATAAAGCATCGTACGAGCGCCATTATTACTTGCGTGCACCCACCGATAATAACCCAGAACATAATGCGGTGTGGGATGCCAGCTTTCCAGATGCTGAAAAACGCTTATATGAATATTTACAACCCGCCCTTTCTCTGCCATGGAAAGATGGTGTAACATCGAGTCGTCATTATCATTGTTGGCGCAGCGAATTAACCCCAGAGCAGCAACAATTTATACAACCACTTGCAGATGATAGGGTAGTAGAAGAAAATGAAGGCGGTGATATATTTATTGGGTTTCGCAACGACGATGTTTTGTATGAACTCCGCAATTCTGATTCTAACCGTTTATATGGGTTAGTGCGCCAATATATTGAGGGCAATATTGAGCGGAATAAAACAATATTAGCCGCTGCTGAGTGGGTATTTGAAAAAGACGGTACATTAACGCTGATTGAAAAACCAAGAACACCGCCCATAAAGCCTAAATTTATTGCGGCAGCCAACGGAAATAGCGCAGAAAATTCTTTAACCCTTTTATCGCACGGCGAGCAACTTCATGATGCCTTACAAGGGCTGGGGGTTGAATCGAAGGGTGGTATCTATCAATTACATACGCCCAATACGGTCGCTAAATTATACGATAGACCAGATGGAGAAACAGATAGGGGAAGAATTGACGCCTATGAGGCAGTGCATGATGCAACCCTTGCACTCTATCAACCGATTATTGATCTGCCTTGGCAATTTGATACCGAAAAATGGGCCTTTGTGGTACAGGGTAGCGCCTTAACCCCTGAACAGCAGAGTTTTGCCACACGGGCATTAGTACAGCGCGGTGCATATTTTGAAATGTCTGATTTGGCCAGCTATACCATGCAGGCCACTGGCCCAAAGGCCAAAGTGGAAGAATTATGCCAGCAATTGGCACAAGCGGCCGTTGCCGCGCCCATCGATATTGGTGATTTAGCCTCATTAAACTGGCATTATAATTATCAGGGTTTATCTGTATCCGCCCAAGAATTTAAGAAATCACAATTTTATAAAAACAGTACATCCTTTTTCACTAATCCATGGGCAAAAGAGGCAGTTGTGCCCTTGACCAATAATCAGCAATTAGCATTAGAAACAGATTATGATGGCCAGATTGTTCTACGCGAGAAAAATATTCAAGAATTGCCCTATTATGCAGCGGTAAAACATGGCATAGAACAACGCTTTGCTGCCTTTGTACAAAAACATGCCGAAGAAATTAAGCAATTGCCGTGGAGTTTTTCACTAGCGGATAATATTCGCGATTATGGCGCGGTTAAAATATATGCGGCGGATGTGCTTACCCCGCAGCAGCAACAATTAGTAGAGCAATTGGTTCTGCAAAATCAGTTAAAAGATCATCAGAGCGATCACTCACGTTTAAGGCGTAGAGCGAAACAGCCGAATGATGGCTATTATGATTACCCCACGCCTAGAATAACCGATCTTTTGCCGGAAATATGTAAGGCTGAACAACAGAAAACCATCCAAAAAATGTCGGAAATGCCGTGGGAATATCACCAATCCAACTCATCCTTATATCTTGGTTTAGGAAATTTGAGGCCGGATGAGATAATATTAGCAGAAAAAGCCGCAACCTTTAGAAGGGGGATCAGTTTAAGCTGGATATATCCCGTAAACCCGATGCACCGCTCATTAACCAATTGGTGCTGGCTATTTCTGTGAAAATCAGGGAAAGAACAGCACTCAAGCCCTTACCAGAATGGGTACAAGAGTTACCATGGCAATATGGGGGCCAGTTTAAATCACGCTCTATTGTGTTGGATGCAACATTACTTACCCCAGAACAGAAAGATAGGCTACAAAAAGAAGTGCCTGATATTCACTTCAATCGATACGATGATTTATTTAATTTGCAAGCCTTTAAGCCAGAGCAGATTTGTGGATATATCACCCGCATGGTGATGGATGCGCCCCATTACCAACGATTACAGCCCATCGCCGATTCACATTTAAGCGGCTTAATCAAGCAAATAGCCACTTTCCCATGGCGGGTGAGCGATGTTGGGGCTTATGAAATTCATCAGCGCGAACTGCGTAAAGAGCAGCAGCAATTGATACAACAATTACCCGAAGATTTTTATGATAGAAAAGCGGAACGCAGTAAAATAATTCCCTATAGTGAGCTGAAAACTTTTGTGTTGGATCCCAAAGCACCCGACCAACGCTTGTTGCATTTGATTCGCCAGCAGTCTAATCAAGCGCTTTTAGCAACAAAAAAGCAGCATCCCGCGGTTGGTTTATAAGTAAGTTATCAAAAGTCCATGATTTTGTATCTATATCGCACCGCAATATATAAATATTGCGGTGCGCTCAAAAAATATTGAGATGTGGCATTGTGTGTGTTAATCCTGTCATTATGTTAATCGAATGGCAGGTATGAAAATATGGAATACCATGAGTTTGCTAAAGTTGTTCAACAGAGAATAGATGAAACATTAAAGAAGCTTCCCTATTCATATATGGCAGATTATGCTATGGATGGGGTCAGCCCCCGTACCCATATGAGCCACTTTCTCGATCCAGAACATCTTGGCTGTGTGCATATATTCACCCTATTAGGGGTAAAACTGGGCAAGGTTATAGAATTTGACGATAAAACTGATCCACCTTCAATAACTTTTGAAATATATAGTGGGAAAAATTTATCTGTTGCAAAATTATCACTCTTAAGCCCATTTGATGTGGCGATGGAGGTAACGCAACCTTACGTTAATACCAGTATTATTTTTTCTGTTGACCCCGTGTCATCGCATGATTCTGTGATCAAGGTTCATCTTTTTAGTGATAAAAAACTAGCACAATTATTATTTCCGCTGGTTTCTGGTATTACGGTTTGGGAAGATTTATCCTACCTTAAGCAAACTGAATCCAGAATAACAGAAATATTCAATGGGCCAGTGACCGAACATCGCCAATTATTTGAGCTATATAAAAATTTATATGATCAATCAATTGATGAATGGGTAGCCCAAGCTACAGCGCCAGCGCCGCGCCGGTATCAGCAATATCATCGCAAAATGTAAAATATCAGGGCGGCATAAAAGAACGTGACAGCAACCCATCAAGGGGCTATCACGGTGGACATGATGCAACTTCGTCAATCAACACCACAAGAAAAAACAGGCCCGTTGTTAAAGCGTATGGGGGGCTCTTACCTGCTGCCTCACTGGCCTAGGGTTGTTACTGCTTTTTTGTTTATGGGGGTGGCCGCCGCCATGACTGGCCTATTCGCCAAACTCATTGAGCCGATGATTGATCATGTGTTTGCCGATAAGCAGGCTAGCCTTCTTCTGCCATTGGGTGGAGCCGTGCTCACGGCTTTTATATTGCGGGGCATGGCCACTTATATTCATGTGGTTATTCTGAACGCCGTTGGCCAGCGCATGGTAGCCGATTTGCAGAAAGAAACGCATTCGCATTTGATGCGGGCGGATCTTGAGTTTTTTCATAATGTGACTTCTGGGGAGCTTATTTCTCGCATTACTTCGGATATTGCCTTGATTCGCCAAGCCGTGGCTGAGTGTTTAACATCGGCTGGCAAAAGTACCCTTACCTTGATTTTTCTAGTGGGAGTGATGTTTTACCAAAATTGGCGTTTGGCCATGGTGGCTTTTATTGCTTTTCCATTAGCGGCTGGGGTTGTTGCCCGTATGGGGAAACGTATTCGTAAAGCGGCCATGATGACTCAGGCAGAAATGGGCAGTTTTGCGAGTTTGCTTAATCAAACATTCCAGAGCGTGCGCCATGTGAAAGCCTATGGTACAGAGCCTTTTGAAGAAAGACGGGCGGCTGAAAAAGTTGATCGTCTTTATGAGTTAAACTGTAAAACCTTCCGTATTTCTGCCATGACAACCCCAATTACCGAGGGTTTAAGCGGCTTGGGAATTGTAGCGGTATTGATTTATGGTGGTTGGTTGATTATTCATGGCGAGAGCACAACCGGTGCTCTGATGTCTTTTATTGCGGCGTTTCTTATGGCCTATGAGCCAATGAAGCGGATGGCTAAATTCAATGCTACACTGCAAGCAGGTTTGGCGGCTTCTGAACGCATATTCGAGTTATTGGATGTACATCCCCAAATTCGGGAAGCAGAAAATGCCGTGCAATTACAAATGATTTCGCCCACCATTACTTTAGAGCAAGTGCATTTTCGCTACCCTACCGGAAAATCTGCCCTTAATGGTATTAGCCTTGATGTACCAGCTGGTGCGACGGCTGCTCTTGTGGGCCCCTCTGGGGCAGGAAAATCAACTATTTTGAACCTTATCCCCCGTTTTTATGATGTGGAACAAGGTGCAGTGGTTGTTGGTGGGATGGATATAAGAAATGTTACTATTGAATCATTGCGCAGGCATTTGAGTTTGGTGAGTCAGGAAGTGGCGATATTTGATGGCACTATTCTTGAAAATATTGCTTATGGTTCTGAACATGCCACCATGGAAAAAATTATTGAAGCAGCCACGGCAGCGGCAGCTCATCATTTTATTATGGAAATGGAGCATGGCTACCAAACATTGGTAGGAGAAAATGGCTTAAAACTATCTGGCGGTCAGCGTCAGCGTATTGCCATCGCACGCGCTATTTTGCGGGATGCGCCGATCTTGTTATTGGATGAAGCCACATCTTCTTTGGACGCCGAATCAGAAAAATCAGTACAAGAAGCATTAAAACATTTGCGTCATGGTAGAACTACCTTGGTGATTGCGCACCGTTTATCCACCATTATCGATGCCGATGTTATTTATGTGATTGATAATGGACAGGTGGTGGAAAGCGGTAACCATCAAGAATTATTAAACCAAGGCGGGGTCTATAGCCGTTTATACCATCTGCAATCTGGCCTTAATACCTTGCCCAATCCATCCGCAGCAAGAAAAGATAAAACTCTATCTGCTAAGCTGGGTTTTTTGCAGGATTTATTGGGAGTGATTCGTGCCCGTTAATGGAGCTTTCTGGTATCGGTCGATATTGTGGGTGATCTTCTGTTATATATTTTTGGTGCTGCTGTTATATGTTTGTCAGCGTCGTTTGATTTATCAATCCAGTCATAAGGCGCCTCCTGCCACCGTTATTGGAGAACCAGCCAATAAGCAAATCATTTATGTAGAAACACAAGATGGTTTGCGCTTGCAATCTTGGTTTTGGCCGCCCGCTGAGCAGGGTAAAAAAGTTATTGTTTATTTTCATGGCAATGCCGGTGCCATTGATATAAGGGTAGAGCCCACTGCAGCCCTAGTAAAAGCTGGTTATGGTTTATTGTTGCTGGAATATCGTGGTTATGGTGGTAATAGTGGTCAGCCGTCAGAAACAGGATTATATCATGATGCGCGGGCTGCCATTAATTGGTTGCAAAAAACCGGCATCCCTCTAGAAAAAATGATATTATTAGGTGAATCATTAGGGTCTGGCGTGGCCGTACAATTGGCCACCGAATATAAGCAAGTAGCGGGGGTTATTTTGGAAGCACCCTATACCTCAATTCCAGATGTGGGGCAGGAGCGTTTGCCTTTTATTCCAGTAAAGCTATTAACCACCGAGCGTTTTGATAGTTTACGCAAAATACCCAATCTTCAGGCACCATTATTAGTGTTGCACGGTACAGCGGATTACCTTATTCCCTTTCATCATGGAGAGGCTATTTTTAAGGCTGCGCCACCTAATCCCCATAATCATTTTGTGCGCTTGCAAAATATTGGCCATGTTGATCTTATTTTCGATCATGCGGCGTTTCATATTTTGCCATGGTTGGAGCAGTTGGACAAAGAAAAAGGTGGCTGAATAAACAAGCCACCCTTTATATCACGGCATGATGTTTTTATATATCTAAGTTCTTGATAGCAGATCCATCATTCGCATTTGATCCTTGACTTTAAGATTTTGCTTTCTCAGGTGCTGAATTAAAATGCTATTGGGACATGGGCGCTTATTTTCTGCGGCAATGGCTTGCTTATAACTTTCACGTCTGGCTTTTAAGGAACGGAATTTGGCATCAAGACTCATGCTATTATCCTTATGATTGTTGTCAAGCGAGGTGGTAAGACCTTAGACAATATCGTGACACTCTACTCCTACTGGCTGCAAACAGCAAAAAACAGCAATTTTCTGGTCTTCCACTCCGCATGTACCAAGATGTACATTGGCGCTTATGGTTCTCATTATTTGCTGTTTTAATGACGCAGGAACGAATGTGACAACACCATCTAGTTTATTCATCACCACAACCTTATTATAGTACCAAAAATATTATTCTGTTGCAACAAAGAAACAGTTTTTCGGTGTAAAATCTAGCCGAAGGTAAAAGCATAGGCTTCTAGGCCTTCTTCTTCTGCCTTAATTTCTAAGGTGCCATTGATCATGTCGGTTTGTTCTGTGAGGAGATAAACATCATGTTTGCTGACGGTTATGTCTGGCTTTTTTTCACCATTGAGGCTGACATGCACGGTAATGGGGCGATTGTTTTTTGAACCCAGCACTAAAAAAACTTTCTGCGCCGTGAAATGAAGCCGTAAACCAGCATTTTTTTCCATAGCGGTGATATTATCTTCTCCCACTAGCCATTTTCCTTGCAATGCCCAGTGGTGATTGGGCAGTAAGTTGGGGTAGCTATAATTGGCTATTTGATTGCGTTTAATGGTTGTTTGCGGATCGATATGGGCACTGCGGTCATAGCCCAAATAAGTTTCTGGTGTTTGTTGATCATGGGATTGATGGGGCGATTGATATTCGGGTGCTTTATTAACCCCCAACAGATATTGAATATTATGTTCCATAATATTGTAATTGCCTTCCCCAGCATGGGTGTAAACCACTTGTCCTTGGGCATTAATCAGGTAATGGGCGGGCCAATATCTATTAGAAAAATTTTTCCATGTAGAAAATTGATTGTCCAAGGCCACGGGATAGTCAATGCCATGTTTTTTGATGGCCGCTTCAACATTTTGTTGTTGTTTTTCAAAGGCAAATTCAGGGGCATGGATACCAATGATCACTAAACCATCATTACGATATTTTTTATCCCAAGCCGTGAGATAGGGTAGGGTGCGCACGCAGTTAATACAAGAATATGTCCAAAAATCAATCAGCACTACCTTGCCTTTTAGGCTATCAAGCTGTAATGGGCTACTATTTAGCCATGCTTCAATCCCTTCTATGGCGGGTGCTGGATAGGGAGCGGCTAGAGCATCAATTAACCCTTGCTGTGAATCGGCTTCTTGATAAGTATCACCAGAATTATTGGCTAAGGGCTTATTAAAATCGATTCCGGAAATCAGCGCGGCAATGGTTAACAGCATCACCACGCCCAAAATTTTACGCAAAGCGCCACTCTGTTGTTTGAAGAAAGATAGGGTGTTGAGGATTTTTCGCCCCAATAAAGCAATGAGTAGCATGGGAACAGCCGCACCGCTAGCAAAAGCCATAACCGTGAATAGACTGAGAGAATTATCGTGATTGGTAATTATTTGTACCAAAATGGTGGCCAATATTGGGCCGGCGCATGGTGTCCATATTAGGCCAATAACCCCACCCAATAGCGTGCCACTAAAAAAACCTTGCCCTTGATGGCGAGCTGCCAATTTATCCCCCAACACGGCTAAGCCTTGGGTGGCGGCACTAAATTTTTCTGTAAGACGGGAAGAGAGCATCATGACAGCAAAAATAGTGAGAAAAACCAACGCCATATTTTTAATGATTATGGGATCAATAGCTAATATCTGTAATAAATGCCGCGATAATAAGGTGAACGCGCTAAAAGCAAGCACAAAACCGGTGATAATCCCCAATGGTCGTTTTCTGCCCCCATCAACAGAAGCCGATAGCACCAATGGTAATACGGGTAAAATACAAGGGGAGGCAATCAACGCCACCCCTTCAAAAAATGCAAGAATAAGATTGGAAATCACCATGGCTATTTCTCTTCAATAAAACGCAGGGCAAGGCCATTATTGCAATAGCGCAAACCCGTTGGGGCTGGGCCATCATCAAAAACATGCCCTTGATGACCACCGCAGCGTGCACAACGATATTCAGTGCGTGCCACGCCAATTTTATAATCGGTTGTTGTTTCTACATGCCCAGGGATGGCTTGAAAAAAACTTGGCCAGCCCGTGCCGCTGTTATATTTGGTATTAGAACTAAAAAGCGGTAGTCCACAACCGGCACATACAAATGTTCCATGTCTTTTTTCTTCATTTAATGGGCTAGTAAAAGCACGCTCTGTGCCTTCATGACGTAAAATCTGATATGATTCGGGCGGCAGTTCTTGGCGCCACTGGGCATCGGTTTTGGTGATTTTAAGAATGGGATCATTATTATCGGCGGCCATGAGATACTCCATAAAATGTGATTGTGTAGTGATAAAAATAGTGCTGCCAACAGCCAGTTGGCGTAAAAATATCCGTCGGTTCATCTCAGCTCCTATTATTCGTTATCCTGAATATGATGTTGGATGGTGATTGAAAAATTATGGTGCGTGATTGCTTCTCATAAAACTTGTATCTGTTGCGGATTTTTGCCATAGAATCTCATTATATTTATTTTATTTTTTCTTTGTCCTTATATGTTTCGTTCTTGCCGCCGATAATGGTTACAGACTCACAAAAAAATCTTGGGCACTCCATGGCGGTGCTGCTGAGTGAAGGGCTTCAGGGTAACCAACAGGCCTATCAGCAGTTTCTAGTGTTAGCGGCGGGTGTGATTCGTCGTTTTATAGTGGGGCGTATTCCGGCTCAAGATGTTGAGGATGTGGTGCAGGAAATTTTGTTTTCCTTGCACAAAGCCCGCCATACCCATGATGGCCAACGGCCTTTACTTCCTTGGATTATAGCCATTGCTCGCTATCGAATGGCTGATTATTTGCGCAAATATTATGCAACGCATCAGCAACAGCAGGTGGATATCAGTGAGTTGGAAAATTTTCTAAAAGCAGATGTAACCATCACGGATAATTTTCCTGAATATTTGGAAGAGCAATTAGAACAATTGCCAGCCCGCCAGCAAAAAATATTATCCTTGCTTCATGAAGAAGGGCTTTCAGCCAAAGAGGTGGGGCAGCAATTAAACATGAAAGAAACGGCGGTAAAAGTTGCCGCTCACCGTGCCTATAAACTGATTAAAGCGAGGCTATCATCCTGATGCCAGATACCCAAGATTTTATTAGCCAATTGGCGTTGAATGTTAAGCCAACGCGGTTATTACCGTCTCCCGCTTCTTTAATATGGGTGTTGGGGGCGATATTACTGATTTATGGCGTGGGGATGAGCTGGGTATTGCAGTGGCGCGGGGATTTATTGGCGCAACTTCAGCGGCCATTTTTTATAGCTGAGTTAGTTGTATTATTCGTGGCGGCTATTGTTAATTTAGTGGCGGCCGCTTATTTGTGTTTCCCCGATCAATATCAGCGGTCTGGTTTTACAAAAATCGCCCTATTATTGGCGTTGGCGGCGCCTGTTATTGTATTGGGGCAATTATTTCTGCCCGTGGATGTGCGCATGATTTTGCCAGTGGGAGAAGAGGTGCATAAAATGGAATGTGCCTTATGCATTGCAGCGGTTTCGGCTTTGCCTTCTGCTTTGCTGGTGGGGGTGTTGCGGCGCGGGGCTTCGGTGAAGCCTAATTTTTCAGCCTTTCATAGCGTGATAGCCGCTACTTGTGTGGGGTGTTTGAGTTTGCGCCTTGCGGAAGCCAATGATTCCATCCCACATTTATTATTATGGCACTATGTACCCACTTTTTTATTTGCAGCCATTGGCGGTGTATTGGGCAAAAAGCTTTTTGCATGGTAGTTGCCCACTAGAAAATAATAGCTATCAGTTTCTAGCGCTTTAGCCTATAGCTGAGTGCGAACTATGATAATAATACGAGGATTACTCATGAAAAAAATTCTGATATCTGCTGCCTTAGCCGGCATTTTGGCAGCATCTGCAGTGCGTGTTGAAGCTGCTGAAGATCATACAGGCAAAGAAAAATGTTTTGGCATTGCAAAAGCGGGGAAAAATGATTGCAGAGCCGTGGATGGTAAAAATTCGTGCCGTGGCCATTCAATGCGCAATAACGACCCCTATGACTGGCAATTTGTTGAAAAAAATACCTGTGAGAAACTGGGCGGCGCTTTAGAAGCGGGTAAAAAAACG
Organism: Alphaproteobacteria bacterium; assembly: GCA_049318825.1. Taxonomy (GTDB): domain Bacteria; phylum Pseudomonadota; class Alphaproteobacteria; order JBMOFM01; family JBMOFM01; genus JBMOFM01. The sequence goes on along the minus strand of JBMOFM010000018.1, from coordinate 18,366 downwards.
GTGAAAAAGCATTACTAAAAAAATAGGAGCGGGGGCTGCTTCAGCGGTTTTACCGCTTGGGTGCATTGCTTAAGAATGGCGCTCCATACCATAACAGGTGATCCAGTAAAATTACTGGATCACCGCGCTTGTCATTAAAGGCAATGGTTTTATGGCGGGTTAATTATAAATCAGCAAAGGCCTCTTCCCATGTGCCTTTGGTGGAGGCTTTGGAATATTCTGTGGCTCTGCTTTCAAAGAAATTGGCATGTTCTATGCCATTCATCATCGCATCCATCCAAGGTAGGGGGTTTTTATCGGTGCGGTACACCGGTTGTAAGCCCAGTTGCGATAAACGCCGATCAGCAATATAGCGAATATAATCTTTCACATTTTGTGCTGTTAAGCCTTCCACCCCGCCCAGTTCAAAGGCCAGATCAATAAAGGCATCCTCGTGGGTGATGATGGTATCGCATGCTTTATATAAATCATGCTGCAATTTCTCGGTCCAGATTTCTTTATTTTCTTCAATAAAGGTGCGGAACAGGCGAATGATGGATTGCATGTGCAGGGTTTCATCGCGCACCGACCACGAAACAATCTGCCCCATGCCCTTCATTTTATTAAACCGCGGGAAATTCATGAGAATGGCAAAAGAAGCAAAAAGCTGTAAGCCTTCGGTAAAGGCGCCAAACACGGCCAAGGTAAGGGCTATATCTTCTTTCGAATCAACATTAAACCCTTGCATATAGTCATATTTATCCTTCATTTCCTTATAATGAAGAAAGGCCGAATATTCAGTTTCTGGCATACCAATCGTATCCAGCAAATGGCTGTAGGCTGCAATATGTACGGTTTCAATGTTAGAAAAAGCCGCCAGCATCATTTGGATTTCGGTGGGCGCAAATACCCGTGAGTAATGGCGCATATAGCAATTATTTACTTCCACATCCGCTTGGGTGAAAAAGCGGAAAATCTGGGTGAGTAGATTGCGTTCTGATTCACTGAGTTTATGCCGCCAATCTTTAATATCATCCGCCAAGGGCACTTCTTCGGGCAGCCAGTGGATGCGTTGCTGCATTAACCATGCTTCATAAGCCCATGGATATTTGAAAGGCTTATACACATGGTTGCCTTTTAATAAATTGGTGGAGCTATTGGACATGAGGACATTCTCCTGAATGGGCATCTAAAATAAATAATATGTATGAGATAGTATCGTCAAATTCTACGTTTTCGCTACGCATGAGCGAATTTCACGACACTATCTAGGCGGCGGCAACAGCAAGGCTGCTCTCGGTAAATAAATCAGCAAATTCTTCAACAATATCGCCCTCGCCATGGCTTTCTAAAAAATCAGCCGCTTGTGCTGGGCTTAGCAATGTAGGCTGTAGTGGTAGGCGGCTTTTTTTGCCGGTGGCCACCATTTCCGGCGGGATAAGTTGGGCAATATGCACCAATTTCATATCTCGGGTGAGCACCAAATATTCCACAACAGAAGTTGGCGGTGATTGAAATAAGCACACACAAGAACTTAACCGGTAGCTTTTGGAACCGAGAGAAAAAATCATACCATATCCATCAATAAACAATAGAAAGAAGCAATAGCACTAAAAAAACGCGCCACTAGCATGAAGAAGGCTTTAAGCCGCTATTGACAGGCCAAACATTCTTCATAGGCTTCTGCCATGGCCACTAAGGGCAGTATGGGTTCAGCATTGCTATTATTGGTTATATTATCGCTGGCAATGGCGGCGGCTTCTTTCAGGCGAATACCTTCAGAAAAAGCCGATTCTGCCCGTTGAATAGAAAGCGAACGACAATAATACAGCGATTTAATACCTTTTTTCCATGCTTGGTAATGAATAGCATGTAAATCTTTTTTATGAATATCTGCCGGAATAAACAAATTTAAGGATTGTGATTGGCAGATAAAAGGGGTGCGATCCGCTGCTAAATCAATCAACCAGCGTTGATCTAGCTCAAAAGCGGTTTTGAACACCAATTTTTCATGGTCAGATAAAAATTCAAGATGCTGCACCGAGCCACCATAAGAGGTGATCTCACTCCATACTTCTTCAGTATTTTTACCATAATTTTCCAATACCGCTTCCAAAAACTTATTGCGCACTGGAAAAGAACCAGACAGGGTTTTGTGGGTAAAGGAATTAGCCGCCACCGGTTCAATACCGGGTGAGGTGCCACCGCAAATAATAGAAATAGAGGCGGTGGGGGCAATAGCAATTTTATTAGAAAAACGCTCCATGAAACCATAATCAGCGGCATCTGGGCAGGGGCCCCGTTCGGCGGCCAGTTTATGGGAAGCAGCATCTGCCTGTTTCTTGATATGGGAAAAAATACGCTTATTCCATACCTTGGCCATGGCACCTTCAATCGGTACATTCATTTTCTGGAAGAAAGAATGCATGCCCATAACGCCAAGGCCCACTGAACGCTCGCGCATGGCAGCATAAGCCGCGCGCGACATGCTGGGCGGGGCACTTTTAATAAAATCTTCCAGCACATTATCAAGGAAACGTAGGCAATCTTCAATAAATTGTGGGTGTTGCTCCCATTCTTGATAGGTTTCCAAATTCAAGGAGGATAAACAACACACCGCGGTTCTTTCTTGGCCGTGATGATCGGTGCCGGTGGGCAGGGTAATTTCACTGCATAAATTCGACATTTTCACGGGTAAGCCCGCCAGTTTATGATGTTCTGGAATAGCCCGATTCACATGGTCAATATAAACAATATAAGGCTCGCCAGTTTCAATGCGGGCGGTGAGGATGCGAATCCACAACCCGCGGGCTGAAACACGGTGAATCACCGCATTATCCTTAGGGCTTACCAAGGCCCATTCTTCATCATTTTCTACAGCGCGCATAAACGCATCGCTAATCAAAATACCATGATGTAAATTTAAGGCTTTGCGATTAGGATCCCCACCAGTGGGGCGACGCAGCTCAATAAATTCTTCAATTTCTGGGTGCGATACTGGCAAATAAACCGCCGAAGAGCCACGGCGCAGCGACCCTTGACTAATGGCAAGGGTTAAAGAATCTTGCACCCGAATAAAAGGCACAATACCGCTGGTTTTACCATTGCGGCCTACTTTTTCACCAATGGAACGCAAATTACCCCAATAGCTGCCAATACCACCACCACGGGCAGCCAGCCAAACATTTTCTGTCCATAAATCCACAATCCCGCTCAGGCTATCATTGCACTCATTCAAAAAGCAGGAAATGGGCAAGCCGCGTTTAGTGCCACCATTAGAAAGTACCGGCGTTGCTGGCATAAACCACATTTTGCTGATGTAATCATATACCCGTTGCGCATGTTCACTATTATCGGCATAGCTGGTGGCCACGCGGGCGAATAAATCCTGATAGGATTCGCCGGGTAAAAGGTAACGATCGGTGAGGGTAGCTTTACCAAAAGGGGTGATTAATTCATCGCGGCTATGGTCAATGGATACTCGCAGTCCACCCTCAATCTGAAAAATATCCAGCACGATGAAACTCTCCTCAAATAGTGGCTATGGCTGTTCTAACAAGGATTCGCTAGAACCATAAACAACAATATAAAAACACTATATATTGTTGTTCCTTTAATAAGAACATACCATATATCGTTTTATTGTCCAGTCCTATAGCAAAAAAACAGGTGCTTCAAACGCGCCTGTTGCATCGGTGCGCCATGAAAAAAAGGGGCTTTGGGCAAATATTGGCCAACATGCAGGCCTTAGAAAAATAGCTTGATTTTACTATATATTGTGGCTTGATTATTTCAGTGGAAACACTGGAATCCGCTTGACACTGAGGCTAGCCATTTTTCATTTTTTCAAAGGCTAGCTCCAAAAATGGGCTTTGGCTGGCGGTATGGCTAATTAATAAAAAAGCCACTTGATTCGGTGAGTTGCTGCTGGGATCACGCAGCTTGCGCAGATAGGCCTGATTGATTTGCTGTTGTATCTCTTGAATCCGTTTTAAGGCGGCTTTTTTGGCTTCTTCTGTTGAGGCAACATTATCAACATTAACGGCTAAATGTATGGCAGGGGTTTGAGAATCGCCCTGTTGTAAGCAATAGGTAACAACACCCGCTGCGGTCATTCCTTTAACGGTGAGGCTGATTTCTGCCACATGTCCATTCTCAGCGGCATTCACTAAGGCTTGAGCAATGCCTACCATATGGGCAGCACCCACCATTTGTGCTTGTTCAACCGTTAGCGGCAGCTCTAGGTTAAGAAACAATTTCACCGGCGTGCCCAAATTAATTTCTGTTTCCACGGAAACACCCGGCTTAATGGCTTGCGCGGAATCAACAACTTCTTGCAGAAAAATTGATTGCATATAACGGCTGGGCAAGCTTTGCGGCGCTGCTGCCGATGCAGGTGCTGCTCCTGTTCCCACCACAGGCTTGATGCTTTCCATCAATGGCTTATCCTATCAAACAAAAGAATCATTGATCAACAAATAGAAAACAGAATTTTTACCAGTATGGGGTTGAATGGTTAATTTTTTATCACATAAAACCGCTCTATCGTATGATTTATGGCAGTAATTTGCATGCAACTTGGTGAATTTTATGCTGATTACATGTAATTAATTGGTGGAGTGTTGAATAAGCAGCACTCATATCGCTTAAATGGCTGTTAAAGCTACGAATAAGGGCTTGGTTATCCAGTTGTTTTTTTTTCGCTAGCGATAAATTTTTCCACGCTTGATAGGCTTGCTGTATATCCTCTATTTCAGCACCGCCCGCGTGAGCATGCAGATAGGCAACGGCTTTTCTGGCTGGCAACGGCGGGATTTCTTGTTGATGAATCATCCACGGCATGATTTTTTTATTAAAACATTCATAAACCGCCATGTTCAATATTTCTGTGGTTAATATGCCCAAAATAGCGGTTTGCGTATCCGCATGCTTTAGAAATTTTTCACGATTTATGGTAAAACAATCAATTTCTTGTAAATGGTGCTGCATGGATAACCATTCTTGCCCATGAGTAAGCGTTTGCGCGAATAGAGAGTAAAGCCGTTCTTCTGAAGGTTGATGCAGTTCAGTCTCAGTAATGAGCACACGGCTAATATTAAGCGCAGCGCGAAGTAAATAGTCTTGACGAAAGCCGTGATACTGTTCTGCCTCTTCTAGTAGCCGTGGGATGACTTGATAGGCACCCTTGCCATGGTGATGCATGGAATACCAATGATGCAGAAAATATTTCAGTGTTTCTGGTGTAACGGGTTGGGCGGTAAGGGCGGTGATAAAATCTTCTATGGTAAAAATGGCAGCTTGTGTACTGTTTTTTTGTAAATTATGCAGCAATGCATCTCTGGTGCTGGCATCTGGCATTTGTGCTACAGCATTAAATAGGCTGGTGAGCATCAGGGATTGGCGCATGAATTTCCTGTTTACACTGTTTATTCTGCTTTTAGTGGGCGAGAGAGTAATCGCTCTATTTCTTTTTCAATATCGGCATGATGGTTAATGATATGGTCAACCGCCGTACAAATTGGCAATTCTTCACCTGTGTGAGCCATGAAATGGCTGATTGCTGCGGCAGTGGAGATGCCTTCAACCAATTTTGTAGCGGTGGGCGATGGCTGTTGGCGGCGGTAATATTGCCCTAATTCTATGCCATGAGTATAGTTGCGCGATTGTAAGCTGGTAGCGGTAAGTACCAGATCACCCACCCCACATAACCCCATAAAAGTTTCACGCTGGCCGCCAAATTTTACGCCCAATTTTGCCATTTCATGCAACCCTCTGGTCATGAGTGCGGCTCTAGCATTTTCCCCAAGTCCTAAACCAATGGCGAGGCCACAGGCCAAAGCAATCACGTTTTTGCTGGCGCCTGCCACTTGAATGCCGATAACATCGTCATTCCAATATAAGCGCAAATAACGGCTGGCCAGCCGTGTAACTAAATCTTGCCCGATGGCCTGATCGGCAATGCCAAGGCTAAGGGCAGTGGGTTGCCCCAATGCTACTTCCCGCGCAAAGCTGGGGCCTGATAAAATACCAATTGATGCTTGCGGCCAGCATTTTTCTACCATGGGTGATAGTAATTGCCCTGTTGTTCGGCATAGCCCTTTGGCGCAAATAAGCACTATTTTTCCAACAGCCCATTCGGTGGGGATACTTTTTACTACAGCGAGAAGCTGCTGCGCAGGGATGGCCAGCAACCAAATGCTAGCGGTCATCACTTCTTTTATATCATGGGTAATATGAATCGTGGGGGGGATGGTGATTTCAGGTAAATAGGCAGAATTTATGCGCGATAGCGCCATGTTCACGGCTTCTTTTTCATTGCGTACCCATAAACTCACTCTATTGTTCGCCCTTTCCATGGAAAGGGCGAGAGCCGTGCCCCATGCGCCGCCGCCAATAATCGCTATATGATGTTGGGTCATTATTATGTTCCCATCTCTTGCAATGGCCAACGGGGGCGGGGGGTGTTATCAGCTTTGGTGATGAGTCCTTTTTGTAGTCTTTCCATGCCTACCCAAGCAATCATTGCGGCATTATCGGTACATAAACTTAAAGGAGGGGCCATTAAGGCGACGTTATGGCTTTCTGCTTTTTGTTGTAACATATTTCTAATGTGCTGGTTGGCGGCAACCCCGCCCACTAATGCACCATGTGCTCCATGGGGGTATTGGTTTTTGTATATGGCAAGTGCCTGCCCAAATTTTGTTGCCAATATTTTGGCCACGACATCTTGTAAGCTGGCGCATAGATCGTGAATATCTTCATCGGCGATGCTACCATCGGTTTTTCTTAATGATTCGGCTAATTGTCGAGCGGCAGTTTTTAATCCAGAAAAAGAAAAATCAGGTTGTGGGCTATGCATTAAGGGCATGGGTAGCTTAAAACGGTGCGGGTTACCCAATCGAGCCAGTTTTTCAATGGTTGGGCCACCCGGCCAGCCCAAGCCTAGCCATTTAGCGATTTTATCAAAAGTTTCGCCTGCGGCGTCATCGATGCTGCTGCCCAATATAGAATAATTCCCCAGCTGATGTGCAAGGACAATCATGGTATGGCCACCCGATACCAGCAATAGTAAATAAGGAAATTGAATATCATGCGAAAGGCGCACACTTAAAGCATGGCCCTCTAAATGATTAATGGGAATATATGGTTTTTGATAAAAAGAGGCAAAGCAGCGCGCCATGGTGGATCCCACGATCAGCCCACCAATCAACCCTGGGCCAGCGGTCGCACAAAAACCATCAATATCGCTGAGGCTAACACCTGCATCGTTCAAGGTTTGGGTAATAAGTTTGGGCAGATACTCACCATGCTGACGGGCAGCAATTTCTGGCACCACCCCCCCAAAGGGTTGGTGTGCTGCAATCTGGCTATAGATTTGGTGGCCTAAGATCAATCGTTGATCATTAACCACTGCTACCGCGGTTTCATCGCAGCTTGATTCGATTCCTAAAACCAGCATAAATTCAACACTATCATGAAAGTCCTTCTCACTCGCCCCTTGTTGCAATCGCAAGCTATGGCTGCCAAGCTTCTTCCTGCTGGCATCGTAACTTTAATTTGTCCAATGACAACGATAAAACCCATATCATTTTCATTGGAACCTGAACAGATATTTCAAGGGATTATATTGACCAGTGGGCGGGCTGTACAATTATTTTCTCAACAATATCCACAATTTCAAGCCCTGCCGCTTTATATTGTTGGTCAAAAAACAGCATTAATAGCCCAACAAAATGGCTATCAGCACATCAAAATAATAGCGCATAACGTGGCCGAGTTAGTGCAATGGTTGCAGCTCCAGCCTGAAATTAGGCAAGCGCACTTACTGTATGTGAGTGGGCAGGAAATAACAGCTGATCTTTGTATTTTATTACAAGAATATTGTGTAGTACAGCAATTGGCAGTTTATAAAGCAGAGGCAATTGAGGCATTGCCTGATGTCATCAAATCGGCTTTGTGTGATCATTCATTAGAGGCGGTGCTATTTTTTTCTGCACGGGCAGCGGCTATTTTTATGCAATTGGTGCAGCCAGAATGGCTTGGTCATGTAACAGCTATTGCCATTAGCAAGCAATTGCAGGAGAAACTATTGGCACAGCCCGCGCCATGGCAATCGGTTCTTGTGCCTATAGAGCAATCGGAAGAGGGAATGCTATCCCTACTTACCAATTTCGCTAGATAAGGATATTTCTACAACCCCTGAATTTGTTTGTCTTTAGGGTAGCGGATAGAATAGCCCAGTTCCCACTTATTCTTATCCTTATGTTTCATTTCTTGCCGCCAGCGAACAAGCCCCGGAATGGAATCAATATCGCGGCTAAAGCCAGTGCTGGTTGATTTTTCATCCAATTCAATGCGAATGGCGTCATCGCCAGCAATGGGGATGAGATCATACACCATGACTGGAATAGTATTTTTATGGAGATTTTCTACCTCCATCAAATGACGCCGTTTAACATTTTTATCATTGCCCAATAGGCCAGACTCGCTGGTTTTATCTTCTTGTGGGCGATATTTAACCCGAATCATATCATCGGCGCCAAAGCCAAAATCTTTTTCTTCTGCTGGGCGCAATAATTGATCGAAGCTGGTGCGGCCAACAAAGCTGCCATCACGGAATAAGGCAACAGAGCCGGGTAATAATGGTGTTTCACCAGAAAGTGTAAAGGCGACATGTAAAAAAGCACGCTGATCGAAACGCGGGGCAGTTTTAGCAAGCAGCCTTGCTTCTTGTTTTAAGGATTGGATGGCAAGCTTGGTACCGCTTTCGCCAGAAGCAATGCTAGAGCGTCCATTAATGATATATTGTGCTGCATAATCACCCGCTTGCACCGTGGCCATGGCTGTTTGGGCTTTTTCCTGCACCTTATCTTCAACCATGCTGGCATCCATTTCCGCCACTGCTCCTGCTGCTGCGGGGGCTTGCAACGCATTTTGCGCTACCATGGATTTCATCATCATTTCTTCGCGGCGGGCACGTTGTGTGGAGGCCATTATGGGTTGGAAGAAACGTAACACCCATGGCGTAAAAGCGGGTAATTGCCCTTGTAAATTGGGGCGAGCCGTAGAAAGGGTGAGCGCTACATTATGCCAATCTTCACCCGTTTGTTGGCGTATATCGGCAAATTGCAGGATTTCCAGTTGATTATCGCTGGTATCTAACCTTGCTTCATAGACTGGTGTCCAGTATGCACCGCTGATTTGGTATTTAAGCTGTAATGTTGCCTTGATATTTTTTTTTGCTTCTACCGCTGCAGTAATTTGGAATAAGGCAGGGCTATTGCTGCCATTGCCAACACCAGAGCGCAGGGCTGAAAGCTGTTGCTGTAGAGCCGTGATGTCACGATTATTATTCTGGCGGCGAATCAAACCATCCCGTAGGGCTTCTTCTATCGACCCCCAAGCCGCTGGCCAGCCCTCCGCTTTTAAGGCGCCTATTTCTATTTCAGCATGGGTGTTATTAATGGCCTGATTGGTGATTTTATTAATAAAATTATCGCGTGAATCAAGGGCTTGATTCGCGGCTTGCAGGGCTTCAATCTTTTTCTCTATATCCGCAATTTTATTCTGGTGATTGCTTTGTGCATTAGGGTCTGGCAGGGTGGGTACGGCTTTTAATTCCACCGCGCCCAATACCAGCCCGCCATTGGCGCTACCAGCTAAGCGTAAGCTATCGGCAATTAAATTTTGCGGCACATCAGAAAATATAATGGTAGAACTGCCTTCTGGGAGTTCTAGCGTTGTTTCGCGGGTAATTTCGGCCATGCCGGGAAAAACCGTAACGGCATTGATTCGACTTTCTGCTTTTATATCGGCAGCATGGGCAATATTAACAATCAAAGGCAAGGTAACAAGAAAAGCGAAACTGATTTGCTTTGTAAAATATTGGCGCATGATTGTTTCCCGTATACAATAAAAACTTGCCTTTACATATGGGGATGATGCTACATTGTGAAGCCCTGAAATGGAAAGGATAAAGATGTTTTCTCGTATTTTTTCTTTTGTAACGTGTCTAGCCAATGCCTTGTTGCTGCTGGTGATGATTATAGAGCTATTAGAACGCCCTTATCAGCATGGCTTGTGGTTTGCGTTGTTGGTGCCAATGGTGACATTAGCCTATTTATGGAAAAACCGCATGGCTGATAAGGAATTGAAAAAGTTACAGCTTGACCTGAAAAAAGAAGAAATCAGAGCAAGATTACGCGAGCTTTCCAAGCAATGAATTACTGGCTATTAAAATCAGAACCGGCTGTTTGGTCGTGGCAACAGCAATGTGCCGCTGGCACCACCCATTGGGATGGGGTACGCAATTATCAGGCGCGCAATTATATGCAAGCCATGCGCTTGGGGGATCTAGCCTTTTTCTACCATTCTAATGAAGGCAAAGAAATAGTGGGCATTGTAACATTGGTGCGTGAATATTATCCCGACCCAGAGCAGCCCGATTTTGGCATGGTGGATGTTGCAGCAGCGCAAAGCCTTAAAACCCCAATCACGCTGGCACAAATGAAAGCCGATTCCCGTTTTGATAATTTTTTATTGCTTCGCCAGCCTCGCCTTTCAGTAATGCCCGTAGAAAAAGATGTATGGGAATATATTTTGAGTATTGCTTTATAAACATTGTTTTTTATTCAAAAAATTGTATAATGCAGCTGATTAAATTCCAATTGTTGAGTGCTAAATGTCTATTTACGAATTACCCGCATATCTTCAATTTATTAAGGATATATCAAAAGAATTATCAATTGTTTATGGTTCTTTTGCACAGTTGAAAGCGGCTGGTTCTAAGGTAATTGAATATAGAATTGCTTCTCGGGTTGATGTAGAAGAGATCAAAGGCTACAATCTTCTAGCCAGTTACGATCATCAACCACTACAAGAAGCGTTTGAGAAGCTCAGCCCATATTTTTTAGCCAGAAATTATAGTAAAATTGATGTTGGATGTGCGCCGCAAACATTGCAGGCCTTATGTGTATCTAAGCATGGGCTTAATGATTTAACCGCAGGGCAAGCCATTTCTTTACATTTTATACAAGTAAGCGATAGCAATAACAATAAATCATCGCGCTTTGATTCAGGGGTGAGCAAGAGGCTTGACCTATCGGCTCAAGGAGAGCGGGATTTTAAGGTATATCAAGAGATTAGAAAGCAACTGCAATCTATTCTCACGCGGGTTCAAGCAATTAAACCAGAACAGAAATTAAAAATTTTAATGCAATGTTCGGGTGATGAAGCTCAATTGAGATATATTAAATCGCTGAATGAAAGCCCAAAAGTACAATTTCTGAATAAATGGCCAATAATTACCAGCTATCCAGTGATAAAATTTCATTGCTCAGACTTCAAAACTTTTACTAATGTTGTGAATTACGAATTTGAGTTATGTAAGCAAGCACAACCCACAAAAGAGAATAAAGAGAAAGATAATAAGGGGGAGGCAAAAGCTTCTACCACTCGACAAGAATCATCAAAATCTTGTGAAATGCGGCTATTACTGCAGAACAGCTTTAACGCACAGCAACGCCCACCAGCACGGCAACTCTCTTCTGAACGCTATTCTTGGTAAATTCTTTGTATCAGTCCTAACCCTAATCACCTAATATTTCTGCTAATATCTGGAAAGCTTCTTCAGCCGTGCTGTGATCATCCTTGCGTTGGTTCAAAAACTCTTCCAGCGGTTGATAAAAGCGGATGGCTTCATCAATTTTTTGATCACTGCCCATTTTATAGGCGCCGATTCGAATGAGATCAGCCATGTTTTCATAATCGCTGAGATAGGCTCTGGCTCGTTTCATCAGTGCATATTCTTCTGGTGAATGACAGGCTGGCAGGGAACGCGATACACTTTTGAGAATATTGATTGCAGGGTACCTGCCACGCTCAGCAATCTGGCGTTCTAACACAATATGGCCATCCACAATGCCGCGAACGGCATCGGCGATGGGCTCATTATGATCATCCCCTTCTACCAGCACCGAAAAAAGGGCGGTAATATTGCCCTCATTGTGATTACCTGGGCCGGCACGCTCCAATAATTTGGGCAATTCAGTAAAAGTAGTGGGCGGGTAGCCTTTGGTGGTGGGGGGCTCTCCGCCAGAAAGGCCAATTTCTCGCTGCGCCATGGCAAAACGGGTCACGCTGTCCATTAAGCATAGTACCTCCATTTTCTGGCGGCGGAAAAATTCGGCAACAGTTAAAGTGGTATAAGCAGCCTGCCGACGCATTAATGGCGATTCGTCGGAGGTGGCCACCACCACCACGCTATTGGCTAGGCCTTCTTCACCCAAATCATCTTCTAAAAATTCTTGTACCTCGCGCCCCCTCTCACCGATTAATCCCACCACGGTAACATCGGCATTGCCATAACGTGCCATCATCGACATCATGACCGATTTCCCAACACCAGAGCCTGCAAAAATCCCCAAGCGTTGACCAAAGCAGCACGGTATAAAACAATTAAGGGCGCGCACGCCCAAATCTAATTTTTCTCCTAAACGGCGGCGGCTATGAGCAGGGGGCGGGGGAGAGCGCAAATATTGTGGAACAGTGCCTTTTTGTAAGGGGCCTTTACCATCCACTGGTTCCCCTAGGGCATTAATTACCCTGCCTTTCCAGCTTATATCGGGGAATAGAGCCGCTTGTGATTGCCGAGCTTCTACCCGGCAATTTAAGCCGATTCCTTCGAGATTAGTAAAAGGTAAGGCTAAGGCTTTACCTTGCTTGAAACTGACCACCTCAGCTAATACGCGCCGTTGATCATAGCCAATGGCTTCAACGCGACTACCAATGGAAAGATATTCATCAAGTCCGGTAATTTCTAGCATCAGTCCTTGTACAGCGGTAATTTTACCATAAACCACATATTGTGGTAATTCTGGAATGATGGCTGTAAGAGAATTAAGAAAATCGACCATTTTTTGAAACAATCTTGCTTTTTATGTTAAAGAATAAAGCGATATAAGCGTTGTTTTTTCGCCAGAAATAAAATTTTTTTTGATGATTAATTTTTAATTTCCGTGCGTAATTAAGATTTTCTGCCAATCTTCTTAAATAGAGGTAAAGGAAAGTTCACGCTTCTTTAACATTAATGTAGGTTAACAATAGGTATAGGAGAAAAAAATCATCACTTCGATGTGATGGGATGATTAAGGATAGATAAATTCAACCTTATGCTTAAAAGGAAGCTGATATGCGCGTTTTACTTGTTGAAGATGATAGCTCTACGGCTCGTAGCATTGAGCTAATGCTGAAATCAGAGGGGTTTGTGGTTGATGTCACCGATCTGGGCGAGGATGGTCTTGAAATAGGCAAGCTCTATGATTATGACATCATATTACTCGACATCATGCTTCCCGATATTGATGGATATGAGGTTCTACGCCGTTTGCGCGCTGGCCGCGTGGCGACGCCTATTTTGTTGTTATCTGGCCTTACCGAGTTAGACGCCAAAATCAAGGGGCTTGGTTTTGGGGCCGATGATTATGTGACCAAGCCTTTTGATAAAAGGGAATTGATTGCCCGTATCCAAGCGATTATTCGTCGGAGTAAAGGCCATTCTCAAAGCATTATCCAAACAGGCAAATTAGCGGTGAATTTAGACAGCCGCACAGTAGATGTTGCAGGTGCACCGCTGCACCTGACGGGTAAAGAATATGGAATTTTAGAATTATTATCCTTGCGTAAAGGAACAACTCTTACCAAAGAAATGTTTCTTAACCATCTTTATGGTGGAATAGATGAGCCCGAGTTAAAGATTATCGACGTTTTTATCTGTAAGCTTAGAAAAAAACTGGCTTCTGCTACTGATGGCGATAATTATATCGAAACGGTTTGGGGTAGGGGTTATGTGTTGCGTGATCCCACGCAAGATCAGCCCAGTCAGCAACTCGCTGCCAGCTGAGTTCTTAAGTTATTCGCTAATTTTTGTTCATATGAACGAATGGATGTGCTGTGTCAGATAAACATACAAAACACCAGATTCTCCCTCAAATATTTAAGCTGTTGTCGCCTCTTTATCTGGTGCGGCATCCAGCTTTACTGGGGGTAGAAATTATTTTAATTGTTGGGCTAATCACTCTATTTAAAGTGATATCACAAGCTGAGCAGCAGGCCAATGATTGGCTGATTATAGGTGTATTATCAGCCTTATTATTATTTTCATGCTATTTCCGCGTGAAAGCTGAAGTTTCTTGTTTGCAGGCAGCAAAATTATTAATTCCTAATGGTGGGCGGCATAATGCTAAAAAAATTCTGTCCCCTAATATTACGGCTGCAACCATCATAACCTCTGCATTTGATTTGAATGTTGGTGATCTGATCCTTCTAGAAACGGGGGATACCGTGCCCGTGGCTGTAAAAATTATTCAAGGAGAGGCAAAAGTTGAAGAAGGTATATCCAACCGGGAAAAAGTTGTTGCAAAAAAAAACACGGCTACGGGTGAAAATTTCATCAACCAACGGGCCAAGATTTTAGAAGGTACAATTGTTGCTGAGGTCACGCAGCAGATTACTGATGTAAACCCATTAAAGCTTACCCAAAATGTTATTGGTAATGATAGCGAGTTAACCAAGCGCGAATCAATCTCACGCTTTAAGATATTTGCCTTGAGCATTATCAGTTTATTGCTTGTCTCCGTTATTTATTATATCGGTAGAAACTCAGGAGTTGGTATTGGCTCTCTACGCTTATCACCCATTGTATTCCTTGCTTTTGCGGCTTTAATGTTGCCGATATGTTCAGGCACCATGTATTGGTTGTATCGACCCCTTATTTTATTAGCATTCTTACGCAACCGCATTATTTTACGCACGGCTACTGCCGTTGAAAAAGCCAGCCAAGTGAATGCTGTGCTTATTGATAAAACCGGTAATGTCACCAGTGGTAACCGTACCATAGAAGAATTTTATCCTAGCCTAGGTGTTAGCAATCAAGAACTTTCATTGGCGGCTGCATATTGTTCGATTGGCGATGAAACCACAGAAGGTCGTTCTATTATAAAAATGGCAAAAGAACGTTTTAGTGCCGATCCCGATATTTCAAAAATAAAAACCTATCACCATTTTTCCTTAGAAACACGGATGAGTGGGGTTGATTTGGATGATGGAACACAGATAAGAAAAGGCGCTATGGATGCCTTGCTGTCTTATTTAAGTACCGATAAGTCACAAGATAAATTTTATGCGCCTATTGCTATGTTGGGTCCTGTCGAGCGAATCGCAAAATCCGGTGGTACAACCCTTGCTGTTGGTAAAGCGGGTAAGTTGATTGGGGTATTGCATCTTAAAGACACCATTAAGCAAGGTATTACTGAAAAATTAGCAGCTGTGCGTAAGCATGGTATTAGAAGTGTAATGATTACTGGGGATAGTGTGTTGGCTGGAGAGGTGATTGCTCGTGAAGCTGGCGTGGATGATTTTATGGCCGAATCAAATGATCAAAGAAAGATCGATTTAATTAAAAGTGAACAATCTTATGGTCGTGTGGTTGCCTTGTGTGGAAAAAGAGCAACCGATGAAGTAGTGCTGAGCAAAGCGGATGTTCCTGTAACAATGACTGAGGCATCTGAAGCGGCATTGAAAGCAGCTATTGTTTATTTCGTGGATCAAGATCAATCTAAGTTGCTGGATATGGCTCTGATCGGCAAAAAAACCTTGGCTACATTAGGCAAATATAAAAAAATCGCGGTGTTCTTTGATTGTTTACGGGTAGCATTACTGTCTTTTATCTTATTTCCAGCTTTTTATCTTTATGGATTTGAGCGTTTTGTTACTAGCTTCACGGCAAAATCACATTTTTATGTGGTTGGAGTAGCCGGTATAGTTTTTATATTCATGATGGTGCTTATTTCCTCACTCTTTAGTAAAATTAATAAGCTAGAGCCTTACGAGTCATAATGGTAGGGGGGGGGCATCAGCAATATGGCTCAGAAATCGAAAAAACATAGTATCTATTGTAGAAGTTCGTATATTATTTGCTATAAAATGCTCTCACCTAGGTATTTAGGTTAAATATTGTTATGAACAAAATGTTTTTTATAGTTACTTTGGTTTTGCTAACTGCTTCCCCGATATGGCCGTTGTATGCAGAAGATGCTAGCCTTTCTAATAATATATGGATGCATTTCAGTGGAAGAAAGCTGAAGGAAAAAGAGATAAAGATACCCCATTCTCAAGAGATAGCTCGTGCTAAGGGGGATCTTAATAACGATCAAGTTGAAGATTTGGCGTTTCTTATTTCTATAGAATCTATTTCCAAGCCGTTGGTTCTTATATTTTTAGGCGATAAATCGGGAAATTTTTCATATTGGAAGTTGGGGGCAGCACATTTTATTGATGACCAGCCCAATTTTATAGAAAAATCAGGCTTACAGCTATTCAAGATCGAGAAAGAGATTCTACACATCGCGACCACTGACGCTACGTCTATGGGGTCATGGTCTGCTCGGATATGCCATCAGAAATGGCGGGATGACAAAACAGGTTTGCATCTTATCGGTTTAACTATTGCGCAGATGGATAGAAAATGCGCCTGTGGCACAAAAATTGATGTGAACTATATAACAGGCGAGATTATTCGCACAAGTGACCAGAGTAAAGATGGGGAGGAAATGGCTAGAATTTTTACGAAGGCTAGAAAAAAGTCCCCTCCTATATTGTGGGAAAACTTTGACTTTGCTTCATTTTGCTATGCTGAAAAATAGGGAGCGCCTACTAAAAATGATACGGTTGCTAATCCTGCACAATCATTAAAGAGCAAGTTCCCGCAATATTTTTTCTAGTGTTCAGACGGCCGCTTTATAGAGTTTTTTCCTTGGGGAATTTTCTTGCGTACAGATGGTTGCGGAGCGGCACCCATTGCTTTTGTTGAGTTAGGTAAATCGGTGCGGTAGGCGGTAGTGGCCAGTGGCTGGTTAGAGTTGGTTTGAACGGCCGTGTTAGCTGTTTGTTGAACATCGCTATGGCGGATATAATTATAGGTGTTAATATAGAATCGTAAAATTTGATATTCTATGAGTTTTACAATGTAATCCGACCATTGATCGAGTCGGTATTTTTCTACCTGATTAGCTGTCCATACCAATGGGCTGATAATAGTAAGGTTAGATTTTATAAATAATCTGGTGGATGTGCTATAACAAAACGCAAAAGCCATTATAGAAATTGCAATAATAAAACCAGTAAAAGGTGAGAAGATAAGACGAGTGATTGTAGTGATTCGTTTTTGAATTGAATATAATAAACGTTGTTTGCCATTATTGTTGTTTTCTACTCTGGGGAGATAGGGAGCTTGGAAGCCTATCCCCGAATTGGGCTTTATTGGATGTTTTTCTGGTGGGGTAGCTTCAGTTTTATGAGTATTATTTTTTTTAGCGTGGTAACCGAAAGCTGCAGAAAGCAGGGGGTCTGGTGCGGTTGCCTGCGGTAGAGGTGGGAGTGGTTGATTGCCAGAGGGCGGCTGATAACGAGAGTTCAGCTTTTCTTGGAGTATTGGGTTCACCACAAATGGTGTTTGCGCCGTTGGGGGCGATAATGCTGATGCTAATTCTGAATTTAAGCGCGAAAAATCAGACTGTATATTGTCTTCCATTCTTTCGCTGGTTTGCTGCTTTATAGAATCAATAGCAGCGCTATCATTTTCAATTCTAGGTAACAGCTCATCATCTTCTTCAGGAAGAAGACGGTGTTTCTTCCAGTTTTCTTCACTGGGAATCGAGTGTCTGTCTGTATCTTCAAATATAGGAGAGAATGATTCGGTCTGTTCTTCAATAGTTTCTTCATTATATAATGAAACTTTTTCTAGTGAATCGGCGTGCGCTAGAAGAAAATCATCCCAATTTATTGATGGAGTATCCTGTGTATCTGCATTAAATACTAGGAAATCCTCTGTTTCGTTAATAAAATTATCATGATCTCGCAGTCTTGGAAGCACTGGCCCACCCGCTAGAAAAAGCGCATCACTTTCTAGTTTGGCTGCAGCTTCCAATGAGCCATTGTTCTCATGAGCAACAGCTTTTCTGTTTTGCTCATTCATGTTGCACAGGCTTTCGCTTCTATTAAGAAGTTCATGGAGGGAATGTACATTGTTAGACAAATAAAAACGTTACTCACCATTTTCTAACAGGGTGAAAATAAAAAACAGGTTAGTAAATTACCAATCACAGATCTTTTTTGTACAATAATAGTCTCTCCTATGGGCTTTTATACGGTATCAGTTTTTGTTTAGTCGGGATGGCGATTGCTGTAAGCCCATTAAAACCAACATTATAATAGTGTACAGGAAGAATTTTAAGATTTTGTAAGCCATAGATCGAGCCCCTGAAAACTTTTTCTAAACATGCGAGGATGTCACATTGCGTGAGTGTGGGGAGTGGGATAGATATTTGTTCA
>JBMOFM010000017.1:0-61965 GCA_049318825.1 Alphaproteobacteria bacterium | reverse complement strand
AATCCGCTAAAGCTGGCACCTACACCGGCACTGCTACCGTTACCGTTTCTTACTAAAAGCCAACCATAAAAAAATAGAAAATAGCCAGAGGATGGGAAATCAGCCCACCTCTGGATTTTTTGTTGAATTTTTCAGTATTTATTGTTTTTATGACAATCATTATATCATTCAATAGTACGGAAATATATCATGGCTAAACCACAAACCATTGCCCCCTATGGTAAGGATGTTCACGCGCACCAATTTGCTTGGGCAAAATTTACCCATTTCACCAAAATTGGCGTTATTAGTGTGGTTGTATTGCTTGCCTTAATGGCGGTATTTCTGGTGTAAATTAAAGAGGGGCATATTTTGCCCTTCGGTCGCATCAGCAAGTAAAGGCTTGGGCTTTTTTTGCCCAACATAATATGTTATACAATAACACATTATGTTGTTTTTTAATGCACGATGATGCTTACCCTATCCATATTTCAGCGTTTGTTATTTGTGGCCTTATTATTATTGCTGGTGCTGCCATTTTTTGTATGGAGCATCGCATAACATGGCAGCGGCAGATGTTCTCATAAAGCTTTCCAATGTAACCTTGGGTTATGGGCGGCATCCAGCCGTGCATCATGTGGAAGGCAGTTTTCTTAAAGGCTCGATGACGGCGGTGGTGGGGCCTAATGGTAGTGGAAAATCCACCCTGTTATTGGGGTTGGGCGGGCAATTACAACCATTTCAAGGCCATATTGAATGGAACTGCTCTCGCCGCGATATTGCCTATCTACCGCAACAGGCGGATATTGACCGCCGCTTTCCCATCACGGTTTTTGAACTGCTTAGCCTTGGTTTATGGCATAAAACTGGTTTCTGGCGTGCTATTAATAAAAAATGGCAACAGCAAGCGGAAGAAGCCTTAGCCGCCGTGGGGCTTACGGGTTTTGAAAAAAGACCAATCCGCACCCTTTCGGGCGGGCAGATGCAGCGTTTATTATTTGCACGGGTATTGCTGCAAGATAGTGCTGTGGTGCTGTTGGATGAACCATTTACCGCCATAGACAGTAAAACCACCGCCGATCTTTTGCATATTGTGCACCACTGGCATCAGCAGCAAAAAACCATTATTGCTGTATTGCATGATCTGGAGATGGTACAGCAGCATTTCCCCCAAACCTTATTAATGGCACGGCAAGCCGTGGCTTGGGGCAACAGCCAAGCGGTATTATCTGAAACTAACCTGCAAAAAAGCCGCCATATGGCAGAAGCATGGGCAGAGCACCCCCATGCTTGCACCAACATTCACGCTGCATAAGGGTGCACATCATGATATTGGCTAGTATTTTTACTGATTACGCCTTCATGCGCCGCGCTTTGGCTGGTTGTTTAGCTCTTTCTTTGGGGGCTGTACCCTTGGGGGTTTTACTGCAATTACGGCGCATGAGTTTATTGGGAGAAGCCATGGCGCATGGCATTTTACCCGGCGCGGCTATTGGTTATTTGTTATTCGGCCTCTCTATCACCGCCATGAGTATTGGTGGCTTGGTGGCTGGGTTGCTGGTGGCTTTAGGCGCTGGTGTGGTGAATCGCTATACCGATTTAGCAGAAGATGCCAGCTTAAGCGGCTTTTACCTTATTTCTTTGGCCAGCGGCATGATGCTGCTTTCCCCCGCTATCAACCAGCATAGCGGTAATATTGATATAATGCATTTGCTGTTTGGTTCTCTGCTCAGCTTGGATAATATTTCTTTATACATCATCATGGCGGTAACGGCCTTTACCTTAATCCTATTAGCCATTTTAGCCCGCCCTTTAATTGCAGAATGCGTTGACCCCAGCTTTTTGCGCCAAGTCAGCCCGATGGGATTATGGAGCCATTTACTATTTTTAGGGTTGGTAGCACTGAATTTGGTGGCGGGGTTTCAAGCCTTGGGCACGTTGATGGTGGTGGGGTTAATGATGCTGCCAGCCATCACGGCAAAATTTTGGGCCCAAACATTATGGGGCATGATATTGGTGGGATGGCTGGTGGCCAGTAGTGCCAGCATATTGGGCTTGGTGTTTTCTTTTTACATGAACTGGCCATCCGCCCCTTCTATTATTTTATTTTGTGGCGCAGCTTACTTATTTTCGGTGTTTTTTGGCAAAGAACAAGGCATATTACGGCAAATTATCCGCCCAAAATCACATTTTTCGGGGTAAAAATGCTATTCATCCGCCTTCTCCTAACGGTTATTTTTCTATTGTGCCCTTGGTTAGTGCAAGCGCAAACACAAGCCAAACCGCTGCAAGTAGTGGCTAGTTTTTCTGTATTGGCCGACATAGCACAAACAATCGGTAAAGAGCATGTGCTGGTGCACAGCCTATTAAAAGCTGAAGATGACCCCCATGGTTGGCAACCCACCGCGGGGGATTTACAATTATTCTCCACCGCCCAGATTTTTATCATCAATGGCTTAAATTTTGAACCATGGGTGGCTAAACTCACGCAAGCCGCTCATTATCAAGGCACTATCCTCACCGCCAGCGATGGAATTGCCTTGTTGTATGATAAGCGACAGCTGCCCGACCCACATGTATGGCATTCGCTCAATAATGGCATTATTTATGCGCGCAATATAACCGAAGCTTTCAAAAAACTAGACCCCGCCCATGCGGATGATTATGAAAAAAATGCCCAAATCTATATTAAAGGCTTGCAAGAACAACATCAGCACATTATTCAGGCCGTCTTATCCTTGCCTGAATCCAACCGCCATTTTATTACCTCGCACGATGCGTTGGGGTATTTTGCTAAAGATTATGGCCTCACCATCACCCCTATCAGTGGTTTGGATAATAACCCCGATATATCGCCCCAAAAATTAGCGGGCATGATTAATCTCATTAAACAACAGCATATTAAGGCGGCTTTTTTTGAACATAATAATTCTTCCAGCCTTATCCAGCAATTACAGGCAGAAACTGGCATTATCATGGGTGCCCCCCTTTATGTGGATGGGCTAGCACGGCAAGGACCTGCTGCCAACTATCAGGGCATGGTGTCCACCAATGCACAAACCATACTGACAGCCTTACAGTAAATTGCTACAGTTAGTATATGTTAAAGCTGCTATTAACCCTTTCGCTATGTTGCTGTTTGCTGTTTCTAGGCGGCTTTGTGCGCTTTGCCTTCACGGTGCATGGCTATAAAAACCAGCATATAGAACTACAGAAATTGGATGCGGTAGTGGTGCTCACTGGTGGCAAGGGTAGGTTAGAAAAAGGCTATGAGTTATTACAACAATCACAAGCAGAAAAGCTGCTATTAAGCGGCGTGAATAACCAAGTGAAAAAGCCAGAATTACTGTTGGCGATGCCCCATGCCCATCAAAGTGAGCTGGATAAAAAAATGGATTTGGGCTATCTAGCTCAAGATACCCAAGGCAATGCCACAGAAGCTAAAATATGGGTGGAACATAATCATATAGAATCATTATGGCTGGTAACGGCTGATTATCATATGCCCAGAGCATTGGTAGAATTTCAACGCGCTATGCCCCATGTAAAAATTATAGCCATGGCCGTGGCCACCCCCCAATTTTCAGCCGATAATCCAGAAAAGAAAATCTATTTTTTGCGGCTATTGGCCAGAGAATATATAAAAATGATCCGCTCAGCCTTCAGGCTATAACCTACTCCACATCCACCAAAGAGGCAGCAAATTCTGCTGCATCAAATGGTTGTAAATCATCTGCCGTTTCTCCCACCCCAATAAAAGGCACGGGCAGGGCAAATTTTTCAGCCAATTGCACCAAAATCCCCCCCTTGGCCGAACCATCCAATTTTGTGAGAACCAAGCCAGTAACCCCCACCATTTCGCGGAATATTTCTACCTGTTGTACCGCATTTTGCCCCGTGGTGGCATCTAATACCTGCAACACGGCATGCGGGGCATCGGGAATAAGCTTTTGCATCACCCTAATAATTTTTTGCAATTCAGCCATTAAATTGGCCTTGTTCTGTAAGCGGCCAGCGGTATCAATCAACACAATATCTATCTGTTCGGCCATGGCTTTTTCTAGTGCCTGATAGGCTAGGGCTGCGGCATCCCCTCCTTCGGCGGCCATTAATACAGGCACATTGGCACGATCTGCCCATATTTTTAATTGCTCTACGGCGGCGGCTCTAAAGGTATCGCCTGCTACCACCAGCAATTTTTTGCCCTGTTTAGACCATTGATGCGCCAACTTACCAATAGTGGTGGTTTTACCCGCACCATTCACGCCAACCATCAATAGAATAAAAGGCTTTTGTGCCGGCGCTATGGTTAATGGCTGTGCCACGGGCGCTAAAATATTGCTAATTTCTTGGGCTAAAATCGCTTTGATTTCCTGTTCAGAAATTTCTTTGCCAAAACGGTTTTTACCAAATTCTGCGGTAATACGGGCCGCACAAGCAGGGCCTAAATCAGCCATAATCAAGGCTTCTTCTAGTTCTTGCAGGGTTTCCTTATCCAGTTTCTTTTTGGTAAAAATTCCAGCAATATTGCTGGTGAGTTTTTGTGAAGAACGGCTAAGCCCCTGCTTAAGGCGGCTAAAAAACCCAGTTTTAGGATTATTGGTCATGGATTTTCTTTCATGGTGATTATACAGCGGCGCAGATGCGCCGTAAAACTTGATGGTTATAGCTGTTTAACTTTCTTAACGCGTATAAAGTTAAACAGCTATAACCAGCGACGACGATGATATTCCCTATAGGCTTCTGCCAGCATATTCAAGACCATATTGAATAATAGCAACAACAAGGCACAGAGAAAAAGCACGCGGTAATGGGTGCTATCGCGCGCAGCTTCAGGAATTTCAATAGCAATGGTCGCCGAAAGGCTGCGCAACCCGTTAAACATGTTACTATCTAATATGGGGGTATTACCAGTGGTCATCAACACAATCATGGTTTCCCCCAAAGCTCTGCCGGTGGCCAACATCACCGCGGCCAATACGCCGCTGCGCGCGGCAGGCAGGCAAATACGGGTGGCCGTTTGCCATGGGCTGGCACCACAAGCCATCGAGGCTTGGCGCAAACCATCTGGCAAATTGGTCAGGGCATCTTCCATTAAGGTATAAATCACCGGAATACAGGCAAACCCCACGGCAAAACCGGCCAACAAGGCATTGCGCTGGGTATAAGCCCCCAATATACCACCACGCGGGTCAACAGCCAATTTTTGCAATAATAAAGCCAAAGCCAGCGCCATTATTATAGAAGGCAGCAACACGGCCAACCACGCCGCCAAGGGCTTTAATAATTCATAACCAGCCAGACGGGGCATGAATAAAGATTGCAACAACCAGCATAAGGGAAATAGTAACCACAGCCAAAAGCGTAATATTGGCTGCTCTCCTGCCAGCCAATTATTCATGCTGCCATAAAAAATTACCCGTTCTGCCCATGAACCACAAAGCAGGCAAATAGCAACCATCAGCAAGGTCAACAAAAGTACAACATAGCCATTGGGTAATTCACGTTTTCTACTCCATACCGCCAGCAAACGGCCAACAAAACTAAAACCCACGGGCAGCAACCACACCGCCAGCATCAATGACCCCAATAATTGTGGTAAAATCGGTATCAACACAAAAGCGGCCACAAAACCTAACACCACCGAGGGGATGGAGGCCATCATTTCCACCACGGGTTTAATATAAGAGCGGCTTCGGGGGCTTAAAAATTCGGCAGACGCTAAGGCCGCTGCCATGCCCAAGGGCAAAGCAATTAATAGTGCATAAAAAGAGGCTTTAGCTGTTCCAAAAATCAAGGGCACTAACGATAATTTAGCCTCATCGCGCGCCGATGATGTGGTGGATTGCCATAAATAACTTGGCTTCTCGTGCCCTTCATACCAGATAGGGGCAAAAAACAAGCGCAAGCTGGTGGCCACATCATGCAAATCAAAAAATTGTACCGTAAAATGATCAGCGGCCATGCTTACCCATCCTTGATCATCGGGCAATAAAGCAATCGCCATTTTATTGGCTGGCACCGTTGTTTGTGCCAGCAATACATCACCACTGGTGGCATGGATGAGTTTTTGCCAACCCGCCGCTCCAGAAAAAAGAACCGTGCGGCTAGCCTGAGAAGCCAGAACAGAAGCGACCGCCCCTTGTCCTAGCAATAATTGTTGTTTCACATAAAACAAGGGGTGCTTTTTATCATCTTGCTCGGCATTTAAGCCTTGTTGATGAAGCTGAGCCAACAACCCGCGCCCATGGCTGGTGCCCATAAAAAAACTATACCCGCCATCATGCCATGCAGCAGCAGTCAGTTGCTCGCCTGCTTCCAATTCAATTTTTGTGCTTTTGCTATTCGTGATTTCCGTGCCTTTCAACCCATAAATATCCAATGTACCATCAGCCGATAGCAAGATGATCCGGCTAGCATCGGCCTTGATATAAGGCCAGATTTTACGTTCATGAAGATTGGCCTCAAGATTAGGTAGCGGGATAAACTTAAAAGCAACCGCTTTTTCTTCGCCACCATCCATCAATGAAGCTTTTTTCTTTAAGGCTTTAGCCAACATTAATTGGCCATCCGCAGCCTGCAATAAAAAATGCTGTGCTCCATTGTTATTGCCTTCAGCATTCGCCGCGCTAGCAGAAAAAATCTGTATAGGGTTAAATGGCAGGGTGAGCGCTTCCCCCCAATGTATTTTTAACGAAATTTCATGCCACTCTTCTTGAATGGAGCGCACAAAAACATGGGTATTATCTTCTATAGCTAGATCGCCTTGCAACACAGAACTTTGTGGTAAAGATGGGATGGTGCGCTCTGTAAAAGACAATGCCCCCACGCGTATTTTACCATCTGGCAATAGCTGAAAAAGCTGCTCATGTTGAAAATCAGCTATATATTTGCCGGCATTAAGGGGCAAATCATCCGGCAAGGGCAGCTTTTTTAATAAACTTCCCCGTTCTGTTTGTTGCCTTGCCCATAATAAGGGCTGCTGCGCATGATTAATGCCCAGCAATAATCGGCTGGATTTATCGCTGATTATTGCGCTTACTGCCTGTTCTTCAGCCCCTCCTTGATTGAGGCTGGTTTCTACCACACCCTTTATAGCCGCGGTAAAAGCAGGCTTATCTAATAATGGCCAAGCCACATGCGCCAGAAAAACCAACATAAAACATAAGGCCAGCACCACAAAACCAGCCACCACGCGCACAACCACCGCAGCAAAATTATCGGCATGACGGTCAGATAAAAAAAACCAGTTACGCTTAAGCAAAATTTATGGTCTAGCCTGAACCTTATGAGCAGCTTCGGAGTTTATGCCAAGCATGCGGCAGATACTATAAACCAATTCAGCGCGGTTAAGGGTATAAAAATGAAATTGGCGTACCCCTAAGCGATGCAGGGCACGGCATTGTTCTACCGCCACCACCATGGCCACCAATTGTCTGGTTTCAGGGTCATTATCCAACCCATCGAAGCGCTTTTGCATCCAATCGGGTATATGGGCACCGCATTGTTGAGCAAATTGACGGGTGCGCTCAACATTGCTCACGGGCAAAATCCCTGGAATAACCGGTATATTGATGCGCCTTTTGGCCAATAATTCCATAAACCGCTCAAACGCTTCAACATCAAAGAAAAACTGGGTAATTGCACGGTTGGCACCCGCATCAATCTTGCGTTCTAAATGGTCAATATCCACTTCTAAGGAGCTGGCTTCAGGATGTTTTTCTGGGTAACACGCCACCGAAACATCAAAATCTGCCACTTTTTTCAGTGCACGCACCAAATCGCTGGCATAATTCAACCCATCTGGCACTGGTTTAGCGGACATATCTTGTGGAACATCGCCCCGCAAGGCCACAATATGGCGAATGCCGCTTTCCCAATAATGATTGGCAATCAACTCAATTTCCTGAACATTAGAGCCCACACAAGTAAGATGAGCAGCACAAGATATGCCCGTTTCACCTTGCAACTTTGTAACCGTGGCATGGGTACGGGTTCTGGTAGAGCCCCCCGCCCCGTAAGTAACCGACATAAAAGAAGGATGCAACGGCGATAAGCGATGCACCGCCTGCCATAATTGCTCTTCCATCTTATCGCTTTTGGGTGGAAAAAACTCAAAGCTGATAGCCACATCTTTTTCCGTAAAACTGGAAAGGCTAGGCAATACCGCTAAAGCCGGCGTTTGAATCTGTTCTGTTGTCATCATTCTGCTTTCCTCACCGCTGCCCATACCACCACATTCAGCTTATCGCCGGCTAAATCTGTGGTGCTTGTGCCCACCATACCGGCATTTTCTAACCATTCTTGCATATCGTTATTAAGAAAACCCATCCAACGATGACCATGGGTGGTTTGTAAATATTGTTGGTTGTGCGGGGCAAAATCCACCACAATTAATAAACCCGTAGGGCGCAACACTCTGGCTGCTTCACTGATTGCCTCCAAAGGTTTGGCGGCATAATGCAAGGCCATGTGAATGATCACCACATCAAAACTATGATCGGGCAAAGAAAGGCGGCACATATCCCCCTGACGCACCACACAATGCTCTAGCCCTTCTCTGGCCAGATGGCTGCGGGCAACATTCAACATCTCACGGGAAAGATCAATGCCCAACCCAGACCGCAACCGCTGCCCAAATAGCGATAACATACGCCCTGCCCCTGTGCCAATATCCAACATATCGCCAGGAAGGCGACCCACCAACAACCCTTCTATGGCATTTTCTACCAAACTATCTGGCACCATCAAGGCACGAATACGGTCCCATTCACTGGCATTATTTTTGAAAAATTGTTCGGCTTGTAATAAGCGTTGCTCATTCAGTTCCTTCAACCGTTTAATATCATGCTGCCATTCGGGGTCACTATCCAAAACGCCGGCCAACGCTTGTTGCACCAAAGCGCGGGGCAATGCCTCACGGGTTAAACGAAAATAGGCATATACCCCATCACGGGTACGCTCTAATAAACCCGCCTCTTGCAATACCCGCAAATGGCGCGATACCCGTGGCTGGCTTTGCCCTAAAACTTCGGTTAAATCAGAAACCGTTAGCTCTTCTTCCCCACATAAACGCAGCAACCGCAGCCGCGTGGGATCAGCCAACGCCTTTAATGTTTCCACCCATATTTCTAAATTACGCAAGTTCTTTACCTTCAATTCCGATTTTATCAGTATATAAAGATATATTTATATGTCAATATATTTTGCATCTATGCTGCTTATAATTGGCGCAGTGGAAAGATCGTTATTGACGAAATATCATTCGATCAGTAGGTTAGATTTTTATTGATAAATGTAAGCAACACAATATTCTTGAGGTATATATCATGGCGCGTTTGTGCAAAGTAACTGGCAAAACAGTAATGACTGGCAATAATGTTAGTCACGCCAACAATAAAACTCGCCGCCGCTTTAAGCCTAATCTTCAGGAAGTAAGCTTTTTCTCTGAAGTATTGCAACGTGCTGTGCGTATGCGTGTATCGGTTAATGGTTTGCGTACCATTGAACATCGTGGTGGTATCGATTCTTGGTTATCCAGCGCTCGCGATTCGCTGCTGGACAGACGCCTGCGTTCCATGAAGCAACAAATCATCGAGAAAAACCTGAACAAAGCTTCTTCTTAATTAGTAGCCTTCCGGCTCATTAAATGCAGAAAATAAATAAAAAACAGCCCTAAGGGCTGTTTTTTATTGGCTTGGTTTTTTGTTCATATAGTCACTGACGCTGATAAAAAACCTAACCCATGGAAAAGCGGCGGCTAGAACGGGAAGGGGCATTTAATAGCGTTAGCGGAAGTTCTGTTTGCTGGCTAGCCAAGGTAAAAATATTACTTAAACTAGAAGATTGTTTGTTATTATTGCTGCCGCTGGTGGGTTTTTCGGTGCAGCTAAAGCGTAATGGATGCTTCTCAAATATTGCTCGCGGAAGATTTTCTGGTTGAACTTGACTAATAATACAAACACGGCTTTGCAACAATAATTGGGATTCTTTTCTTTCCAGCTCTTGTGCTTGAGTTAAATTACTACGTTGAGTTGGGTTACAGGCGATTATTTGTTCAACATTAGAGGGTGTTTTCACCACAAAACATTGGGCATTATCTACTGTATCTTGGATAAATTTTTTATCCGCGGCGGCTTGTTGATATTTAGGATCTTGTAACAGGGCAAGGGTAGCTGCCTGTTTTTGTATTTGCGCGCGCAAGTCTGTAATGGTTGCATCACGCTCAGCTAATTGAGCATTATACTGACTATTCATATAAAAAAATGTACCCGCAACCCCCGTTGCAGCGGCCAGCAATACCGCGCCCAGCAATGTTGGGATATACCCCCCCGCGCCATGGGAGGCTCGCTGATGTTTTTGCGCAGAACGCAATAAATCAACCACCCCATTAGCAGCTTCTTCAATTTTTTGTTCTTTTGTCTCTGTTGGTGCTAGATCAAAGTCAATAATCACCGCAAAACCACTATCATCGCTGGCAGAAAAAGATTGCGGCATCAAACCGCGAGAACTCCCTAATTGGGTGTGTTGATAAAAACTTCCCTTGAATCTTTTTAATGCTTCATAATCATTTTTTACAATAAAACACAATTGCACCGTTGCACTGCCCAGGGGTGGATTGGTGAAATATATGTCTGTTACCCCCAAATCAGCCAAGGTTTTTTGCGCGATGCGATTAGCAAGTTGGTGGGCATCATCAAAAAGAAGCGGGTATGCAGCCTCAGTGTATACTATCCCTGTTCTATCAATACTTCCCAAACTCACGTTGGTAATAGCCATTCACCACACCCATATAAATCACTTAAAACACCGCATTTATATGAGATAAATATCTTAAAATCAAGGCTATTGCCAACAACACCATCAATTTGCAGTATTATATCAAGGCCATCAGACGCTCAACACGCATGAGTTCTCACTCTATATAGCCTTGATATTGCTAAGATAAGTGGCCACATCTTCTTCCATTTGTTCGGCTTGCCTATCCAACTCTTTGGCGGCATTCACCACATCGGCCGATATTTTACCCGTAGCAGCCACAATCTGGGTGATGCGGCTGATATTACTGGTCACTTCTGCCGTACCACAGGCGGCTTCGTTCACATTGCGGGCAATTTCACTGGTGGCCGCGCCTTGCTCTTCCACCGCACCAGAAATAGTGATGGAAATTGAATTTACCTTGGTAATGGTGGTATCAATATTATCAATGGCTTTAATCACCGCCCCCACTGAATTTTGAATGCCGGTAATATGTTCAATAATATCATCCGTGGCCTTAGATGTTTGATTGGCCAGCGCTTTTACTTCAGACGCCACCACCGCAAAGCCTTTACCTGCTTCGCCTGCTCTGGCGGCTTCAATGGTTGCGTTCAGGGCTAATAAATTGGTTTGGCCAGCAATGCGGTTAATTAAATCCACCACCTCGCCAATTTTATTGGTGGCCACCGATAGATTTTCTACAATCTGTTTAGTGTTTTTGGTTTCTTCGGCTGCTTGTTTGGCCACAAGGTTAGAATCGGCGATACGGGCAGATATTTCTTGAATAGAGGCCGATAATTCTTCTGCTGCTGCCGCCACGGTTTGCACATTTTGTGACGCCAGTTCAGCTGCACTAGCCACGGTGGATGCCTGACTGGTGGCTTGCGATGAATCATGTGCCATGCTATCGGCCATGTTATTCAACTGTTGTACCGCCCCATCCAAATGTTTAAGCGCCACATGCACCGATTCATTAAATTCGCTGTTCAAATCTTGAATGCGCTCGGCGCGTTGTTGCTCTTTGCGCATTCTTTCTTTTTCTGCCGCTTGCGCCCGCTGGCTAGCGGTGGCTGCTTCATGGAAAGAACGTAAGGCGGTAATTAATTTACCAATTTCATCCCCGCGGTTATTTTCAGGCAAACTAATATCCAGATCACCCTGGGTAATTTTCTGCATCAACGCCGTTACATTATTCAATGGCTTGGTGATAGAACGAATAACCAAGAATGAAATTAATGCACCCAATAAAACGCAGGCAAATGCAACACCCAAATTGCGGGCAATCACAGCATGAAAACCACTAATCCTTGCCTGCAACAAATATTCCAGTTGGTCGGCAGCCGCCGCATTAAATGTATTAATCTGCTGAATAAGGGCTTCACCGGCTGTTATAATGGCAGAAGAATCATTAGCTTTTATGCTAGATTGTAATGCTTCTACGCTGGCAATAACCTTTTTGCCATGCTCTTCAAGGTTTTTCTTTACCGTACCATCCCCATTGCCTTGTATGGCTTTAGATAAACCCTTAGTAAAACTGGCGGCACTATTGCTTACGCCTTCTTCTGCTTTGGCAAAATCTATTTTTAAGTCTAATTTTCGCTCGTCATTTTTCTGGGCGGCAGTCTCGCTAACATTATTCACTAAGGCAGTGGTGTATTTTAGTAAGTTACCCGCTTGGTTCACCAATAAATCGCCCACATAATAAGAGTCCATATCGGGATCAAGGGTAATATTAGAATTATCTGATGCTAGGGAGATAATATCGGATAATTTCCCAACCACAGTGGCTTGATGATCGCTGGTGTAATTGGCCAATTGGTTTAGTAGTCCCGAGGTTTTGGCCGATATTTCAAGCCTGCCTGCATCATTTTTTTCAGCCGCCGCTATTTTTTGTTTTATGGCTTCAATATCGGCCACAGCGGGGTTTCTTTGCGCCAATACCCCAAGCCCTGCATTGGTTGCCCTAATATATTGCACCCCATAAATTTCCTTTTGCGTAAAATCTATCAACCCCTGTTTTTCTGTTACTAGAAAAAAACCCATCAGGGCAATTGGCAGGGTAAAAATGGCAATTGCGGCAGAAAGCTTTGAAGCCAAGGGCAAATTATTGAGGGCAGTGGACATGATAAAAAATCCTGCTTGTTTTTCAGACACCCCCACCATAGCAATTTATATTTAATGATTAGTGTATTTCAGCCCCCAATCGCTGTAATGAGTTTAATATTTGCCCGAATGATCTCTGCTTGGCTATGAAGTAATTGCTGTTTTTGTAACAAAACCGCCAACTTTGCCAGTTGCAGATTGGGTTTACTTTCTAGCCCTGCCAAATAACGCCCATGGCTATATTCTGCTGTTTTCAGGGCTTGTTGTAATTTTTTCTGGCTTTGCTGATACAGATTTGTTGCCTGCTGCCCTTCGGCTAAAGCGGTTTCTACTTCTTGCAAGGTGGTGGCCATCACCTGCTCATATAAGGCCTTTGCCTGCGTTACTTTTGCTTTTTGTTCGTCAATTTTTGCGTCTATACGGCCAAAATCCAGTAATGGAAAGCTTACCAGCCCCTTACCATTCCACAATAAACTCCCCGCTTGCAATAATTGCCCCGCTTGCCCACTACCCAATGCCAATAATGCGGTGAGATTAATCAAGGGATATTTTTCAGCTTCACTGACCTCTTGCCGCGCCAAGGCATAAATAAGCTGATGGCTGGCGGCACGCACATCTGGCCGCTGTAGCATCACTTTTTCAGGATCGGGCGGCGATAACACACTATTTTCCTGCAATTGCTGCAGGCTTTTATCATTATCATCGGCTTTTTTTGTTGGCCGCACATCTGCCTTTAATAAGGCGGTTAATTGGCCTGCTTCCATGCCAGAAAGTGCCCGCATGGCATGAAAAGCTGATTTTTGCAAATTATTGAGGGGCGGCAACCCCATAACCAAATCATAGAGGCTCTGCTCTATGGCAATTGTTTCATCGGGGCGAATTTGCCCTGCTTGCTCTAAATCTTGATATAGTGCCAGAATTTTTTGTTGTTCTTGCACTGCTTCTTGCTGCATTTTCAACCGCTCAGTGGCTTCTAACCACGCCACATAATGGGTGGTGAGTTGAATTTTTAAGCTCAGCAACGCATCATCATACAGCGCTTGCTGGTTTTGCAGTAAAGCAGCGGCCGCGCGGTGAGCAGGATCAAAACCCCATAAATCCAACTCCCAACTGGCATTAACCCCTAATTCTACATTGTTGAAAATTCCTGCATTACGGTTCCCCCCTATCGCATTCTGGCGGCCACGGCTAGCAGAAGCCATGCCACTAAAATCTGGCCATTGGGTAGCTTCCACCTGTTTTTTTAAGGCCTGCACTTCTTCTAAACGGGCAAGGGCCAATTTAACCTGCGGCGCGTTCAAAGTGGCATTAGCAATTAATTGTTTTAGCCGTTCATCCCCCTGCCACCATTGCTGCGGTTGATACTGATTGCTGCGCTGTGGCAGTTTTTCCGCTTCCAGCCAATGTTGATAAGGAAGCGGCAAGGGCAGTGTGGCGGGGTGGTGGCTACAAGCCGTTAATAATAACCCGGCCATGAATAAGGCAGCGCGTGATATGGGGTTCATTAAGGTTTCTCTGCATTATCTGTTTTGATATACACATCCATCTGCTGACCGCTATAAATAGGCAAATTTTGGGGTGCGAAACGATAAATCACCTGCAACACTCTTGTATCCACGCGCTCGCTGCTATCCCCCGTGAGTGATTTTTTAGGCCGAACATAGGGCTCGATACGCACAAAATCAAGCTTGGTGCTGATAGCAGGGTTACCGCGCACATAGGCCATGGCCTCTGCCCCTGCTTGAAAACGCCAAGCATCATTTTCATCTATATCCACCCTTATATCTAAAAAAGAAATATCCCCTAGGCGTATCAAAGGGGTTGCACTATTAGCATTAGCATATTCCCCTACCCTTGCATCCACCGTTAGCACCGTGCCCTCTATGGGTGCGATTACTTTTAATAAGGATAGGGTGGTTTTAGCTGTTTCTAATGCTGCTTGCGCTTGCTTGGTGGCGGCTTCAGCTTTTTCTCTGGCGTGCAATTTATTCAATATTTCTTCACGGCTCAGGGCTTTTTTATCCTGCAATTTTTGCACCAAAGCATATTGGGCTCTGGCTTCACTTTCCACCGCTTTGGCTTGGGCTAATTTGGCCTCTGCTTCAGCTAAATTGGCCTTGCTTTGACGTTCATCCAACACCATCAATAACTGGCCTTTTTTCACCTTATTGCCTGCTTTTACTGGTATTTCGGTTATCACACCGCTGCTTTGCGGGCTAATGGCAATAATTTCCGACATGGGTTGAGTAATACCCGCCCCACCAATATAATGGGTAAAAGGAATGGCGGGCGGCATGGCCACTGGCTGCGCGGTGGGTGGTGGTGGCGCGGCGTGGGTAATATAATTCACCCCCGCCAGCAAACCCAACACGGCCAACACAGGAAATAGCCATTTTTTTAATATTGCCGTCATTATCCTTAATTCCTTACGCCATTTTTTAATCAACACTCACCATACTGCCTGCTGTACCAATAGCCGTAATCACCCCATCATCCATTTGGCCAATATGGCTGGCATAAGGGTAAATGCGGTTATCATGGGTAACAATCACCAAAGTATGGCCATGGGTGGACGCTAATTCCTGCATCAAGCTCATCACCTGCTGCCCCGTGCGATGATCGAGAGCCGAGGTTGGCTCGTCGCACACAACAATATCGGGCTGATGCACCAAAGCCCTTGCAATGGCCACGCGCTGCTGCTGCCCTCCAGAAAGCTGGCTGGGCAATACCCGTAACTTATCCGCCATGCCCACCTGTTCCAACATGGCGGCTGCCTGCTGCAATGCCTGCTTTTTAGGCACTTTATTAATTAATAACGGCACGGCCACATTTTCAGTGGCATTTAATGCGGGCAATAAATTAAAGGCTTGAAACACAAAGCCAATATGGCGGGCACGAAACGCTAGTAAATCGCGGCTCCGCATTTGGCCTATATCCTGCCCCAATACAAGGCATTGACCAGCACTCACGGTTAAAATGCCGGCAATCACCGAAATAAGGGTGGTTTTGCCACAACCAGAAGGCCCCACCAGCATGAATAATTCACCACGGCGAATGGTAAGATCGATACCGCGCAAGGCTTTTACCGCGCGCTCCCCCTCGCCATAATTTTTAGTAATGCCCTTGCATTCTATAACATTTTCAGGGGCTATAACATTTTCTGGGGCAATATTTTGTGCGATTATGCTATTCATCTGTTTAGCCCTTAAACACAATGGCTGGCTCCAACACCACCACCTTACGAATAGAAATAAGCGCCGCAATCAGCACAATTAATAACACCCCTGCCCCGCTTAGCCCCAAAATTTCCCACACCAAGCGAAAAGCTAGAATAGAATGGCGCATAGAATAGCCAAATAATGCCGCCAACCCCACCCCAAGCCCCCACCCCGTGAAGCCTGATAATAAGGCTTGCAGCATAATCATGCGGGTGAGTAAGCCATTAGAAGCCCCCATGGCTTTCAAGGCGCCAAATTGGCGGATATTATCGTGGGTAAAGTTGAAAAACATTTGCCCGGCAATGGCTGCGCCCACCAAAAAACCAAGCCCCACTGAAATACCAAAATTAATGGGAATACCCGTATTGGTTAAAAAATAATCCAACGTCATTTTTTTGAACTCTGCCGCCGTGCGCGCAATGAGACCCGTTGAATTATTAATAGCCAGCCTTACTTTTTCTACATCATAGCCCGTAGTAACCCCCGCTAGAATAAAAGAAAGCTTCAGCCGTTCTGCTGGTGAAAATTGAATGGCACGCTGATAGGTGGTGTAAATAAGGGGCTGCGATTGAAAACTACGCGTGGTACGGGCAATACCCACCACCACCGCCCGCCGATCATTAATTTCCAAACTATCGCCCAACTCTAATGGCCGGCTTGTACCATCTGGCAGGGAACGGCGCAGGCGTTTTTCCGCGCCATCCCTATCCACAATAATCGCATCGGTATGGCGCAAATCTTCTAATTTGCCGCTCAGCATATCCCCTGGGCCACCAATTAAGGTAGCATCATCCAACCCCACCATCACCACATTCTGAAATTTACCATCGCTGGTACGCGCCCGCACGCTGCCCTTAAAAAACGGCACCGCCCATGCCACCCCTTCAACACCCCGCACCCTTAAGAGCTTCGTATCTTGCATGGGTTTAATATCATCAACATATTGCACCTTAGAATCCATCACCCATAATTGCGGGTATGAAACATCGGTAATTAAACTGAAGGTACGCTCCATCAATCCCACAAAAATAGCGGGTTGCTGCGTCATGATAAGAGCCGCAAAGGTAATGCCAAAAATAATGCCTATATATTTACTGGTATCGCCCACCAGCATTTTCAGCGCAACACCATACATGTGATTTGATTACACCCAACCCCACAGCCACACGCCGTAAGATAAGCCATTCTTGCCCCGAGTAAAGAGGGCAAACCCATAAAAAGCTAAAAAAACCGTGTTGCAGTTTTCTAGGGCTGTGATAATACAAAGAGATGAATTTATGTGAAGGATATTGGCCAAATGAAGATGCGTATTATTGCCATGTTAATATTGGTTGCTGTTGCAAGCCCTGCGCTGGCTGAAGACGCTGCGCAAATGTTGGTAAAGCCGCCCGCAAAGCAAGAAACCACCCCTCTGACTACTGCCGATACCAAAACCACCGACACAAAAGCGGATACTAAGGTAGATACAAAAGCCAGCCCAACCGATTCCGCTAACCAACCAGCCACAGCCACTGCTAAACCCGTTATTGATAATGGAATCAATATCACCGAAGCCTTGGCAGAGCGTTCTATTGGTGCAGAAAACGCGCCGGTAAAAATTATTGAATATTATTCCTTATCGTGCGGCCATTGCGCCATGTTCCACAAACAAACTCTACCTTTGTTGAAATTGGAATATGTGGATAAAGGGCTATTAAAAATCACTTTCCGCGACTACCCGCTGAACGAGCCAGCCTTACGCGCCGCTCAATTAGCCCGCTGTTTGCCAGCTGCACAATTTCCTGCCTTTACCTCCTTGTTGTTTGAACATCAAGATGATTGGGCTGCCTCCATGGATTTTAGAACCAGATTATCCCGCTTTGGCTTAGAAGCTGGTTTGGATGATAAAAAAATTGTTGCCTGTCTCGATTCTAAAAAATTGGAAGAAGGTATTGTAACTTCCCGTTTTGAAGGCGGTAAGCAATGGGGCTTACAATCTACTCCCACCTTCATTTTTCCTGAAAGCGGCGAAAAAATTCAAGGCTCTCAAGATGTGCAGATTTTCCGCGATGCCATTAACCGTCGCCTTAATGCCACTGGTATTTCTGTGCCAGAATCTCCAGGGCTAAATTCTATTCCCGTGACATCCCCCGTGGTCATAAAATAGTGGTTATACAATAACGGTTTGCTTGTTCGGTGGAATTTCGGTCGCTTCATATTGCGGGTTTCAAAACCTTTGCTGATTCTGTGCACGTGCCCATTGAAGAGGGGCTAACGGGTATTATTGGCCCTAATGGTTGTGGTAAATCCAATTTGGTGGAAGCCCTGTTATGGGTAATGGGGGAAAGCTCGGCCAGAAGGCTGCGCGGGCAGGAAATGGATGATGTGGTGTTTAACGGCTCTAGCCGCCGCCCACCACGGCAGGTTGCCGAAGTTTCTTTAACATTGGGCAATGTGGATTTGTCACGCTTATTGGCAGATAATAATGATCTTTCTCAATTGGCCGCTAAAATTCAACGCCAACAAAGCGGCGTAGAAATAGAAATTTCGCGCCGGCTGGAACGGGGCAGCGGCTCACAATACCGCTTAAATGGCAAAGTGGTGCGCGCGCGCGATGTGCATATGATATTTGCCGATGCGGCCAGTGGTGCCCAATCAGCCTCTATTATCAGCCAAGGGCAAATTGCTGCTTTGTTGCAGGCACGCCCTATTGAGCGGCGTTATTTACTAGAAGAAGCCGCCGGTATTGCTGGTTTACGCATGCGCCGCAGCGAGGCGTTGACCAGAATTAACCAAACCATCGATAATTTAGAAAAAACCGCGGGCGATGTTGAACGGACAGCTAGCCTTTGTGACCGCTTAGAAGCAGAAGCCGCTCTGGCCAATATTTACCGTGATATTAGCCAACAAATTATTGATGTGAATCTGAGCTTAGATCTTGCCCGTTGGCAAGAATTGCATAATAAATTAGAACGGCATAAAAACCTGTTTCATACCGCCGATCAGGAGGTGCAGCAAGGCATGTTGGCTGAAAAAGCCGTGACTGATGGCCTGAAAAATGCTGAAGAACAATGGCAACAGGCCAGAGAAAACGAAAAAAAACAGCAAACACTCAGCCAAACAGCCGAAAAATTGGCCCTGCAAGCCAAAGCCAAAATGGAAGCAGAAGAAAAAAGCCGGCTTGATGCCACCCGTCAATTAGCGCAATTGGAAAAAGAGCAACAACATCTAGAGCAACAGCAAGCCGCTGCCCTTGTTCAGGAAAATGATGCCAAGGAGCAGCTTTGCCAATTGCACAGCCAAATTGAAGCCACACAGCAAGAATTGGCGGCAATAACCGCTAGCATGCAGGATGAAAAATCCAGCGTAAGCCAGTATGTTACAGAAACTGCCCGCCAGAAATCACTCTATGCCGTACAACAGGCTGAAGCCAAAGCCTTGCAGCAGCAACTGGCTTCTCTGCAGCAACGGTTGCAGGAAATGGCGCATAAAAAACAGCGGCTTGCCCAACAATTAAACGATATATTGCAAGCAACCCCTGCCCCTGAAACCTTAGAAGCAGAAAAAGCATTACTGCAACAAGCGCAAGAGGCCGTTACAATGGCCGTGCATAGGGTAGAAGCTGCACAAACAACCATAAAAACACAAGAAAAAGAGCAGCAAGAAAAGCTACAATGTTGCAACTCAACCGAGGCCAATTATAAAGGCCTGCAAGCAGAAATTAAGGCCCTACAATCGGCCATGGCCATTTCATTGCCCACAGCAGAGCAACGGCGGGAATTATTAGCCAACCATATGAACAGTGCCCAAGGCTATGAAAAAGCCGTGGCCGCTGCCTTGGGCGAAGGGTTGGATGCTGGCCTTAGCCCCAGCAATTTGCCATGGTGGCATGTGGCCAACCCCACGCCCCTCAGCACATTAGCCCCCATATTAACCAGCGATAATCTGTGGTCTAAGGTAGAAGCCCCTGCCCAATTGCAGGCATTTTTTTCTTCTATAGCGGTGGTAGAAAACTGGCAACAAGCCCTAGTAGCGGCAGAAAATCTGCCCGTGGGCGGCATGGTGGCCTCGCAAGATGGCGGCATGGCTTTTTGGTATGGGCTGCGCCAGCCCCCCGGTGCCAATCAACGAGGGGCGGTGCTATTGGCGCAAAAAAATCGCCGCAAGCAATGTGAAGAAGAAGCCGCACTATTGGCGGCCACACTAACCGAGCAACAAAGCCAGTTACAGCAAGCAACAACAGCGCTACAACAAGCCCGCATCGCTGGCAAGCAAGCAGAAGAAGAATGCAAGCAATGTCAAAAAAATGCCGACTCCAAGCATAAAGCCTTATTAGCTCTTGAACAGCAAGCCGAAATTGCCCGCAAAAAAGGGGCGTATCTGTTAGAAGAAAATAATCTATTGGCAGAAGAAGAACAAAAATTACAGCAGCAATGGCAAGAACAGCAGCAAAAGCAAGCCTTACAGCCTAATTTGCACGCCAGCGAGCAGGCAATTAACACCGCCTTACAACAGCAGCAACAAGCAGAAATTCAACTGCACGCCAGTGAAAAAAAACACCGCGACCGCAGCCATTATCTACAACAATTACAACAACAAGCCGCCAGCTTACAAGAAAGAGTGCGTTCACTACAACAACAACACCAGCAATGGCAGAAAAACCAAAGCGATTTACAACAAAGACGCCTTGATCTACAAGAAATATTGCACAGAAAAAGCGAGATGCTGGATGTGAGCGCCCTTATTGATAGCGCGCGCGAGGCCGCCAAATTGCTGCAACAGCATGAACAAGCGGCCAAGCTGGCGGAAAAACAGTTGGATGATATGCGCTGTAAAATGAATAATGCCTTAGCCCTGCAATCTGCCAGCCGTGAAAAACGGGCACGCCAAGAATCGGCCTATATAGCGGTAAAAGAGCAGCAACAACAAATGGTTGCAGAATTAGAAAATCGCCATCAACAGCCGCTCAGCATTTTATTGGCGCGCCACACCGCAGCCCAACAAGATGCCAGATTGGATAATATAAAAAAATTAGAAGAGTCGTTGCAATTAGCCATCCAACAGCGGGATGCCTTGGGCCCCGTGAATTTACTAGCTGAAGAAGAGCTACAGAAAACCCGCAGCGAGCATGAAAAATTGCTGCATGAACGCGCCGATTTAAGCAAAGCCTTAAGCCGTTTACAAACTGG
Organism: Alphaproteobacteria bacterium; assembly: GCA_049318825.1. Taxonomy (GTDB): domain Bacteria; phylum Pseudomonadota; class Alphaproteobacteria; order JBMOFM01; family JBMOFM01; genus JBMOFM01. The sequence continues at coordinate 40,739 of JBMOFM010000017.1, read as the reverse complement.
TTTAGAAACCATAGAAAATGAAGCGCAAAGCCGTTTTAATGAGGCTTTCATTAAAGTAGCCGAAGGGTTTTCGCGTAATTTCAGCCAATTATTTCAAGGCGGGGAAGCAGAAATACGCTTGGAAGAAGGCAAAAGCTGGTTAGAAGCTGGATTAGAAATTTATGCCAGCCCCCCCGGCAAAAAGCGACAATCTTTGGGGTTATTATCGGGTGGAGAACAGGCCTTAACCGCTCTAGCACTGGTGTTTGCGGTGTTTTTATCGCAGCCTTCCCCCATTTGTGTGCTGGATGAAGCCGATGCCCCGCTGGATGAAGCGAATGTTACCCGCTTTTGCGATATGGTGGAAGATATAGCCCGCCAAACTGGCACCCGCTTTATGGTGATTACCCACCATGCTTATACCATGGCCAGAATGCACCGGCTGGTGGGGGTTACCATGCAGGAAAAAGGTATTTCTACGGTCATCACCGTGGATAGCAACCGCTTTGCCGCCCAAAAAACTTTTGACTTTAATGCACCGCCAGCCATGTTGCAGGCACGCTCGGCCTAAAAATATATTCTATTACAAATATATTGCATTGATTGCATTTTATTTGTATATATGTTTCATTGTTTTTTATTGATATAAAGGCTCAACGCGCATGGGTAAATTAAGTCGTTCTTCAAGTGATAATAGTGATTTCAGTTTGGATAATTTACGCACGGGTTTTAATAACGAAACACCGATAAGTACCGGCCGTTCTTTTACCTTCTTCGCCTATATGACACAACAGCAATTAGCCAGAGATGTGAGTAAAGTAGAGGTTATTGAGCCAGCCGAGGGCAATGCAGGGGTGCGTTTACAATTTTACTGCCATAACAGCAACAGCGCGGATAAATTATCTACGGTAATGAAAGGCGCTGGGGTAACCCCTGAACGCAATTTTGATGATAAAACCCAGACCCAAACCCTGATCCTTGATTTTTCTACCCTTTCTGCAAAGAAAGCCGATCAAACATTGGCCAATGTTTGATCGGCTTTGGTACAAAATGCCCACAATGATAAAGAGGCGCAAAAAGCTTTCTGGCGTAATATAATGATTGGTGTTGGGGTTAGTGTAACATTATCCGTTATCATTGCCGGTATAATAATACTTACACAAAATGAAACGGCTAAAGCGGACGCTATATTCAGAAATAAAGCTGCTATTGATGAACCAACAATCACCCAATGGGTAGAACAAAAACAATGTTTCGTTGAACCTAATCCCCACAGAGAGGAAGATGGAGCGAACCAAATACGCTGTAACCCAAATGAGGCTGCCATTAGCGCCAAAGAAAAAGCTGAAAGAGAGGAAGCAAAATCAGTACTAAAATTGCGGGATTGCATCATTATCAATACTGATTTTCCCGGCAAGCATCCGCTAGTATCAAGCTGCAAGCTCAAAAAAACCTCTGGCGTGCCTTTAACCTCTGTGTTTGCACAGGCCGCTAATGATGAGGCTCAACCAGCCATTACCAATAGCCCACGCGTGGCCATTGCCCGCCGTGCCTTTTCTTTATAATCCTTAAAAAAGGGCCCTAAAAAAAGGGTGGGGATAAAAACACCCACCCTTTTTTATTATTGCACTTTATAATTGCATTTGGCGCAACCATGGCGCTAAAAAGCTTGCTGGGCTGCGCGAATAATGGCCAAGGCTTTATTGCAGGTTTCTTCATATTCATGGGCAGGCACAGAATCTGCTACCACCCCTGCCCCAGCCTGTACATGCAACCAGCCATCTTTAATCAGGGCGGTGCGCAAGGTAATGCAACTATCCAAACCACCATCTGCTCCAAAATAGCCCACCGTACCCGCATAAAAACCGCGGGCAGATACCTCTAGCTCATCAATCACTTCCATGGCACGAATCTTGGGGGCGCCGCTCACCGTGCCCGCTGGAAAACCAGCCTGCAACACATCCAGCGCGTCCACATCGTCTCTTACTTGGCCCACCACATGCGAAACTATGTGCATAACATGCGAATAATATTCCACATCCATTTTACTGGTTACCTTCACCGTACCGGTTTTAGCAACCCGCCCCACATCATTACGGCCTAAATCCAACAGCATTAAATGCTCGGCATTTTCTTTGGGATCGGCTAATAATTCTGCCTTTATTCGTTCATCTTCGGCGGCATTTTTCCCGCGCGGTCTGGTGCCGGCTAACGGCCTGATGGCCACCTCGCCATCACGCAACCGCACCAAAATCTCAGGGCTGGAGCCCACCAAAGCAAAACCATCAAAATTCAAATTAAACAAAAATGGCGAGGGGTTTAAGCGCCGCAAACTACGATAAAGAGAAAAAGCAGACCCCTTAAATGGCATGGAAAAACGATGAGATAAGACAACTTGAAAAATATCACCCGCTAAAATATATTCACGGGCTTTTTCCACCATGGCCTCAAAGCCTTTGCGCCCCGTATTGCTTAATGGTTCTTCATCATGAATGATACGACCATCACTCACCAACTGATCGTGCAAACCATTGCGACCCACCGGCAAAGGGTTATCCAATAACTTAGCATAATGGTACAACCGCTCTTGCGCGCAAGCAAAAGCTTGTTCGGCTGAAACATTGGCATCCGGCCAAATAGCGGTGATAATGGTAACGTCCCGTTTTACATGATCAAACACCGCCACTAATCGGGGGCGAATAAATAATGCATCCGGCACATCCTTATCCACCATCGAAGCTGCAGCCGCATGATGGCGATTGGGCAGTTTTTCCATTTGCTGCACAATATCATAGCCCATAAACCCGAAAATACCGGTAGCCATGGGGGGCAAATGGGTAGGCACATCTAATCTGGTTTCTGCAATTAAGCGCCGCAACGAAACTAAGCTTTCCCCATTATTGCGAAAGCTGGGTTTGCCCGACCAATCCATGGGCTTACGCCACGGGCTAAGGTGAGCAATATCGGCCCTTCCATCTTGGCTTTTCCAAATAATATCGGGATCGGATACAATAAAGGAATAACGGCCAAGATTAACCCCACCCTCTACCGATTCAAAAAGAAAGCGATAGGGGCAAAATTGCTCCAACTTCTTTAATGCCCCCACGGGTGTATCCATATCATACACCAAGGTGGCATAAACAAGCTGGGGTTGATTTTTCTGATATATATCAGAAAATACCGTAAAATCAGGGGCTGGACGCACCATCAACTTTTTCCCTTATAAATGGTTGGGCAATGGTTCTGCCCCATCTGCCTTACCATAAGTTGCCGTTAGCAGGGCATCATTTATCTTCACCCCTATTTGCTTACGGGTGGCCTGCATGGTTTGTTGCAACAAGCTAACCCCAAGGCTTTCTTTCAACCGTGCCGCTAATGCCGTGGCTGTTTCTTGATGTTGCTCCATGGCTGGGGCTGGAATAATGCCCGATAAACGCACCACATAAGCCGTGTTTTCATCGCGCACCATTTGGGTGTTTTTTACAGCCGCCAACTCAAATACCGAAGCGATAACAGTGGGAGATACCGTTGATTTTCCTTCTTCCGCCCCTCCATCCCGCTCCATCGGCTTAAGGGCTGTAATATTGGCTTCTAATTTCAAGGCCGCGGCCAATTCATGCAAAGAAGGGGTTGGGGTGCTGGCAGGATTGGTTAAAAAGGCAATGGCAGAGGCCATGCCTTCTGCTTTCCCTTTGCCCACTTCTAATGAATATGCATCTTCTACGGCTTTTTTTACCGCCTCTAACGCAGGAATGGTAGGCGCAATGGTTTCTGCTACTTCCATCACCACATAATGGCCTTTCCCCGCTTCAAGCAACCGAATATTGGTTTGTTCATCTTGAAACATCTGCAAAATAGCGGGTTTAAGGCTCGTTTTCTCTTGACTCGATTTTTCTTGTGGTAAAACGGGTTTCCCCGCCTGATCATTGGCCAATTTATCAAGGGGCGGCAATTCAGCAATTTTTAGCTTAAATTCTTCCGCCAATTCAGTTAAAGAAGCCCCACTTCCTACAGCACTATCAATTTTTTGTACCAATTCTTCGTGCTGGCTGGCTTTTTTCTCCGCCAATAATTGCTGGGTTAATTGCTCTTTTACCTGCTCAAATTCAGCCGATTGGGCTGGTTTTATGGCCACCAATTTCAATATGTGCCAACCAAATTCCGTATGCACTGGGGGCGAAACCTCCCCTTCTGTCATGGCAAAAGCCTTACTGGCCAATAATTCATTCATGGCTGTCTTTTTTACAAACCCCAAATCCACGGCTTTTTGCCCCTTACTCTGCAAAAATGCAGCAAAATCAGGGGCGTTTTTTGCCTCTTCGGCTAAATTTGTAGCCAATTTCTCATCTTGTAATACCAATTGCACAATATGGCGCTGCTCAACTTGAGCCAAACTATCTTTTTGTTCTTCAAATGCTGTTTTTAGCTGCTCATCGGTAATATTCAGGCTGGCATTATCTAATAAATCTTCCCCAATCTCAGCATAACGCAGTTTTTTATAAGCAGGGGTGCGGAACCGCTCCTTATTTTTTTCAAACCATTCACTCAATGCCGTGGGATCTATAATGTTGCTATCAATTTTTTGCGGCGGCAAGGTTAATAAATCTGCCGTTCTTTTTTCCCCCGTGTACCGATACACGCTTTCTTGTAACAAATGTGGGGCAAAAACCACCTGCTCAATCATGGGCTGCAATAAATCGGCTAACATTTGCTGGCGGATCAAATCGGTAAATTCCCGCTCATTAATATTTACCCGCGCCAATAATGTTTTGATTTTTTCCTTATCAAACACACCCTGCTCATTACGAAAGGCCGCCAACTGGCTAATTTTTTCGGCCACCACCGCATCACTAAAGTTGATATTGAAATCTTTAGCCAAGTGCTGAAGGATACGCCGATTAATCGACTGATTCATCACCCGCTCCAGCAAGCCCATCGCCACGGCATCTTTTACGCTGAACTCACGCCCAACCATTTGCCGCATTTGGGCAGCTTCTTGCTGTAGCCCATGATCAATTTCGCTTAAGGGAATAGCCTCTTCCCCTACCCAAGCCGCCACTTTCTGACCACTAGAACCACGAAAAATATCGCCAATACCCCATACAGCAAAACTTGCCAATAACAGAGCAAATAACAATTTGGCGACCGCCGTGGACATAATTTTTTGGAATTGCTGCAACATGGAATAAGCCCAATTTATAATGAATGATGCATCTTCAAAAAAAATTACGGCCACGTCAAATTTTTTCTTGGGAATAAGGTGGTAGTGCGGCATCATCCACTATCGCTTTCCCCCCCTCTGATACGGATAATAGAGCAAATTTTGAGAAAGATTAAACATGGTTGCTTCTCCTGCTATAAAAAATACAGCACCAGAAAAAAAATTAATCGTTGGCAACTGGAAAATGAATGGCCTGCGCCATGAAGGCTGCGCTTTGGCTGAAGCCCTTGTTAAAGAATCAGGCACTATCTCCAGTAGCAGCCAATTGGTTGTTTGCCCTCCTTTTACCTTACTGCCCCTGATTGCAGATATTATTAAGGGCAGCAATATATTTTTAGGTGGGCAAGACTGTCATACAGAACATAAAGGGGCTTTTACCAGCAGCATATCCGCCGACATGCTTGAAGATGCTGGCTGTAGCTATGTTATTTTGGGTCACTCGGAACGGCGCCATCAAAAAGGTGAAACTGATGCTATGGTGGTGGCCAAAGCCAGTGCCGCGCAAGCGGCTAATCTCATCCCCCTTATTTGCGTGGGGGAAACTGAACAAGAGCGCGATAGCGGCTTAGCACAGGAAATTGTAGGAAAACAACTGGCTTGGATAGCGCGCGGCCTTGATCCGTACCGCATCGCTATTTCCTACGAGCCCGTATGGGCTATTGGCACGGGGCGCACCGCCAGCGATGTTGACATTGAAGATATGCACCGTTTTATTAGGCAAACTGTTTCAGGTTTAATGCGTAATGGTGCTGCTATTCCTTTGTTATACGGTGGTTCGGTAAAGGCTTCTAATGCGGGTAATATTTTAACCCTACCATCGGTTGATGGGGTGTTGGTGGGCGGCGCTTCTTTGGTAGCGGCCGATTTTGTGGCTATTGCTAATAGTGTAACCCCAGCCATGGCTAAAACTTCTTTTTGATACAAGGTTCATCTAATGTTATCTTCAATTTTATTAATTGTTCATGTTTTTGTTTCTATTGCCTTGATTGGCGTGATTATGCTGCAGCGTTCTGAAGGTGGCATTGGGCTAGGCGGCGGCGGTGGGCCGGGTAATTTTATGTCGGTACGGGGGGCATCAAACCTGCTCACCAGAATCACCGCTATTTTAGCTGGGCTGTTTTTTGCAATTAGCCTTGGCTTGGGTGCTTTAGCTGCCCATGGCACTAAACCCCATTCTATTCTGGATTCTATTCCAGCCTCTGGCGTCGCAAAAACATCTGAACAGCATGATACGGCTCCTTCCGTACCCGTGAGTGGTGCACCAGTAGAACCCAAAGCCGATGCCGCACCAGAAAAAACGGTGCCAGCAGTACCCTCAAATGTTGCGCCCGCTGGTGAACCAACCGCCGCCCATTGATCTTTAGTTTTTTATATATTGTACAAAATCATGTCTCTTTCTTCTGCTTCTTCTCGCCCTCACCAAACCCGCTTTGTTTTTGTCACCGGCGGGGTTGTTTCTTCCCTTGGTAAGGGCATTGCTGCGGCAGCATTAGGAGCATTGTTGCAAGCGCGTGGTTTTTCTGTACGCCTGCGCAAGCTTGATCCTTATTTGAATGTTGATCCGGGTACCATGTCACCCGTGCAGCATGGGGAAGTTTTTGTAACCGATGATGGCGCCGAAACCGATCTTGATCTTGGTCATTACGAGCGTTTTACAGGTGTTGCTGCTAAAAAAGGCGATAATGTTACCACTGGTCGTATTTATTCTGATGTGTTGGCCAAAGAACGCCGCGGCGATTATTTAGGTGCCACCATTCAGGTTATTCCCCATGTAACGGATGATATAAAGGCGTTTGTACGCGCCGATACCGAAAATACCGATTTTGTGTTATGTGAAATTGGCGGCACGGTGGGCGATATTGAAAGTTTGCCCTTTCTGGAAGCTATTCGTCAGTTGGGCAATGAGTTGGGTTCTGAACATGCCATGTTTTTGCATGTTACGCTTGTGCCTTATTTACAAGCAGCGGGCGAGCTAAAAACCAAGCCCACCCAGCACTCGGTAAAAGAATTATTGTCGGTGGGTATTCAGCCAGATTTATTGCTGTGCCGTACCGAAAAACCGCTACCTACTGATCAGGCTGGTAAAATAGCATTATTTTGCAACTTGCCCCCACAGCGCGTTATTGCTGCTTATGATGTTTCCACGATTTATGAAGTGCCCTTAGCCTATCACCAAGAAGGGCTTGACCGTGAAGTATTGAGCTATTTCAAGCTAGAAGCGCCAGCTCCTGATTTATCGATATGGCAACAAATAGTAAAAACCGTGACCAACCCGCAAGCCGTGGTGAATATAGCGGTGGTTGGTAAATATACCAGCTTGAAGGATAGTTATAAATCACTGAATGAAGCCTTAGTGCATGGCGGTATAGCCAATCGCTTGAAGGTAAATATCGATTGGGTTGATTCGGAAGAATTATCGGAAGAAAATTTGTTGGCAAGGTTGGCCGCGGCGGATGCTATTTTGGTGCCGGGTGGCTTTGGTGAACGCGGCACAGAAGGCAAAATTCTGGCGGCTCGTTATGCCAGAGAAAATGCTGTGCCCTATTTTGGTATTTGTTTTGGCATGCAAATGGCGGTCATTGAAACATTGAGGCATGTAGGCGGGCTGTTGGATGCCAGCTCCACTGAATTTGGTGCAACCCCACATCCCGTTGTGGGCTTAATGACCGAATGGGTGCAGGGCAATGAAGTAAAAAAACGTAAAGCGGGTGGCAATATGGGCGGTACCATGCGCCTTGGTGCCTACCCCTGTTTGTTACAAAAAGATACGCTAGCCGCGGATATTTACGGCAAAAATAATAGCACGGTGGATGGAATTATTCACGAGCGTCATCGCCACCGTTATGAAGTGAATATTGCCTATGCTGAAGCCCTCAATAAGGCGGGGATGGTTTTTTCTGGTTTATCACCCGATGGAAAATTGCCAGAAATTGTTGAAATTCCTAACCATCCATGGTTTATCGGTGTGCAATTCCACCCAGAGTTTTTATCTAAGCCTTTTGCACCACATCCTTTATTTTCCTCTTTTGTGGCTGCGGCACAGGCCTGTCAACATAAACAACAACCCAAAAAGGTGAAAGCATCATGACTGCTATAAATCAGATTAAAGCCAGAGAGATTCTTGATAGCCGTGGCAACCCAACCATTGAGGTAGAGGTTGCGTTGGATTGTGGCTCTTATGGCCAAGCACAAGTGCCCTCGGGGGCTTCCACTGGCGCGCATGAAGCCATTGAAAAGCGTGATGGTGATAAATCACGCTATCAAGGTAAGGGTGTGTTACAGGCAGTTGATGCGGTTAATGGTGAAATTGCCGATACGCTATCGGGGGTGGATGCCACCGAACAGGTTTTAATTGATGAAGCATTGATTGAATTGGATGGCACGGAGAATAAAAGCCGTTTGGGGGCTAATGCCATTTTGGGGGTAAGTTTAGCCATTGCCAAGGCAGCAGCCGATTCTTGTGGCCTGCCGCTTTACCGTTATGTGGGCGGCGCGAATGCCCGTTTACTACCAGTGCCGATGATGAATATCATTAATGGCGGTGCCCATGCCGATAACCCGATTGATATTCAAGAATTCATGATTATGCCCGTGGGAGCAAGCAATTTTGGTGAGTCGGTACGCATTGGCGCAGAAATTTTCCATGCTTTGAAAAAAAGCCTGAAAGATGCTGGTCATCAAACCGCCGTGGGCGATGAAGGTGGCTTTGCTCCACAGTTGCGTGGTACAGCTGAAGCCCTTGATTTTATCATGAAAGCCATCAGCAGCGTGGGTTGCAAAGCGGGGGATGATGTGGTGCTGGCCATTGATGCTGCCGCCACTGAATTCTACCAAAATGGTCAATATCATCTGCATGGAGAAGGCAAAACTCTTTCTTCTGCACAAATGGTACAATATTGGCAAGATATTGTTCGCCAATATCCGGTGGTATCGATTGAAGATGGAATGGCCGAGGATGATTGGCAAGGCTGGAATCAGCTCACCACCGCCATTGGCAAGAACGTACAAATTGTGGGCGATGATTTATTTGTAACCAATACCAAAAGGCTGGTGCGCGGCATTAGTGAAAATTCAGCCAATGCCATTTTGGTAAAGGTAAACCAGATTGGCACCCTCACTGAAACCCTAGCGGCTGTAGAAATGGCGCATAAGGCTGGTTTTAGGGCTATCATGTCTCACCGCTCAGGCGAGACAGAAGATTCCACCATTGCTGATTTGGCTGTGGCCACCAATTGCGGCCAAATTAAAACAGGTTCATTATGCCGTTCTGACCGCGTGGCTAAATATAACCAATTGCTGCGCATTGCGGATGGTTTGGGTGCTTCGGCTATTTTTGCTGGTCGCTCGGCACTGGGCTCTGGGGTTGGTTCTATTAATAAACAGGCTGCCTAGTTTTTATGCGGTGGCGTGTAGCAATAACGGCCAGTTTGGCTGCCTTGTTTTTAACCTTGTATTTTTTCTATCATGCTTTGCATGGTGAGCGGGGATTATCCCGCTATTACGAATTACGGCAAGAAGTAAGCAAGGCAGAAGAAAAACTGGCTAGGTTACAAGAAGAAAATCTAAAATTGGAAAAAAGGGTGCAAGCCCTGCGCCCTGAGAGCTTGGACCTTGATTTATTGGATGAACGGGCGCGTGAGGTGCTTAACTACGCTCTGCCGGATGATATGGTGCTGCGCGGCAATAAAAAGCTAGTGCCGCCCCCTGTTGTTGCACCTATAGGTGGTTTGGACACAAAAAACAACCCACCAGACGCGCTGGCAACAGAGTCTGGTGAAACCATGGGGGTTGAATAAATGAAGCCTTTATTGCTGGCATTTTTTTTAATGGTTCACATGGGGGTCGCCGCGGCGGCTGGTTTTACCGAAGAAGGCCTGAAAGCACTGGAAAAAGATGATCCCAATGCTGCCTTGGGTTATTTTCAGCAAGGGGCAGAATCTGGGGAAGCCGAATCGGCCTTCCGCTTAGGGCAATTTTATTTGGATGGCCAGAACATTGAAAAAAATGAAGCCGAAGCAGCGGGTTGGTTACGGCAAGCCGCAGAAAGTAATCATGCGGGTGCAGCCTTAGCTTTAAGCCGTTTATTTATTGCGGGTAAAGGCGTGCGCAAAGATGTGGAAGAAGGTGCCCGCTGGCTTACCATGTCTGCCTTAGCAGGCAATCAGGAAGCCGCACAAAATCTGGCGCGTTTAGTGATAGAAAAACAATGGGAAGCAAGCGCCGATCAACGCATTACAGCGTTATTTCTAGGGGCTAGCCTTGGTAGGGGCGATATTAGCCTTAAAGCCAGAGAACAACTAGCCACCGCACCAGTTAAACTATCCGCTCAAGGATGGAATGAGGCTTTAACCTCGGTAAAAAAAGCACTACTTGCCCATAGCCGCTTAACGCAAAATGATGAAGCTGAAGAAAATAGCGAGACATTACCGCTGAGCAAAGAAAATTCTGCCAAAGAATTATCCACGGCTAAAACCGCCATTCCTAACAATCTTAAAGTCAACGATTTACAAGCCTCAAAAACAGAAGACAAAGCACCTGAAAAATCCTCTGCTATAAAAGATTTAGGCAAAAAAGATGCTATCATAAAAGATTCAGACGCACATACCCCACCAAAACCCGTGGAAATTGATGGTGAAAAATCACTACTAAAAGCCAACAAAAAAAATGATGTTGATAAACAAGAGGATGAGGAAGAAGAAGCCCCCCTACCCCAAAATTTTACCGTGAAAAAATTTCCCCCTACCAAGCCACCTGAGGTGCTGGAAAAGCCCAAAGATGAGCCCAAGGATGAAAAGGTAAAAAAATTACTGGAAACAGAACAAAGGGAAGAAGAAAGAAAACCTCTTCAAGAAAACACAGAAAAACCGACTGCTCCAGTATCTTCTCCTTCAATAGCTGATGAAAAGACAGCCCCCCATCCAAAAGAATCTCAAAAAGATGATAAAAAAACTGAAACTATTATTCAGGATAAAGAAAAGGGTACCGTAAAAGAAACTACCTCTGAAGACAAGAAGCAGGCAATTCCTGACAATAAAAAAGTGGAAAAAATACTGGAGAAACCACCTGAAAAACCAGCAGAAAAATCGCCCAACGCCACCACCAACGATCATCCTATTTCAACGGAAAAGCCTGCAACAGTAGTGCCTGAAGCTGAGAAAAATCTCGAAAAGAATCCAGAAAAGAAAAGTGACCCAGAAAAAAAGACTGGCAAAGATAAAGATATGGATACCGTGCCCTTGGCAATCCCTTAGCTGTTCACATAAGGGTAATAGGTGCGGCCACCACATAGGGGCGTTGGAACGCCTGTGGTTAAAGGAAAAGAAAAGGGCAAGCCTTTAATGCTGCGCACGGCTAAATAGGCAAAGGCTTCAGCTTCCACACTATCGCCATTTAAGGCGATGGCTTCAGCAGGATGAACCGCACAAGGCAAGGCGTGCTGCAAAAACTTCATTACCCCGCGGTGCAACCTGCCACCACCCGCTACATATAAAGATAGAGGCAGCACGGGCAATAAAGCTAGCCCTTTGGCAACGGCCATGGCGGTAAAACAGGCTAATGTTGCCGCGCCATCTTCCACCGATAAACCTTCAGGCACACAATGTTGAAAGGCTTGCCGATCCAAGGATTTAGGAAAAGGGGCGTTAAAATAAGGGTGCTGCAACCATGTTTCTACTAAGGCGGTGTGCGCCTGTCCTTTAAGTGCCAAGGCTCCATCTTCATCAAAAGCGTTACCAGTTTTTTTCTTGATCCAATCATCAATTAAAGCAATGCCGGGGCCAGTATCAAAGGCTATTAATTCTTCATCACTACCCATAAAAGTAATATTGGCCACACCGCCAATATTCAACATGGCTAAGGGTTTGGGTTGATGTGCAGCCAAAGCCTGATGATAGATGGGCACCAATGGGGCGCCTTGACCACCAGCGGTAACATCTGCCACCCGAAAATCGGCCACCACCATGGTGTTTAATTGCTCAGCCAGCCATTTTGCATCGCCAGCTTGATAGGTAAAACGCTCTTCTGGTGCGTGCTTTATTGTGTGGCCATGGAAACCAACCACATCCACAGGGCAAGGGTAAATGGCCAATAGCTCTTTAACGGCTTGATAATGCAGTGCTGTTAATTCGCGCAATACAGAAAATGGCACGGTTACATTTTGGCTTAATATTACACCGCGTAACTCTTCACGAAACTGTGCTGGATATGGCATGGAAATAAAGGCCAGCCTTTCCACAAATTTCTTACCATCCGTGCGCAGCAGAGCCGCATCCACCCCATCCATCGAGGTGCCACTCATTAAACCAACAACGTTTAATATTTCATCCATCATGCTGAAAAATGCCATCTATTCAATATTTATATTTTCATGTAACTTGCTCTGCAAACATTATGCAATGAGAGAAATTAAGCATGAACCAGATTTTTTCACATGTAAAATCAGATTTTTTACATCATTTGGTAGAACGCGGCTTTATTCACCAAGCCACTGATCTGGATGGGTTGGATCACATCCTCACCCAGCAAATGACCACTGCCTATATTGGTTTTGATGCCACCGCTGATTCATTGCATATTGGTAGCCTTGTTCCCATCATGATGCTGCGCTGGTTGCAACGCACGGGGCATCGACCCATTGTGTTAATGGGCGGCGGCACCACCAAAGTGGGGGATCCATCGGGCAAGGATGAAACCAGAAAATTGCTCACTGATGACCAGATTGCCGCCAATATTAGCGGTATTCAGAAGATTTTCGCCCAATATCTCTATTTTGCCGATAATAGCAGTGAAAAAAATGCCACTATTTTGGCTAATAATGCCAGTTGGTTGGATAGTTTGGCCTATATTCCCTTTCTGCGGGATGTGGGGAAGCATTTCACCATTAACCGCATGCTGACCTTTGATTCAGTAAAAACAAGGCTGGAACGCGAGCAGCCGCTCACTTTCCTTGAATTTAACTACATGATTTTACAAGCCTATGACTTTGTTGAACTCTATCAACGCGAAAAATGCGTGTTGCAAATGGGAGGGTCGGATCAATGGGGTAATATTACCAGCGGGGTGGATTTAGGCAGAAGGCTAACAGGTGCTGCCCTTTTTGGCCTTACTTGCCCTTTATTAACCACCGCTAGTGGCGCCAAAATGGGTAAAACCGCGCAAGGGGCGGTGTGGTTAAATAGCGATAAATTACCTATTTATGATTTTTACCAATATTGGCGTAACACCGAAGATGCCGATGTTGAGCGTTTCTTGAAATTATTCACTGAACTGCCCATGGATGAAATCAAGCGGTTGGGCGCGTTACAAGGCGCGGAAATTAATGAAGCTAAAAAAATTCTGGCTGTAGAAGCCACCAGCCTAGCCCATGGCCGTGAAGCCGCCTTACTAGCGGCAGAAACTGCCCGCCTTGCCTTTGAAGATGGCGCCATGGCCGAAGGCCTGCCAGTGATTACGGTGAATGATGCCGCTTTAGCCAGCGGTATTGAACTCATATCGCTATTGGCCGATCATGGTTTAGTCGCCTCAAAAGGTGAGGCCAGACGCCTTATTCGCGGCGGTGGGGTAAAAATTGAAGGGCAAACGATTGATAGTGAAGCCTATGCCCTAAAGGCCGCAAATTGGAGCGGTGCTAATACCATAAAACTTAGCCTTGGCAAAAAAAAGCATGTATTGATAGAAAAGGGTTGAAAATTTATGTGTCTTGTTAGCACTTAATGTGCCGCAAAAATATCTCGCCGCCACCATATTCTTGACAAAATGTGCTAGCAATCTGAAAAACATAGGGACGCTGATTTACGGTTAGCAGCTTAAGAACTAAGTTAAAACCAAAAATAGCAGCAATACCGAACGTTATTAACAATACTTAACTTACTCAGAAAATGGAGTTTATAATATGTTGAAACAAACCATGACCGCCATTGCTTTGGCTTTGACCGTAGCTGTAGCTTCTCCTGCATTGGCTGGTAATGCACCAACCAGCACCCCTTCTTCTTCAATCAGCAACCAAGTTGCTAATGAACAGCATGAAACCAAAGCTGCTGTAGAAACCAAAGTAGAAGAAACTGCTGCTCCAGCTGCTGCTACCGAAGTGAAAAAAGAAGAAGCGAAAAAAGAAGAAGTAAAAACAGACGCTACCCATGAGAAAAAAGAACATGGCAAAACCCATGCTAAAAAAACTCATGAGAAAAAAGCAGAAGTGAAAAAAGAAGAAGTTAAAGTAGAGCCAAAAAAAGAAGAAGTTAAAGAAGAAGTAAAACACTAATCTTTAATGCTAGAAGGCTAAACAATTCATGGTTTAGCCTTCACATTAATGGTGTTTACACGCAAAAAAGAGGAAGAAAAAATTTTCTTCCTCTTTTTTTGTGCACCCAGAATAGCTTTTGCCTACCCTATTCACTCATACGGCTTATATAATCAGCACGCTTGTAAAATTTTTTGTGCCCCTTCTTGCAATAATTCTTCAGCTAAAGCAATACCCGCCTCTTCTGGCTTGATTGAATAATCAAAAAAATTGGTGGCCGCCAACATATTTTTACCATCAGCACTGGCTACAAAACCATCCAAACGCCAATTTTGCTGTGAAGGACTATCAGCAACTGCGCGGCACCAGCCCCCCATGGGGGTAAAACAATTGCCCTGCAGACGATACAACATCGCTCTTTCAACCGTTAAAGCAAAACGGCTAGGAGCATCATCCAATTGTTGGAAAAAATCATTCCATTCATCATCTTTCCGGCACTGAATACCCAATGCCCCCTGCCCCACGGCAGGACAAAATTCATCGGGATCGTGAATATAGCTGGCACGATGCTCTAATCCAAGGCGTTGTAAGCCA
Organism: Alphaproteobacteria bacterium; assembly: GCA_049318825.1. Taxonomy (GTDB): domain Bacteria; phylum Pseudomonadota; class Alphaproteobacteria; order JBMOFM01; family JBMOFM01; genus JBMOFM01. The sequence continues at coordinate 25,707 of JBMOFM010000017.1, read as the reverse complement.
GCATAAGAAAGAATAAGAGCATCCACCTCCCCCGCATCAAGGCGACGCAAGCGGCTATCCACATTGCCCCTAAACCAAACCACAGAACAATGAGGATAAAAATTTTGCAATAAGGCTGCCCGCCGTGGTGAACTGGTGCCTATTTTACTGCCCACGGCTAAATCCATCATGGTTTCACCAACACGGCACACCATCACATCGCGCACATCTTCACGCGGTAAATACGCTGCTAAGCTAAGGCCTTGCATAAAATCACGATCACCCGGCATATCTTTCATGCAAAAAATCGAGCAATCAATAGACTGATCGAGCAATGCCTGCTCTATATCGGTAACAAAAGCTCCTTTACCACCCAATTTGCTTAAATCGCCAGCGGTACGATCGCCTACGGTGCGAATGATTGTTGTTTCTGTTTGCAACTCGGGATCAAGAGTTTTCAACAATTGAATGAGATTCTCTGTCTGCCGCAGAGCCATGGCACTGCCACGAGTGCCGATACGCAAAAGCCGTTTCATTATATTTTAATGCAAAATGATCAGTATTGCGTATCGAAAGCTATTCGCCGACAAATTTCAATCTCTATTTTGTCTCTAGGGACAAACTGGTATTTTAGAAACCGCGTTTCCAAGGCTTTGTTCCACGTCTTTGCAATTCCAACTGCGCTGCACGCTGGGTTGCTTTATCTGCCATATTCGAAATACCTTGCACATGGGTTAGCGGTGAGCGCGTATAATTATTTAAGGGTCTTGCTCCAGTTGCTGCCAATGTAAATTGATTGGCCAGCGCTGGCGCCTTTTTTTCTTCCAACCAATGTTGCTGGCTAGGGCCCAACAGGGGAATAATCTCAGCCTGTGGAAAACCAAGGGCTAAATATTCCACTTCTTGCCTTATTGTTGTGGGCGATACAGGGTAATATAAGGTGGGAACCTTGGGAAGATGTGGATGACGAATGGCCACCACCAATTTTCTATCTTTTTTTGTGTATAGAGAAAAATCGGTAGCATTTCCTTGCGTTCAATAATGCCCCCTCCTCAATGGCCGTTGGGGGCGAGGCTAAAGCCCTAGAGGTAGGACATTGACCATATATTCTGTGGTCACCAATGTCTTCATAATGAAATATACTGCCCCTTTGGTGATATGCCTATCTCCCCCCGAGGTATCCACCATAAAAATTGCATCTTGGGCAATAAGTAGGCCAATTTTGCACTTTAAGGTCAGCCTCGTTTTGTGGCTGATGGCGGATTATTATTATAGATAGCCATTCGATGCATGCCTCATGCTAAAAAACATAATGCACCATCTTTAGCAAAAAATTACAAAAATTCAATATTATTATGATCTTCTGATTCTGAACCTTTATTCTGGCATCTTCGTGCCTTGTAAATTGGCTTTTTCTAATACGGCGCCATCTAATCTGGCGCCACGCAAATCAGCATTACTCAAATCTGCGCCATAGAGATCAGCATCAATTAAGTTAATTTGTCGCAAATCAGCCCCTTTCAAATTGGCACCGCGTAAAATAGCGCCGGTAAGACTAGCCGTCCATAAACGACCCGTAGGCTCACCATCTGGGCCATTTAATTCAACCGGCGCTATAGAGGCACCAGAAAGCATTGCGCCACTGAGATTAGCGCCGCGCATATTCACCCCGTCTAAAATCCCTTCTGTGAGATCAATCATTTCTAAATTCGCCCCAGAAAGATCCGACATCACCATTTTACAGCGCGCCAGTTTTGCGCCATTCAACACCACGCCGCGCATATTTGCGCCAGAAAGGTTAAATGCGGTGAGATCAATATGGGCAAGATCCGCATTTTGTAAATTACACCGCTTACCCTTTAGGCCATTGCTGGAAATCCACACCAAATGCAAGGACAAACTATCTTGAATGGTGGATGAAAAATCTTCACTGCTGCGGCGGATAATAGCGCCTTGCGTATCCGCAAATTCAAGGCTTACATCGGTTAAATCAGCGCCTTCCAAATTAGCGCCCCGCAATAACGCACCATCTAATAAGGCACCGGTAAGGTTGGAATCTTTCAAATTAGCATTGGAAAGATCCGCCACGCAGAGATTAACCCCTTTCAGATCGGCTCTGGTAAGGTTGGCATTTTTCATTTTTGCACCAGAAAGATCCGCCCCTGTCATAATTGCCCCTTGGCAATCGGCATCTTCTAGCGACGCTTCAGATAAATCGGCGGCTGAAGAAGAACCACGGCTTACATAGGCTTCATCATCTTCCGAGTCGCTGAATGATACCGGCTTTTGGGTCCGTCCATCCAACAACGCACCTGAACGTAAATCAATATCGCGCAAAATAGCTCCATCCAGCCTTGCACCATGCAATTGTGCACCACGCACATCGGCCTTAGTAAGATTAGCTTTACGCAAGTCAGCTTTTACCATACAAGCAGCAAATAAATCACATTCTTGCAAATCGCTATGGGAAAGATCCGCCCTTGTGAGGTTAGCGCCAGAAAATTTAGCAGAACGCAAGTTAGAACGGTGGAAACTCAAGCCCTGCAGGTCTTTCAACCCCATATTGGCGCGCATGCCTCCATTCAGCTTTTTCAGCCATTTTTCATGCTTATGCAAAATATCAACAATTTCTTGTGGGGTCATTTGTGCTAACTAATTATTACGTTCTTTATCTTTTAATCATGCTTATGTTAATAATCTACTAACAAGAGTAGTTTTAGATAAAAAATATTTTCATATAGGCATTAAAATACAGGTAATATCCATGCTAGAAGGTTCCGCATTTTTTGTTTTAGTATTTTTAGGCTTAGCCATTTTTATGGTCTATTCAGCGGTTAAAATCGTGCCCCAAGGCTATGAATGGACAGTGGAACGCTTTGGCCGCTATACCCATACACTAGAACCTGGTTTTCATATTATCACCCCTGTTGCGGATCGCATTGGCCGGCGCATAGCCATGCAAGAAACCGTGATGGAAGTACCACGGCAGGAGGTAATTACCCGTGATAATGCCATGGTACAAACCGATGGCGTTTTATTCTTCCAAATTGTTGATGCCGCTTCTGCCGCTTATGCTGTGAAAAACATGATGTCATCACTCATTAATTTAGCCCAAACCAATATTCGTAACGTCATTGGCTCACTGGATTTGGATGAGGTGCTCTCCAACCGTGATCAGATTAACGAGAAACTACTCAAGGTAGTGGATAAGGCCACCAACCCATGGGGTATCAAAATTACCCGTATTGAAATACGCGATCTCTCGCCGCCAGCCGATATTACCACGGCCATGGCCAAACAAATGAAAGCAGAACGGGAAAGGCGCGCCGAAATTTTACAAGCTGAAGGGGAAAAACAAGCCGCCATTTTACGTGCAGAAGGCTTAAAGCAATCGGCCATTTTAGAAGCAGAAGGGCGCAAAGAAGCAGCTTTCCGCGATGCCGAAGCCAGAGAGCGTTCTGCTGAAGCCGAAGCCAAGGCCACCGAGGTGGTATCCGCCGCCATTGCGGATGGTAACGTGCAGGCCATTAATTACTTTTTGGGCTTAAAATATGTGGAAGCCTATGGGAAAATTGCCACCGCCCCCAACCAGCGGGTGGTTATATTACCCGCAGAAACCACGCAAATTTTAGGTAGCCTTTCAGGGATAGCCGAGCTGGCTAAAGCTGCTTTTGCGCCCGATACCCCTCACAAAATACTAAAACCTGAAACAGTACAAAAAAATACCATAAAAAATGATGCTGATAAACCGGTCAAGGATAAGGAAAATCCATGGATAGCCTGATTATAAATTATATTCCGGCACTGTCTGCTTGGCATTGGTTGGCTATTGCTGGTATTTTGCTGGTGATTGAAGTATTACTCCCTTCATCTTGGTTATTGGGGCCAGCTGCCGCCTCTTTCATTATTGGCGTTTCATCCACCATTTTTCCTGCCTTGGATTGGCGCGTTGCTGTTTTTGGCTTTTCCGCTCTTAGCATCATTATGACCATGCTACTGCGTAAAACATTGAAAAAATCAATTCTCAATCAACCTAGAACAGTGTTAAACAAACCGGGAATGGAACTGATTGGAAAACATTTCATGGTTTTTGCTAGCGATAATAATAACGGAGCACAAATAAAAGTTGGCGATACAATATGGCAAGTAGAAAGCGATAATCGCCATGCTCTGCCGGTTAATGCTGAAGTAGAAGTATTGGGCGTTAGTGGCACTACTTTAATTGTTAAAAGACTTTCTTGAAAGAAAAATGAATGCGCTCTTATCGCCAGCTTTTATTGATGAGTTTATATTTTGTATCATTAGCGGCCTTTACACCTTGCTTTGGATCAGAAAAAAATAGCGCCGATGAAGAAGAAAAGATTGAAAACAGCGAATCTCGTATGGCAACCCCTGCTAGCCCAATCACCATAGAAACTGAAGAAGAGCGCTTTTACCGCCTACGCCAACAGCAAGATGAAAAACTACAAATAGCGGCTAAAGAAACCAGCAAAATTTGTAGTACAGATATTAATATACGCGTGGAATGGAAGAACATCACCGCCGATATTCTAGAGAAAAATAGTGTGTATGGCTATTGCGGGGAAGCATTAGACGCCATTACTAGTTTGTGCGCCATTAGTGATGGTCAAAAAGCTGTAAAACAACAAATTCATGAGGTATTATGCACGGTGGGGAAAGAATTTAAGGTATCCCTCAAGCAATCGGCTCTTATTCTGCAAATGGATTGGGCTGGCCAACAAGACACAATGAGGAAAGTCTATCGCTATTTATTGAATAATTTGCAGTAGAAAATACAACCCTAATGTTGATGCCGCTGAACATTGCGGCGTAAAGGTTATTGCCCTTTTTCATAATATGTTTTATGAATTTCCTGTTCTTTTACATGGTGTGAAAGAATATTTAACTTCTCACGCTGCCTTTTATTTCCGGTGTTGCTGCATTGTTGTGGTGATTATCCAAAATAGGCAGCGGCGGCTTTAACCGGAGACTAAGTATTATGGCAATACCCGCATTTAGCATGCGCCAACTATTAGAGGCTGGCGTTCACTTTGGTCACCACACAAGACGGTGGAATCCAAAAATGAAACCCTATCTTTATGGGGTTCGCAACGGCATTCACGTTATCAATTTAGAGCTCACCGCTCCAATGCTGCATAAAGGCTTGGAAGCCGTGCGTAATACTGTGGCTGGTGGTGGCCGCGTATTGTTTGTTGGCACCAAAAGACAAGCACAAGATAAAGTAAAAGAAGCAGCACAGCGTTGCGGTCAATATTATGTTAATCACCGCTGGTTGGGCGGTATGCTCACCAACTGGAAAACCATTTCCGTTTCCATTAAACGCTTGAAAGAGCTGGATGAACAGCTATCCCAAGGCGCTACTGGTTTGACCAAAAAAGAAACGCTGGGTCTTACCCGCGAGCGCAATAAATTGGAACTGTCTATCGGCGGGATCAAAGATATGGGCGGCTTGCCAGATATTTTGTTTGTGATTGATACCACCCGTGAATCAATTGCTGTACAAGAAGCCAATATTTTGGGCATTCCTGTGGTAGCCGTGATTGATAGCAATGCCTCTCCTGCTGGCGTTCAATATCCAATTCCAGGTAATGATGATGCCTTGCGCGCCATCAACCTATATTGTGATTTGGTGGCCTCTTCTGCCTTGGATGGTATTCAAGCAGAAATGGTAGCCAGTGGCGTTGATTTGGGCGCTATGGAAGCCCCACCAGTAGAAGCTGCTTTAGCTACTGAACAAGTTGTTGCTTAATTTATTAGGCTAATTTTTAAGGAAAGGCATGCCATCACCACTTGATGCTTGCTTTTCCTTTTTTTGTTTTTGATGAGGATAGATACATGAGTGAAACCAATATTTCTCCCGCATTGGTAAAAGAATTGCGTGAAAAAACCGGCGCCGGCATGATGGATTGCAAAAAAGCTCTCTTTGAGACCAAAGGCAATTTAGAAGATGCGATTGATTGGTTGCGTAAAAAAGGCTTAGCCGCCGCTGCCAAAAAATCCAGCCGCGTGGCCGCTGAAGGCTTAGTGGGTTTAAGCACCGCTGGTACTTCTGGCGCTGTGGTTGAAGTGAATGCTGAAACCGATTTCGTGGCCCGCAATGAACAGTTTCAAGGCTTTGTACAGCAAGTAGCCAGCGTTGCCTTGCAAGGTAAGATTCAGCAAGCAGATGTTCTAAAAAATGCACCTCTTGGTGGTTCAACCGTTCAAGAAACCCTCACTCAGCTCATTGCTACCATCGGCGAAAATATGAATTTGCGCCGTACCGTTACCCTTTCTGTAAATCAAGGGGTTGTGGCTGGTTATGTTCATGGTCAACTCATCCCTGGTCTTGGTAAAATTGGTGTGTTGGTGGCCTTAGAATCCACTGCTGCTCCTGAAGCATTACAATCATTTGGCCGTCAATTAGCCATGCATGTGGCTGCTGCTAACCCTGCTGCTTTGAATGTTGCGGATGTGGATGCTTCTGCTTTAGAACGTGAAAAAGATGTATTGCGTGCCCAAGCCGCTGCCAGCGGTAAACCAGTAGAAATCATTGAAAAAATGCTGGAAGGCCGCTTGCGTAAATATTATGAAGAAGTGGTATTGCTGGAACAACTATACATTATCGATGGCGAAAGCCGTGTGAAAGATGCCATTGCCGCTAAGGCCAAAGAGCTGGGCGCACCGATTACCTTAACCGGTTTTGCGCGCTTTGCATTGGGTGAAGGCATTGAAAAAGAACAAGAAGATTTTGCTGCCGAAGTATTGAAACAGGCGGCTTTATAATTCTACTACCGTTGCAGCGTATATGCGCTGTAATATTTTATGAACTCTTAATGCTGTGTTTGCAAAATTGGGAACACAGCATTTTTTATGCCTAGATAGTGTCGTCAGATTCTACTACTGCTTGCTGCAAACAGCAAATTTCTGCGCTTCCGCTACGCATGTACCAACATGTACACTTACGGTGCGGTTCTCGTCATCCGCTGTTTTCGCGACGCATGAGCGAATATCACGACACTATCTAAGGTGTGGGCGGCTTTTTTCTTGATTTCTTAGCTTTCCGATCTTTTTGCGGGGCTTCTGGCCAAGCATATTCTTGCAATTGCTGGGCAGAAAACTGGCTAGCACAGGCTTTGCCTGCCATAATTCGGCTATTAATGACAATGGGTGCAATGGGTTGCACCGAAATATTATTAATGCCCATCGCCGCACAGGCTTTAATTGAATCCCAATCAGCCGATAGCTGATAACCGCAAGCTGTGATTTCCATGGCAGGCTTTACCACGCGCGCTGTTACCACAATTTCTTGCATAATTTCAATTACTGGCGCACACAACGAAAGAAAAGGGTTTTTACCATAAATTCCCTGTTCTTGCATCCATTGATCCACGCCTTTTACATCATTTCTGGCACAACCAGTTATTTCTGCGGTTAAATCATTACTGCCGATTGGTAACACGTCACAGATAGCCGCAATCTCAGCACAATTTTCTACCGCTTCCATGGTTTCTATCATTGCACCAAAGCGATATTTACCCCCAACACCACTTGCAACCGCTGCCTCTTCAATTTCTGCCTTTAACACAGACAAGGAAGCCTCATCACGGGCCAGTGGTACGATAATATCTAATACGCCTTCATAGCCAGCTTCTTTAGCCCCTTCAAATATAGCGGCGGCTTGGGCGCGGTAAAAACCGGGATTCTCTAACGCAAAATCTGCCCCGCGCGTCACTGACCCCTGCTCTTGCAATAAAGAAAATTGTTCTGGGGTTAAAAATTCTATGGGCGGTGCATCCAGCAACCGAAATTTGGCGGGTAAATTGCCCAAGGCCGCCAATAATTCTGTGGCCTGTTGCTGTTGAATATCCATGAATTGTTGATAATCTTGCCCTTGCAGGGCGGCTTGTAAGGCCGGCAAATGATGGGGGGCATAGAACATATCTTCACTGCGCACCAAACCAATGCCCCGCGCACCATGCTGCAATGCTGTTTGTACTTGTGTTTTATCATCTGCATTAACCCATAGCTGCATACCCTGTTCATGGGCACAAAATTGATCCGCCCAATTGGCTAATGCCAGCTCTCCATCAAGATTTTGTTCATATTCAATCGGCAATTCATGATGAAAAAATCCACCACCATTGCCCACAGAAACCCGCGTGCCCACAGGCAAAGAATATTCTATTTTTTCTTCATCTTCATTGGCGGAGCGGTAGAGAGCATAAGCCTCACCGTGCTGAATAATCTGTAATGCCCCTTCACTATTATCCAATAATGCATTCAGCCCATGCGCCTGCAACCCATATAAGGCATGCTCGTGCCCTTTACCCAATACGATAATAGCAGTAAGATAACTCAGGATACTCATCAATTCAGGATTCAGATCATTCACCACCAATATTGGTTGATGGCCTTGCTCATAAAATTCTATGGCCTGTGTGGGCGTGAACACCAATTCCCCCACCACTGCTCCTCTGGTTGCTTGTGCAAAAAATTCCGCGCCGCCTTCATAACCTTGGGTAACCAATTCAGGTGAGCTGCGCAACTGGCTAAGATTAACGCCCTTTAGGGCTTGGGCTTTATTATATTCACCATAATTTACTTTAGGTAAAATGCTGTATATACTTAAATATCCACCCTCAACCAAAAAATTTTGCTGCTCCTCCTTTGTTACTGGGAAATTTGTGCCCCAATTCTCATTGAGATATTGGGTTAATAAATCGGTGGAAGAATAATAAAAATTCCCCTGTTCCTGAGCAATCAAATTATGTATTTCGTCATTAGCAATCGATTTAATCGCACTGAAAGGAGTTAATTTTATCGCCGAAGAAAAAAAATACCGCTCAGGCCGCATGGCTGGATATTGCTCAAACCATTCTTCCAAGCTTTCTTGAATATCCCACCCCACCGGTTTCACGCGAGCCAAAAAACTACTATTTTCATCCTTACAATAGTAATCAATGGTAATGAGATCTGGTTTTTTGCCTTCAATGCACCATTGTTCCAATAATTCTATTGCCTGTGGAGCGTTCAGCACTTGCGTGGCTTCAGCCTCTACCCCGCAATGTCGATACATCAGTTCAAGATTATTGTAAGGTGTATCATCAATAATTAAGTGCCGTTTCATGGGATATTTTCTGATAAATAATCTAAGGAAGGATTAGCTTACAAAGAATCACCCCTTAAATAAACATATTTTATTAAAAAATATGTTTTATATGTTAAATAACAGTGTGCGTCTAAATAAGGGCTTGCTTTTTATCGTTTTTTGCTCATTGATAGCGGCGATTTGCAACAATTATTTTTGAAAAAATTTTATGAAGATTCGTAATATCGCCATTATTGCCCACGTTGACCATGGGAAAACTACACTTGTGGATGTGTTGCTGCGCCAAAGCGGCCTGTTTCGTGATAATCAGCAAGTGGCTGAGCGCGCCATGGATAATAATGATTTAGAGCGCGAGCGCGGCATCACCATTTTGGCCAAATGCACCTCCATCACATGGGAAGGCCAGCGCATTAATATTGTGGATACCCCCGGCCACGCTGATTTTGGCGGTGAAGTGGAGCGTATTTTATCGATGGTGGATGGCGTGGTATTGCTGGTGGATGCTGCCGAAGGCCCGTTGCCACAAACCAAATTCGTGTTGGGCAAAGCCTTGCGCCGCGGTTTAGAACCGATTGTTATTATCAATAAAATTGATCGCCCTGATGCCAGAGCCGATGAAGTGCTGGATGAAATTTTTGATTTATTTGCCTCACTTGATGCCAATGAAAAGCAGCTTGATTTTCCAGTGCTATATGCTTCGGGTCGCCAAGGTTGGGCCACTGAATCATTGGATGGCCCACGCGAAAACATGACCCCTCTATTTGAGTTGGTGCTGCGCCATGTGCCAGAACCCAAGGTGGATGTGGATGCACCATTTTCTATGTTGGCCACCATTCTTGAACCCAACCCTTATTTGGGGCGTTTGCTGACTGGACGTATTGAAACTGGCAAGATTCGCTCTAACATGGCGATTAAATCCCTAACCCGTGATGGCGTATTAATTGAAAATGCCCGCATCAGCAAAATTCTTGCTTTCCGTGGTTTAGAGCGGGTAGCGGTGGATGAAGCAGAAGCAGGGGATATTGTGGCCATTGCTGGCTTAGAAAACACCACCGTGGCGGATACGATTGCTGATCCATCGGTGAATGTGGCTCTGCCCTCACAGCCCGTTGACCCACCAACCATTGCCATGACTTTTGCGGTGAATGATAGCCCTTACGCTGGTAAGGAAGGGGATAAAGTAACCTCACGCATGATTCGCGACCGCTTATTCAAAGAGGGCGAAGGCAACGTGGCCTTGAAAGTGCGTGAAAGCGATGGAAAAGATAGTTTTGAAGTGGCTGGCCGCGGCGAGCTACAATTGGGTATTTTGATTGAAACCATGCGCCGCGAGGGCTATGAGCTTTCCATCAGCCGCCCACGCGTGTTGTTTCAAGAAGATCCAAAAACCGGCGAGCGTCTTGAGCCTATTGAAGAAGTGGTGATAGATGTTGATGAAGAGTTTTCTGGCGCAGTGGTCAGCAAGCTCAGCGAGCGTAAGGCTGAATTAATCGAAATGCGCCCTTCTGGTGGTGGCAAGCAGCGTTTGGTGTTTCATGCCCCAAGCCGTGGCTTGATTGGTTATCACAGCCAATTTTTGACCGATACCAGAGGCACAGGCGTGATGAACCGCTTGTTCCATGCCTATAAGCCTTATAAAGGCCCGATTGCCGGTAGAAGAAATGGTGTATTAATTTCCAATGCTTTAGGTGCAGCAGTAGCGTATGCCATGTGGCAGCTGGAAGATCGTGGTTCGATGCTGATTGACCCCGGTGTGGATGTGTATGAAGGCATGATTATTGGCGAACATACGCGTGAAAATGATTTGGAAGTCAATATCTTGAAAGCCAAACAGCTCACCAATATTCGCGCTGCCGGTAAGGATGAAGCCGTGCGCCTTACCCCGCCGAAGCGTTTATCGTTAGAAGCAGCTCTTTCTTATATTGAAGATGATGAATTGGTAGAGGTAACGCCAAAAACCATTCGTCTGCGCAAGCGTATTTTGAACCCGAATGACCGCAAACGGGCATCAAAGGCTGCTGCAGAATAAAAAACCACCCCCTTGTGGTGCAATTTTGCATCACAAGGGGGAGAAAATGTTGCTTTTATGGTTATATTGGCCATAAAAGCGGCATTTTGGCTGCGAATTATTGTTTTGGGGCATTTACAAACCTAGAAGGGCTTGATTATATTGCATCTCGAAGGTTTGAACATGTCGTTTCAACTCTTTCGTACATATGTCTAGGGATCCCTTGAGATTTAACTAATAAGGATTATAAACGATGATCATTCGTAAACTTTTTGCCGCTATGGCTTTGGTTCTTGCTACCGCTGCTTTGCCAGCTTGCACTGCAAAATTGACTGAAGCAGACCAAAAATTGATTGAAAAAACCGGTGCTGATGCTTCTAGCGCTAAAGTTGCTGCTGAAGCCGCTGCTAAAGATGCTGCTGCTGCTCGCAACTCAGCTGAAGAAGCTGCTGCTGCTGCTGAAGCTGCTCAGCTTTCTGCTGAAAAAGGCAAGCGTTTGCACCGTGATGGCGTTCGTAAATAAGCTTAAACTTATTTATTAGCCTATTGCTGCTGCCCGTATATATTTATGCGGGCAGCTTTTTTTTGCATGAGGCTTTTCTATATAAAAAACACTACTTTCGAAGCATTTTTTTATAAAATGGTAGTTTGGATTGATGGAAAAAGAGATTCGCTTTTATCACCTACAACGCAGCACCATTGATGAGGCTCTGCCTTTATTGGTAGAAAAAGCTTATGCGCGCGGGCATCGCCTGCAATTATTATTTGCAGGAAAAGAAAGGGCACAACATATCGATCAGCTATTATGGACATATCAAGCCCATAGCTTTCTGCCCCACGGCATAGAGGGCAAGGATACCCCTGAAAATCAGCCCATATGGCTAACCACCCAATCAGAAAATGCGAATAATGCCAACACGCTGATGGTGGTGGATGATATAGAATTGCTACCCGCAACAAAAGCCGCGGTTGATTTTTCCTTAATATGCCGCATATTTCATGGTGAAAACCCCGAAAGCCTTGCTATGGCCAGATTCTTATGGCAGCAATGGAAAAAAGACAGCACTTGGCAATTATCTTATTGGCAGCAAGAAGATAGCGGTTGGCAAAAAAAACAATGATTTTTTACGAGGATGATGAATGAGCACGGCAATTTTTTCTATTAACGCTATAATCGGTCATAATGGCGCTCAACGCCAATCTATTTTAATGTGCCCACCCGATTATTTTGCAGTGGATTATGTGATTAATGCGTGGATGGAGAATAATTGCGGCACCATTAATAAAAGCTTGGCCACCAGCCAATGGCAAAATTTCTATAATCAGATCAGCAAGGTAGCGGATGTTTTTCTTATCCAACCACAACAAGGCCTGCCCGATATGGTGTTTACCGCTAATGCTGGCATGGTTTTAGGCAACAAGGCGATTATCAGCCGTTTTCTGGCACAAGAGCGGCAAGGGGAAGAAAAGTTTTTTGCCGAATGGTTCGCCCAAGCCGGTTATGAATTGGTGGATTGGCCACAAGATGTGTTTTTTGAAGGGGCCGGCGATGCTTTATTTGATCGCGGCAGTAATATTATTTGGGCTGGCTATGGTTTCCGTTCGGATGTCAGCGCCCATCCATTGCTGGAACAGCATTTTAGCATGAAGGTGGTGAGCCTCAATCTAGTCAATCCCCGTTTTTATCATTTAGATACCTGTCTCTGCCCGCTAGAAGATGGTTATGTACTGTATCACCCTGCCGCCTTTAGCGCGGAAAGCCTTGCCCTTATTCACGCGCATGTACCCGCTGAAAAACGGTTGGTTGTGGAAGCAGAAGACGCCCATGGCTTTGCCTGTAATGCCATGGAAGTGGCGCGGCATGTGTTCATGAACCAAGCATCCCCAGCCTTACAAGAACAATTACGCTTGGCTGGCTTTACCGCGGTGGTGGTGCCCTTAACTGAATTTTTGAAATCTGGTGGCGGCGCTAAATGTTTAAGCCTGAAGCTGCATGAAACCCCGCTCAACGCAGCCTTATCAAGCGCAGAACGAAAACTCGCCTAATCTCACAATAAAATAGATACCCTATATTTTATTGATTTTTAAGATTGATTGCTGTAAACCAACCAGTAGTAAATATTCATACTGGTTGGTTGCACATGACTAATAACCCTATCCGCCCTCCCAATTTTTTGAAAAGTAGGGTAACTCAACCTCCACAGGGGCATCCCTCAACTATCCCCACTTCCAATAGCGATGGGTTGATTACTCTTACCCCTGCACAATTGGCAGAAGCCCTAAGCGAAGCAGAAAAAAGGGGCAAGAATGATGGTATTGTTGGCCGAACAGTGCATAAAATTTTTGGCCGAACCTTGTTTATAGGTACAGCTGCGGGCGCGCTGACAATAGGCTGGATGCTGGCATGGAATCTGCGCCCCATGGCCGATGCCGCGGGTGATTTTTTTAAGCTGGCTGATGCCGCCCGCAAAGATCCAGGGCAAGCGCTGCGCATTATTACCACCGGCAAGCAAATTGACCGCATGCCCATGAAACCGGGTACTGTATGTGTGGCGAGCAATGGTTTTTTTGGTGCAGGTGGTAGTGAATTGGCGGTGGTTGCCCGCGATATAAGTTTGGGGGGGGATATTAAACTGAAAGCCTGCACCAGTGGTACTTTGGATGCCGAGGCCAAATTCAAGCAATTGATCAGTGGTGGTAATTTGCAATCGGATAACAGCAAAAGGCAAGTTTTTGCCCTGACGCAAAAAGGCTGGGCCTTTGCGGATGGATTTAATGGCGATGATTCGCCATCGGGTAAAGGCGGGTATCTGGATATATCCACCCGTACTATTTATTTACCCGAATCAGCAACGCCAGAAACCACTGAAAAACTCATTACGCTGGCTTGGGCTTCAGAAAATCCTATTTCCCTAGAGCAACAACAACAAGCCCTAGCAGTGGCCACAAAATTCAACCTAGTCACTGATTTTTCTACCAGTGCTTGGTGGGGACCGGGGGGCAATGGCTTCAACCCCTCTGCCAATAGGGTGGTATTTACCACAGGCGGCCTCAATGAGCAGCAGCAAAAAGATATAAAAGACAGAACCCTAACGGCCCTATTTGCCATGTATAACCCTGAATCTATTCCCGCAGCCCCGCCTATTCAGCAAGGGCTAGCGCTGCCTGATCCTAGAAACTTGCCACCAATTCCAGATCTTTCTAAAAATCTGCCCAAACTTCCCAGCTTTTAGCCACACTATAAACGGCAAAAAATAGGGTGGAAAATATTGGCAAAACATTTATAGCTTGCTACAACAATGCTGTTATGTGTGCGATGGGTTAAAACAATGAAGAAAAGTGTAAATATTTTGGTGGTGCTGTCTTTGGGAGCGGTTTTAGTGCTAGGCGTTGCATTTTATTTGCTGGCCAACATGAAAATCTCCCCGCCCAGCAAACGGGTGGAAAAAGAAATTCCTCTACAGGTGGAGCAATAAGCGTTATGCGTTTTTCACGGCGGGTTATTGCAGCAACATTAGTATTTTCTTGGTTTTTTATCGCTGGTGCTCAGGTTAAGGCTGTGGCCACGGAAGAAATCAGTAATAAGGCTGATTTGCCGTGGCAGGCAATCAAGCAGGAAAATTTAAGTTTCATGCTATTTTCCAGCCTGCCGCGCAATATCAGTTTGGTAAAGGCATTGCAAGGGCTGCAAGAAAAACAATCTGAGCTTTCTGCTTTGCCATCCCCTGCCTTGCAATCTTGGTATTTAGCCTCGCTATTGGGCAAAAACCCTGCTGATTTGCCCGATATAAGCCCCAAACCAGCTGGTAAAAGCAAATCGCCTGAATTGGCAATCGTCCGCGGTGATATCAGCCCCTTAGATCAAATGCCTTCAGATATATTGGGCGTTTTTCTGAGCCGACGTTTTGTCGATCAACCCCTCACCAGCCAATGCTTGGATTATTTAGCACTTTGGCAAGAAATGGGTGATCAAACATCACAGCCCGTGCGGCAAGCTTGTTTGAAATTAATGGGCATAAAATTAACCGAAACCAATAATGCCAGCGATCATTCAACCCATAATATCGCCCCTGCGGATGCGCTTGAATTTGCTAGGGCGCGCCTTAATGGGCAAAAATCTTTCACTAATCTCCCAGAAAATCAGCGTTTTTCTGATTTATTGGTGCCCAATGCTTTAATTGAGGGCAATTGGTTAATCCAAGAAGCCGCCGCCACGTTGGCTGAAAATTTACTGGCTAATGGCTGGTGGGATAGCGAAACCCTTGCCGCCAAAGGCTTTAACAAGAAAAAACTGCCCGATTCTGGCCTTGCCTTTCTTTTATCGGGAGAAAAAATTGATTTTGCTGATAAGCAAGAGCTACTGGCGTTATTCACCAAGGGCGGCTTTGGTGATAATGATTTCAACCGTTTATTGTGGAAAAAACTAACCGCGAATCAGCAAAAAATTAATGCTATTCCCGCGGCTTGGTTGCCAGCAGTAGTTACCTTGGGTTTTGCCGTGGGCGCGGTGGATGATGCCCTTTACATCGCCGAAGAAGCGTTAAAAAAACCAGAAAATATGAACCCTGACAGCCCGATTTACCAGCAATGGAAATATCTAGTGCCCTTATTGGCTGTGGCCAGAGAATCGGCCTTTACGCTTTACAGCTTCCGCCCTTGGAGCGCCGCCATGACCCAAAAATATGGCGAAAAAGGTACCCGTGCTGCCGAAGCAACGACCGAAGTGCTAGCGGCATTAGGGGTAGAGATCAATATTACCCAGCCAACACATGTGCCTGAAGCTAAAAATGCTGCCCAAGCCTTATGGCAAGCAGCGGTTTTTTATGGAAAGGCTGAAGAAAAAGGCGCGCTTTATCAGGCAATTAATGGGTTATTGAAGCAAGGAGAAGAAAAGCTGGCACGTCAGCTTGCTATTTCTAGCCTAGCGCAGCATTTGGGCATGGTGGTGGCTTTGGAAATAACCGACGCCCCTTCTCTCGCTGAAGCTAAAACGCCATTAGCACAATCATCAGATCGGCCTCAATCATTGGATCGGCCAAAATCATCGGATCGGCAAGTAGAAAAAACTTTTCTGCCTGCTCCTAAAACCGATAAATCTAAGGATAAAGCGGATGATGATATAAAAGCACCGCGTGGCAACTCGGAAGTATTCATTAATTCCCATCATGGTGAATAACCATCATATCGACGCTTTTCTAGAAATGATGGCCGCTGAAAAGGGAGCAAGCGCGCTCACCCTTTCAGCCTATCGCAGTGATTTAGCAGCGGCACAGGCTTTTATTAAAAAGCCCTTATTACACGCAACCACGGCCGATATTGAAACCTACCTTGCCCATCTGGCGGCAGAGCGTGGTTTTGCTGCGGCCACCATTGCCCGCCATTTATCTGCCCTCAAGCGTTTCTACCGTTTTTGCCTATCCGAAAATTGGCGCGCCGATCATCCACTGCACCACACCACCCCGCCTAAAACTCGCCGCCCCTTACCCCATAGCCTGCATGAAGAAGAAATTGATCGCCTAACAACCGCCCTAACCAGCATGGTTGGCTTTTATGCCAGCCGCCTGATCTGCTTAGTGGAATTGGCTTATGGTAGCGGCTTACGGGTGAGTGAGCTGGTGGGCTTAAAAACCGAACAATGGGAACAGCAAGAGCATTACCTTGAAATTACCGGCAAAAGAGAAAAAACCCGTTTAGTGCCGTTAAGTGCCGAGGCCATTCATGCCCTATCCACCTATTGGCCGCTGCGTGAAAAACAACTGGCTGGGCGTTTTTCTCCATGGCTTTTTCCCAGCAATAAGGCAGGTAAAACCCACCTCACCCGCCAAAGCTTTGGTAGAATGTTAAAAGATTTAGCCCTTAAGGCTGGCATTAGCCAACCGCTTTCTCCCCATATGCTACGTCATGCTTTTGCCAGCCATTTGCTGAATAATGGGGCGGATTTACGCTCGGTGCAGCTGTTGTTGGGCCACAGCGATATACGCACCACAGAAATATATACCCATATTAGCCAAGATCAGTTGCGGGCAGAATTAATTGAACGACACCCGCTGGAAACAGGATTAATGAAGCGGAAATGACACTGGCAATTCATTGCTGAAGACACTATATTCTAGCGTCACGATAGATATTTACTGTTTTTTATATGCGCAACTGGCTCAACATCTTGTTCACGGCCATTTTTTATGGTTTGTTGATTTCGCCATTACTGGCAGAAACCATGGAGGTAACCGCCGCCGATGGTTTAGAATGGCATCAGAAAGAGGGCTATTACCTAGCCAAGGGCAAGGCCGTGGCCAAAAAAGGCGAATGGACACTCAATGCCGATTCCATGCGCGCCCTTTATGATGCCAAAGCCAATGATGCGGGCAATATCACGGAATTAGAAGCTAGCAAAAATGTTTTACTCACCAACCAGCAACTCACCGTCACTGGCGACCAAGGTCATTATGATGTTCAAAAATCACGCGGTTTGGTGAGCGGCGGGCAGCCGCACCTAGTGATGAAAGGGCTGGATGTAACCGCCAGCAATAATATTGAATATTTAGTGGTTGGCCAAAAAGTAATTGCCCGCGGCAATGTGGTGGCCAAACATGATGATGGCACATTGCAAGGCGATGTAGTGAATGCATGGCTCATGAAAGATGCAAAAGGGCAATTGCAGCTCAAACAAATTACGGCAGAAGGCAATGTAAAAATTGTTTCTAAAGATAATAGTGTGGTTACAGGTGAAAAAGGCTTTTATTCAGCCGAAACTGGCATTTCACGGGTATCGGGCATGGCCAAGCTAGCCAGTGAAGTAGCAGAGAAAAAAACCGCAAAACCTGCTAATTCCCCTTCTTTATCGCCTAATTCCGCGACTTCTCCTGTTGCCACAGAAAAAGCCCCTGCCGTTGGTAAAGATATTAAATTAGGCTCGCCGCATCATGAATGATCATTATTATGGCGATTATGATACGCAACAACCCATAGTGTATGATGCGCCGCAACCCAATTATACCGTATTAGAAGCCGTTGGCTTATCCAAATTTTATAATAAAAAATCGGTGGTGCGGAATATTAGCCTTGGCTTACGTTGCGGTGAAGCCGTGGCCTTATTGGGCCCCAATGGTGCTGGTAAAACCACTTGTTTCTATATGATTTCTGGCCTCATCCGCCCCGATGCCGGACAGGTTTTTTTGAATGGCAACAACATCACCCATTTACCCATGTATAAAAGGGCACAATTTGGCATTGGTTATTTACCACAAGAAGCTTCTATTTTTCGTGGCTTATCGGTAGAAGCTAATATTAAAGCGGTATTGGAAATTGCTGAAAAAGATCATGAAAAACGGCAGGTGCGTTTAGAAGAATTATTGGCTGAATTTTCGATTACTCATTTGCGTCATAGCCCTGCCGTTTCTTTAAGCGGCGGCGAAAGAAGGCGGCTAGAAATAGCCCGTTCTTTGGCCAGCAACCCACAATTTTTATTGATGGATGAACCCCTAGCAGGGATTGACCCATTAGCCGTGAATGATATTCGTGAGTTGATTGGCCATTTAACACGGCGAGGTATTGGTATTTTAATTACCGACCACAATGTGCGCGATACCTTAGATATTGTGCAACGCGCCTATATTATTCATGAGGGGGAAGTGATGAGCGAAGGAACCCCTGAAGAAATATCTAATGATGCTGATGTGCGCCGCGTTTACTTAGGTGAAAGATTTAGTCTGTAAAACAATAAGGATGAGTGTTGTTCCCAGACTAGAATTACGCCAGGGTCAGGCCTTAATCATGACCCCCCAATTGCAACAAGCGATTAAGCTGTTGCAACTGTCTAATATGGAGTTGGCTGAATTTATCCATCAAGAAGTAGAAAAAAATCCATTTCTGGAAATGGTTGATAAAACAGGTTCACAAAAAGCTGAAATTGTGGATGAGCGCCCTGCCAGCTTGGCTTTTGATGACCACTCCAATCATCATACACCAGACCTTGATGCTAATTTTGCCAATGTGTGGAATAATGCTGAAGATAATGCTCATACGGGTATGATGAGCGCCCAACGCCATGATCCTTGGGATAATAGCGAAGAAGATTTTACAGCTAGAATTGCCGATAAACCATGCTTGCGAAGCCATTTAGAAGAACAGCTCGGCCTAGAATTTTTTGAACAGATAGAACGGCAAATTGGTTTTATCCTCATCGATCATTTGGATGATTCAGGTTATTTACAAGCAAATATTGAAGTAATCGCCAAAGAAATTGGCTGTGAAGAAAGCTTAGTAGCAACAGTGCTTGCCAAGCTACAATTATTTGATCCCCCCGGCATTATGGCACGCAACCTGCAAGAATGTTTAACCATTCAATTGCGCGAGCAGCAACAATTAACCCCAGCTTTTGAAAAATTACTTGCTCATTTAGAACTGGCTGGCCGGCATGAATGGCAAAAACTGGCTAGTATTTGCGGCGTTCCACTCAGCGATATACAGGCCATGATGCGCCAAATTAAAAGCCTGAACCCTAAGCCGGGGAGCAATTTTGACTACGCCCCCCTACAAACCATGATTCCAGATGTGTTGGTAAAACGCACCCCAGAAGGGGGCTGGAAATTGCAAATGAATAATGCCTCTTTGCCCAAGGTGCTGGTAAATAAACAATATTTTGCTGAAATAAGCCCCCTGATACGGCGGCAACAAGAAAAAAATTATGTTGCTGAAAAAATTCAAACCGCCAATTGGCTGGTTAAAGCCTTGGATCAACGCGCCAACACTATTTTGAAGGTCGCCACCGAGATAGTGCAACAACAAGAAGGGTTCTTTTTATATGGCGTGCGTTACTTACGCCCCATGATCTTAAAACAGGTCGCCGAAGCAGCGGGGGTTCATGAAAGCACCGTGAGCAGGGTAACCCATGGTAAATATATGGCCACGCCGCGTGGAATCTTTGAGTTAAAATTTTTCTTTTCCAGTGGCATTAATACATCAGGTGGGCTGGCCAATATTTCCGCCGAATCGGTACGACAACGGATAAAACAGCTCATCGACGCAGAAACAAGTGATAATATTCTGTCGGATGATGATCTGGCTGCATTATTAGCAAAAGAAGGTATCGACATTGCCCGTAGAACAGTGGCAAAGTATAGGGAGGCGATGCGGATTCCTGTATCGTCTCAACGAAGAAGAATAAAATCGTCTTAAGCTAAAATTATTATGTTATAAAACACATGTAGGTGCATCATGCAAATTATTGTTAAAGGCAAGCATATTGATGTGGGCGAATCGTTAAGGGAGCATGTAGAAAAGTCAATTCATACACTGACCGAGAAATATTTTACTGATGCTATAGAAGTTAATGTGGTGTTTGGCCCACAGGCGCATTTGTATAAAGCAGATATTTCCATGCATTTACGCAAACGGATTTTGCTGCAAAGTAGTGCTGAATCAACGGATATTTACCACGCTTTTGATGCCGCTGCGGATAGAATGCGCAAACAATTACAGCGCTATAAAGAAAAGCTGAAAGATCACCATTCACGCTTGGATGTGATTAATTTAGAAGAAGCCCGCAAATTTGTGCTGGAAAGCGAGCATGATGATAAGCCAGCCAAGGCAGAACCAGTGGTGGTGGCAGAAATGACCGCCAATATTGAAACCCTGACCGTGGCAGAGGCCGTGATGCGGCTTGATTTGGGCAATATTCCCGCCCTGTTATTCCGCAATGCGGCGCATGATGAATTAAACATGATCTATCGCCGCGCGGATGGTAATATTGGCTGGGTAGATCCCCATGTAAAAGTAAAACAGCTAAAGGCCGTATAATCTTTTATACTGACTGACCTTATCAATGCTCCAGCACATAACATGCTGGAGCATTTTTATTTTATAGCCTCATTCGGAAAAATGAAAATGGGGCTGGCCTTTCAGAAGTTTTTTTTCTGTATTTTTACGCCTATTGCATGGGCATAGTCCCTTGCAGCCTCATTTCCGTCGCGGGCGGCCACAACGCCCACCGATTTTTCACAGATACGTTGGTAAAATTCCTTATAAAGCTTGTAAGCTTCACCCAAACTATGCTGCATTTGCCGATCAACCGCGCCCTGATCAACCAGTTCCTGACGCAACATAGCCTCGGTTCGCTGCACATCTGCTAATAATTCCAATGGCCTGAATGGGGCTGAATAGTCTGAAACAGCTACTTTTCCAAGGCCGGCATTTGCTTTTAGCAATAGCTCTTTTGCTTGATTATTTTTCCCAGTTTCCATCTGTTGTATCAGCTTTTGCGTGGCATCCACCCATTTTTTTTGGCCAGAGAACCCTATTTCGCGATCAAGATTATGGATGATTTCTTATACAATTGCTTGCGCTATCAGTTCTGGAGAATAATGATCAATCAACCCATATGAAACAGCAATGCGCCGCTTTTCATATTGGCTGGTAGCAGCAATAGCCTGACTGGCATTCACATCAATCATACGAATTGATGCCGCAGTGATGATTAATAACCCATCTTCTTGTATTGCTTCTCTATAAGGCGGATCAATTATCGCAAGGGCTTTTTGAATTTTATCGGTATATTTTGTATTGTTACTAATAGGCAAAGATTGCAGGCTTAGTTCTTCAATAAAATCAGCGACACCAATACCCAACGAATGCAGTGAATTATTATAATAATGTTGAATAATAGCAGCACGCTTCTCAGAATTGCTGGCTTGATGGTAATTAGCCCACAAATTCTCTGCTTCAGAAACGCCTATAAACTCAGCCAGAAAATGGTTACGCATTCCCCCTTGGAAAATATTATTCACCGCTTGCTGAAATTGCGGTTTTTGCATTAAACTTTGTAAAATCTTAGGGCCAATCTCTTGTTCTGCCAATTTATATGCCACCAATTTATCGACATGAACGGCTTCAATCTTTGTCTGTAATGCTTCAAAACTCTGGTAATCATGAAAAAATGGATGATTAGCACCCGTGCATTTATCCAGTTCAAATAAAGCTATAATGGGTGAAATTATTGTAAAAAATTGGTGGGCATATTCCATGCTGTGTGCCGTTGTATGGGCAAGGAAATTCTGCGCATGTTCATAACCGGCTTGCAAAGCAGCATAGGGATTTTGCACAAAATCTTTACCGCTCATGATTAACAAGGGAAGCGGCCGTTCTTTCAAAGAACTTAGCTGGGTGTTTTTAGCGATTATAATACTATCTGCTGCATCAATAATACGGATGTTGGAGTGCTTGCTCAATGTTTGTGCCAGTTCATTAAATGGTTTCTTAAGACCGAACAATATCATGTATTTTTATTAAAATAAATATTGTTTTACTATTCATGCATCAACAGAATAATATTTTGTTGCCATTGAAGAGCACGCACAATAGAAATTCGATGTGGTCAGATTGGCATCTGTTAATTTTATAGTAATATACCTTATATATAAACCGTGCTGTTATGTTAGATTACATGGTTCACTCACTTGTTTTATGCACGAAAAGCTGGCTTACAGCCTACCGTTACGGAGAATAAAAGGTTGACTCCAACCGTCATGCCCAATTTGGTGCTCCCCCATTTTAAGGCCAATAGCAAAAAACAGTTGCTGACTGATCTTAGTCACCATGCTGCTAAATTGTGGCCGCAATTATCCTCAGTGGTTATTACCACCAAAATATTAGAGCGGGAACGCGATAGCAGCACTGGTTTTGGTAATGGCTTTGCACTGCCCCATACACGCTCTAACGTGATTGTAGAACCTTTGAGTATTTTTGCACGGCTGGATCAAGCCCTCGATTATGATTCGGTGGATCATCAACCCGTTGATCTGATTTATTTTCTACTCTCCCCTGCTGATAATAATGCAGTTCATTTACGCTCGCTTTCACTCATCGCCCGCTTTTTTAAGGATAATCACCGCTGTGAAAAACTACGCGGCGCCAAAGATGAAGATGCTATTTACGCTATTTTTGGCGAAGAATAATCATTTCCCAATTGACGGTTAAAAGCTGCATGAGTCACTTATCCAACCAACATTGTCTGGTTTTATTTTCTGGAGGGCAAGATTCCACCACCTGTCTGGCTTGGGCTCTTTCCCGTTTCTCTACGGTTGAAACTATTGGTTTTCATTATGGCCAACGCCATCACATTGAAATGAGCTGCCGACAACAGATATTAAGCAACATCAAAACAACCTTTCCTGAATGGCGCCATAAAATGGGTGCCGACCATGTATTATCGCTGGATGTATTGGGGCAAATCAGTGAAACATCGCTTACCCGTGAAACCGCCATTGCTTTTTCAGACCATGGCCTCCCTTCAACCTTTGTGCCCGGACGTAACCTAATATTTTTCACCTTTGCCGCCGCTTTGGCCTATCGCCAAGGCTGCCGTCATTTGGTGGGCGGCATGTGCGAAACTGATTATTCAGGCTACCCAGATTGCCGTGATGATAGCCTGAAAGCCTTACAAGTGGCCTTAAATATGGGCATGGATCAGCGCTTTGTGCTGCACACCCCCCTCATGTGGGTTGATAAAAAAGCCACTTGGGACTTGGCAGAAAAATTGGGGGGGCAGCAATTAGTCAATATTATTATTGAAGAAACCCATAGCTGCTATAAGGGCGACCGCCAAACACGCCATGATTGGGGCTATGGCTGTAATGATTGCCCTGCCTGCACATTACGGCAGCAAGGTTACGCTGAATATACAGCCGCAAGGGCAATATAATTACCCTTGCTAACTCACTTTATCACAGAAGGGGAGCCGCCCCTTGCAGATATTGAGAAGATTGCCGTTGAGTGGGAATAGATTTCACCACTTTTTCTTTCAAATCCACCGATAAATCATCCATGGCCGCAATTCTTTTAAGTTGGGCTACCATCATTTCTTGATGCTCTGGCGTATAGGCTGCATATTGACATAAGGGCTCTAACACCAAAGCAGCACCGCGCGAATTAATCGGCGCCCAACGCATCACCATATCCGCCACAAACTCATAACCCTTGCCATCGGCACGGTGAAATTGATCATAGGCTTTAATAAAATGCCCCAGCAGCATTCTGGGATGATCGGGCAACGTCCAATCAAAATACGGTTGTTCTACCAATTCCCGTAAACGCTCAATGCTATCATCTGTTTTACGACTGGCTTGTAAGGATAACCATTTTTGAATAATAACCGGATCCTCCGCAAATTTGTTGAAAAAATCCTGCATGGCTTGATCACGCGCGGGACAATCCAACAGATTTAAGGCATTCAATGCCGCCATTTTATCGGTCATATTGTCGGTATTTTCATACAGACTAGCCGCTAAATTGGCAGAAAATCCATCATGCGCTGCGGCTAGATAATCTAAGGCCAAAGCTTTGAGGGAGCGTTTACCCACGGCCAGATAATCATCACGGTAGGGCAATGCTTCAAAGCCGGTTTGAGCAAAAATAGTGGTGAATTCATCGCTTAATTCACGGCCAATGTTGTGTTTAATATGATTGATGACTGCTGCTACCGCCACGGGGGATGCGGGCTGAAGCAATTGTTCAAAGCCTTTTATGTCTGGCAATTCTAAAGATTTTGCCAGTAAGGCGAGATCAGACTTAGGGTAGCCCAAGCTCAGAAATTGCGAACCAGCTTGCAATAACGTGCGAATAGCATCAATATAATCTGGGCTCACTTCAGGCATGCTGCCACTATCGATAAAGCCATGATAGAGACGCTGCATTTCATGCAAGGCATATTTCTGCCCTGCTTCCCAACGGTTAAAGCCATCACTATCCAGCACCATTTGCAAGCGTAGCTGTTCAGGGGTCAGGCCAGCATCCACATCAACCGGCGCCGAAAAACCACGAAATAGAGAATGAAAAGCTGGTGGCTCGCTAAGGTTACTAAATACAAATTGCTGCCTTTCTTGGCTAAACAATAACAGCATTTCACCATTGCCCGCAGCAATATCATAAGCTGCTAATGATAACGGTAATAATACACCATTATTGGCCACCAACCCCATGCGCACAGGAATAACCAATGGCTGTTTTTCCTGGCCATCGGCAGTGGGCGGTGAATATTGGCTTAAAGTTAAGCAATAAGTTTGAGACTCTTGATCATAGATCCCTTCAGCTTGAACTGAAGCACGCCCCGATTGGCTGTACCACAAAAAAAACTGCCCAGAGAAGTTAAAACCTGAAACATCTTCCATGCAGGCGACAAAGTCATTAATCGTTACTGCTTCGCCATCATGCTTACTGAAAAAATGCTTCACCCCTTCAATAAACTGCTCTTCGCCCATCATGAGCTGCATCATGCGAATGATTTCAGCCCCTTTTTGATAGATGGTTTGCGAATAACAATTTTCTATAGACGCCGCCTCTTGCGGTAATACAGGGTGGGCTAATGGGCTATTATCCTCACCAAACTGAACCGCGCGTAATAACTGGACATTTTTAATTCTATCCAGCTCTTTTGAAGTTAGTGACGCCGTAAACATTTGTTCGCGGATCACTGTTAACCCTTCTTTGAGTGAAATATGAAAAAAATCACGCAAGGTGACATCATTGCCTGATTTATGATGCAAGCCCTCATGCCCAACCAAGCGATCCACCAACATAAAATCCATATCGGTAGCGGTGGCTCGATCTGCCTCTA
>JBMOFM010000016.1:0-69551 GCA_049318825.1 Alphaproteobacteria bacterium | reverse complement strand
CAAAGGCACTGAGCACAACCACAATAGCAGCAGACATCAGGGCAGCAATCAGGCCATACTCAACCATGGTTGCGCCGTTTTCGCTGCGGATAAAAGCTTTCAATTTATTCATTCTGTTACTCCTTGATGTTCTGTTCTGAAATTGTTAGCGGAGATATATTGATAATTAATTACCTAATATAATAAGCCCTGCTATTGTGTAATATCAGCTGGTGTGGAAAGATTGGTGCCGACCGTATTGCCTGATGTTAATAAATCATCGCCAAAGGCACTGAGCACAACCACAATAGCAGCAGACATCAGGGCAGCAATCAGGCCGTATTCAACCATGGTAGCGCCGTTTTCGCTGCGAATGAATGATTTAATTTTGTTCATAATCGATTCTCCTGACTGAGTGTTCTGGTTTATCTGGTCTATTTTTTTATTTTTTTCGGTTGCTTTTTGCTACCTGATAAGACAAATTTGTCACACCTCTCGTTAAAAACAGATTAACGTGGCAAATATATTTTCTTGGTTTTTTATTATCTGTATTTTCCTTTATGTTATATTTATTTGTAGTGTAGTTTTTTTATTTGTAGTGTAGTTTTTTTTATTTGTAATTTTTATATCTTTACTTTGATTCTGCTGTTGTTGTTTATTGAAAATATTTTCAATTGAAAATACGGTGAAATTCGAACTATTTTTATTGTAATAATAAACCAACTAAATGTTGTAATGCTTCAAATATTGAAGCAAATATTCATGTAAATAAAAATTTTTGAAAAAGTTTTTACTAGGTGCTATATTGCAAAGAAAAACATAATTTACCAGAGAAAAAAGGGGCATGGGGCATGAAATTGCCAGAAAAATCAGCATTACTACAGATGTTGGGTAAAAAAAACAATCTAAGACCATTCTGTATTCAGGAAAAAGGCAGTTTTGCCATGATGTTTGCCTTAATGGCTGTGCCGATCATGGGCTTTACGGGCTTAGCCGTGGATATGGGGCGGGGTTACTTACTGCGAGAAAAATTGAATATGGCTGTGGATGCCGCTTCTTTGGCAGGGGCAAGGTTATATTATACTGATCGGCGTACCAGTGAAACCACCAATTATTATTATGCCAATATTAAAGATGGTTATATGGGGGCAAAAATAAATGCGCCCGTTATTACCAATAATGATACGGCAGGCACCTTAAAAGTGGAAGCCAGTGCAACTTTGCCTACCTATTTCATGCAATTTATTGGTAAAGATACGCTGGATGTTAAAGTGTCTTCCACCGCGCAGCGGGCGGATAAAGGCATGGAGTTGGTGATGGTGTTGGATAATACCGGTTCAATGAAAGGGCAAAAAATTACCGATATGCGCACCGCCGCTACCAGTTTGGTGAATATTGTGTATGGCTCCAGAGAAACTATTGATAATTTCTGGATTGGTATTGTGCCCTATACCACCATGGTGAATATTGGTACAAGCCGCCAAAGTTGGTTGATTAGCAACCCTTTTGCAGGCCTTACTTATAGTGGCTACGAGCCAACAACCAAACGCAATTGGAGCACCAGTTGGAAAGGCTGTGTGGAAGCCCGTTATGGTGCGGCCAGTGATCGGGATGATTTAACCGATGCCCCGCCATCATTGCAAGGTTATAAACCTTATTATTGGGTGAGTGCCGCCAATAATTTGTACCCCAGCACTAACTCTAAAAGTTTAGTGTTGGATGAAACGGTAAATACTAATACGACCAGCAATAATGGTTATGGGCCTAATTTGGGCTGTGGTCCTGAGATGATGTCATTGCAAGCCAGCAAAACCAAGGCATTGAACAAAGTAGCAGAAATGAATTCTTGGCATCGTGGTGGTACAATGAGTAATGTTGGCCTAAATTGGGGCTGGAACATGCTATCGCAACGTTGGCGTGGTTTATGGGGTGGAGATACTCCAGCAACCTTACCATTAAATTATAATACCGAAAAAATGAGTAAAGTAATTGTGTTGATGACTGATGGCCAAAATGATATGTACAACGGTGCTTCTGGTACAGCTTCGGGGGATACGGATTATTCTTCTTATGGCCGGTTAAAACAAGGTAATTTGAAGAATAGTCAAGGACAATCAATTACAGTGAAAAGCACCGCTATCACCGAGTTGAATAACCGTACCACCAAACTTTGCAACAGCATTAAGGCTAATGGTATAGAAATTTATGCCATATTATTCCAAGTTCCCAACGATAGCGGCGGTACAACCATTAAAAATCTGTTCAAATCTTGTGCATCTAGCCCCGGTAATTATTTTGATGCGGGCACGGGTTATGATCTGGATCAAGCATTTAGGGCAATTGGCAGTCAATTATCCAATTTACGCTTGATTAGAGAGTGATCGTGGTTAGTTTCAACACGCCCTAATTTCACCCGTGAGGTAAAAAACCGCCCTTCCACCAATTAAGGTGCGGGTGGTTTTTTGCTCCAGCATTAAATAACCACCCCGTGGCGAAACTTGTAAGGCTTTGAGAGAGCTTTTCTGTAACTTTTCTGCCCAATAAGGGCTAAGGCTGGTATGGGCAGAACCCGTGACTGGATCTTCAAGAACGCCCAATTTAGGAAAAAAACAACGGCTAACAAAATCAGCATGAGAAAATTTATCTTTTTCTGCTTTAGCAACGGCAGCGGTGATTAAAACCCCATCCCATGAGAGGCTGCTCATTTTTTCCAGATTGGGCTGATATTGTTGAACCGCTTCTGGATTAGCCAGCCGTAAAATCAGGTCACGCCCTGCATCCAAGGCTTCTGCAGCTCCCCATTCTGATGGAGCAATATCACAGGCCACGGGAAAACGTGTGGGAAAATCCAACCAATATAAGCCAGTCTCATCATGCGTTACCGCTAATTCTCCTGAATGGCGAGAGTAAAAGCGAATTTTTTGTTGTGTGGGGGCAATTTTTTCCATGATAACGGCTGCCGCCGCCAAGGTGGCATGGCCGCATAAATCTACCTCTACGGTTGGGGTAAACCATCTTATTTCATAATCGCCGTTGTTATCTTTTACAAAAAAAGCCGTTTCGGAAAGGTTATTTTCTAGCGCTATCGCCTGTAGTAATTTATCTTCTGGCCATTGTTCTAAGGGCACCACCGCTGCAGGATTGCCTGAAAATAATGAATCGGTAAAGGAATCCACTTGATAAAGGGATAATTTTTTCATGGCTATGTTTTCTGGAAGAAGAGGGATATAACAACAATTACTGAGCAATAGAAACATGGCCATCGGGTAGATATACCCAGCCAGTGGTTGCATCGGCAACCCTAACGCTGATCAATGCCCATTTACCACTAATTTGCCGAACCTCACCATTATAATGACCATTAGGTACAACATAACGGCGGGAACATTCTAAACTGGCACAAGAATAAACCGATAAGCCAGAAAGGGGGGCATCCACTACCGCCATTCTTATTTTATTAACCGGCGCATTGAGAGGTGTTTTGCTGCTGGCGGTATCACGCAACACCAATTCGGGTATTTGATAGCTGGGCTTAAAGTAATATTTATCCACCAAATCACCATCCCAGCTATTGCCTGTGTGTTTTTCTTCTTTTTTATTACTGGTGGCCGTGGTAACTAAGCGGCCGCGCCGATGCCGACAATAATAATTGTTACGGTTATACCAAGCATCACAACCATCTTGGTAATAATAATTATTGTAATTGCCATAGTTGTTGCCAGTGAAACTGCTACCATAGCTCAAAACCATATTACCGCTATTCACATTACCTTGATAGCCTCTACGCACATTGCCATGATAGCCAGAGGATACATTACTGGTATAAGCTTGTGCTAGATTTGCCAAGCTATAAAAAACCGCAAGGGCTAATAAAAAATTAAATATAAAACGTTGCATCACCTATAAATACATTTTTTCCAGTAATATGGCAAGACGGCAATATTGCTGAACATTCAATTCTTCTGCTCTTGCCGTTGGTAAAATTTCGGCTTTCTCCAGCCATATTTCTGGGGTTTTTAATAATAATTTCAAGCTGCCGCGCAGCATTTTTCTTCTCTGGCTAAATGCCGCAGCTACCAATTTTTCCATGGTAGCAAAAGAAGGGGAGGGGGAAGGTAATATTCTTGGCTTTAGCCTGATGACGGCAGAATTAATAGAAGGTGGCGGGGTAAAGGCTGAAGGCGGTAGGCGCAGCACAATATCCGCCTCGCATAGCCATTGGGTCATTACTGATAAACGGCCATAGGCTTTGCTGCTGGGGCTGGCCACCAAGCGTTCAGCCACCTCTTCTTGAAACATGAGGGTAAAACTATGGAAATGAGCCGTCTGTTTTAGCCAACCCAATAATAAAGGCGAGGCTACCTGATAGGGTAAATTAGCAACAATGGCGCGAGATTGTGGGGTGGCATAGGGGGTTTTCGCCACTACATCTAATCCCACGGCATTCTGATGAATAATATGCAGCCGAGTATCGATGTTTTGTAATTGTTGCAAATAGGGGATAATCCGATCATCCAGTTCTACGGCAGTGAGCGTATGAATAGGATTTTCTAGCAATGCCCGTGTCAACCCTCCGGGGCCGGGGCCAATTTCAATAACATCAGCAAGGGGCGGGAGGTTGGCTAAGCGTGCAATTTTGCGGGTGATATTCATATCCAGCAAAAAATTCTGCCCCAATGATTTTTTTGCTAATAAATTTAAGTCATGAATCACTTGCCTAAGCGGTGGGAGATGATCGCTGTTAAAACTATTCATAATTGGGCTGCTTTTTGACGTTTTTCTGCTAATTCTGCTGCCATTTTTAAGGCGGCGATCAGGCTATCTTCGCGGGCAATGCCTTTGCCTGCAATATCTAAAGCGGTGCCATGATCGGGGGAGGTGCGAATAATATTCAACCCCAATGTTATATTAACACCGCCATGAAAATCCAAGGTTTTCAAGGGAATAAGTGCCTGATCGTGATACATGCACAACGCTACATCGTAACTGGCCCGTTTTTCTGGGGTAAACATTGTATCGGCGGATAATGGGCCTTGTATATCAACCCCAAAGGCGCGTAGTTGTTTAATGGCGGGAATGATTATATCAATCTCTTCTCTGCCCATTGTCCCATATTCGCCAGCATGTGGGTTAAGCCCTGCCACGGCAATGATTGGTCTTTCAATAAGAAAATCTTGGCGTAGGCTATTGTTGAGTTGCGTGATGGTGTTAATCAGTTTTTCAATTGACAAGCTCGTTGCGACATCTTTTAGTGGGATATGAATGGTAAAAGGTACAACTTTCAAGCCTTTTATGGCCAGCATCATAAAAGGAGAGCCGCCCGTTAACTGGCCAAGATATTCTGTATGGCCGGGTACATTAATCCCACAATCAATAAAACTGGTTTTATGCAATGGGTTTGTCACCACCGCACTGGCTTCACCAGCTTGTACCAGAGCCACGCTGCGGCGGATGGATTCAATAATTAATGGGGCATCATCAGTGCATGGCTGGCCAGCAGAGCCTTGTGGAGCAGCGGATAAGGGTAAAACGGGCAAGGCTTCTGGCCATATAGCGATAGCTTCACGCGGCGAGGCCACATTAACCACTGGCACATCAAACCCAAGGCTGTAAGCTGTAGAACGCAACCTTTCTGGCCAATCCACCATTAAAAAACAGGGAATTTCTGCCTGAAAACGCTGTTGCCATGCTTTTAAGGCAATTTCTGCACCGATTGCTGCCGGCTCTCCCATTGTTAGGACAATGGGAGGATGAATAGAAAGAGCAGTCACGCGAATTTATTGATCGTGAGGGATGGCGTCAGCACAGGGGAATTTTTCTTGTAATGCAGCCAATACGGCATGGGCTAAGGGCTTATCCAATGCTGTTTCATGCGCTGCAAAATAAGACATTACTATTTTTTGTACTTCCATTGGTGTTGTACCAGCTTTAGCGCAAGCAGCTAGAGGATAATATTCCTTTTTCTTCATGCTGCCCATACCAAAAACTATTTCAGAAAAACCGCTGATATAGCCCAAGCAATAGGGATTAGTCTGTTCAGCTTTAGCGCTGCTTTTGCAGAAATCATAAAAACTTTTTGCATTGGGTGTAACTTTTTTACCTGCAGTTTCTTGTGCTTGCGCAACATTAATTTGCGTGGCAGCAATGCAAATTGCCACTATATTAAACAACTTAAAAAACATATTTTTTTTCATGAGAGCGTACAACAAGCCAAAGTTAAACCACAACCACCACATTATTACCGAATAAAAAAGAAAACAATTATTTTTTACAGAAACGCTTGATGGCATATTAGCCATAAAACCAACAAAATTATCATGGAGATTTATCCATGAAGTAAATCTTATTGGAGATAACAATGAAAAAATTATTGGTAGCCACCGCTATCACATTATCACTATTGGCTATTCATGCGGGTTCTGTACAGGCAAAACCGCATGAAGGGCTAGGTTTTGTTGGCAAAGCTTTAGAAAAATTGCCCGAAGCTAAAGCGAAGGAATTTGCTGAAACCTTAAAAAAATCGCATGAAAAAGATAGAGAAGCAGCACAAAAAATGCCTGCTTTGATGAAAGCAATTGATGATGCCTTAGTGGCACCAATATTTGATAAAACTGCTTATATTCAGAAAAATGAAGAATTGCAAAAAGCGCAACAACAATTGCGTGCCAATTCAGTAGAAGCATTTGCGGAAGCCGCCTCTAATTTATCGCTGGAAGAAAGAAAATTATTGCTTGAAGGCCTACATCAAGGCCCTGGTCGCCCACCAGCGGGTAAGCCACCAGTAAAAGGTGCACAAGCCCCAGAAGCCAAGCCATCGGGCGAAGTATTTGGTGATGCACCGCCACCGCCAGCAAAGCAATAATTTCACTCTGTTATTTTATGCTGTGCACTAGATTGTTGCCGCAATTGGGAGC
Organism: Alphaproteobacteria bacterium; assembly: GCA_049318825.1. Lineage (GTDB taxonomy): Bacteria > Pseudomonadota > Alphaproteobacteria > JBMOFM01 > JBMOFM01 > JBMOFM01. The sequence continues at coordinate 62,658 of JBMOFM010000016.1, read as the reverse complement.
GCAGCATGAAATGACAATTCAATGATTGTAGAAGAGGGGATCGGTGAATAAAAAAACACAAGATTTTGGGCAAACTGATGGTGAAATAGCCCATGTTTTGCAACACTTACGGTACTTAGGTGTATCAAAAAAGGCTGAATTACATATTCCTCAAACATGGGGAGAAAAAATCTCGGATTCCGTGGCCAAGGTGGTGGGATCATGGCATTTTATTATCACGCAATCTGTTTTGCTTGTTCTATGGATGATCATTAACCTCATGGCCTTATTGATAAAGCCTTGGGATCCATATCCTTTCATTCTATTGAATTTGGTGCTTTCTTTTCAGGCAGCTTTTACCGCTCCGATTATCATGATGAGCCAAAATCGCCAGAATAGTATTGATCGGCAAAAAGCTGAGAATGATTATAATATTAATGTGAAGGCTGAATTAGAAATTATGGCGCTACACCAAAAGATAGACTTACTGAAAGAACAAGAAATGAAACAGCTGATCTCTATTATAGAAAAACTACAGCAGAAACTTGATTCTTCAATCACCTAATGGCGGGTTATTTTCTGAAACATGTAAATGCCATAACATAGCAATAAAAACACCCTTAGCGCGCGGCAAAATCAATAAGGCCAGAATAAGGGCAATGAATGGCCATATTATCATGAGTAACCATTCTGGCCATGTGCTTTGTGGAATAAAACTGAGCATGGCTGGTGCAAGTAAATGGCCGGTGATTAAAATAGTGAGCCATGCAGGGCCATCATCGGCTTTTATTTCGGTAATATTTGCATCGCAATGGTTGCATTCATTAACCGGCTTTATGTAGTGTACCAGTAATTTACCCTGCCCACATTGCGGGCAGCGATTAAGAAAACCTCGCCATAAAAGCGGCCATATTTTTTTGCTGGCTGTTTGTGGCTTGTTGGTGGTGGAAGCGTTAGACAAAGGGCTATCCCATTAAAATTCAGAGATTTTTTTATTATAATGCGGATTTTTGAGAAAGTTTTTGGCCACATCCACCGTGCCTTTTACCCCAATATCTGCTTTATGTTTTATTAGCCACTCACTCATGGCGTTGCGCCCAGCTTCTTTGAGATGAAGAAAAAAATCAAACGAGGTATTGAGTTTGCTGGAAGCATCCAAATCAGAAAGTTCGGTGGGCAGAGCCACCATATGCAACAACATATCCTTATAATGGGGATCGTTGAGTTTTTTGTCTTTTATCAGCTTCGACACAAAGCCAATGGCGCGCATTTCTGCCAAAAGACTGGAATTAAAATTAATTTCATTCAGGCGGTTAATGATATCCATCGCCTTTTTTGGCGTACCACGGCGAAATAAAGGGTTGATGCGCACCAATAATACATCCGCCGTACTGGTTTCATACACTAATGGCCAGATGACTGGATTGCCCATATAGCCGCCATCCCAATAAGGTTCGCCATCTATTTCCACGGCTTGAAATAAAAAGGGGATGCAAGCAGAAGCCAACACCGCATCCACGGTAATTTCATCGCACTTAAAAATTCGTGCCTGCCCAGTTTGTACATTGGTGGCGGCAATAAATAATTTAATATCAGAGCAGCTTTGAATTATTTCTATCGGTAAATGCCGCTGCAAGATGGCTTTTAACGGATTAAGGTTAAATGGATTAAGCTCATAAGGAGAAAAAAGCCGTGAGATCAGATCAAAAAAATTATAACCCGGCATTTTATCCAAGTTCCAGCCATGCATTGCCCTATCTAACGCTGTTTGACGAAAGGGGCTGAATACTGAACCCGCCATGCTCACATCATGCCAAAAAGCATCAAGGGCTTTTTTGGCACCCACGCGGCCACCTTCTGCAAAGCCAGCCACTAAAATAACCGCATTCATGGCACCAGCACTTGTGCCAGAAATACCATCAATTTCTATATCTTCTTCTTCTAATAGCCGATCCAGCACCCCCCATGTGAAAGCACCATGGGAGCCACCCCCTTGCAACGCCAAATCAAGCTTTTTCTGAACTTTTGCCATGGTTATTGCGCAACCCAACCGCCATCCACACTCAGCGATGTACCAGTGAGATTATTGGCGGCTTCAGAGCATAAAAACACCACTAATGCACCAATATCTTCGGGTAGCACAAAACGTTCTGTGGGTTGTTTTTCATCCAATAAATGTTTTTCAGCCGCGGCAATAGATATATTTTCTTTGGCCGCGATATCCGCAATCTGTTTTTCCACTAAGGGGGTTTTTACCCACCCCGGACAAATAGAATTACAAGTAACACCCGTGCGGGCATTTTCTAAGGCCACCACTTTGGTAAAGCCCAAAATTCCATGCTTAGAGGCAACATAGGCAGCTTTTTCTTCTGAGCCCACCAAACCATGCGCTGAAGCAATGTTAATAATTCTACCCCATTGCTGTTGTTGCATTAAAGGTAGAGCCGCCTTAGTAGCATGAAAAGCCGAGCTTAAATTAATGGCGATGATATTATCCCACTGATCGGCAGGAAAATTTTCTACCCGCGCCTTAAATTGTACGCCGGCATTATTCACCAACACATCCAGCCTACCATGCTGCTGCACGCTATGGGCTACCATATCAGCAATTTCTGAGGCTTTGCGCATATCCGCCCCGTGATAGGAAACCTTAATCCCAAATTCTGCGGCCAAATTCTGGCGTAAGGTTTCAATAGCTGCGGCATCGCCTAGGCCATTGAGCACAATATTAGCACCTTCTTTGGCTAAGCTTCGGGCAATTCCAAGGCCAATACCACTGGTAGAGCCTGTAACAATAGCTGATTTACCTTGTAAATTACCCATTTATGTGCCTGTTGGTTGAATGTGGATTATTCTTCTCCAGCTTGATAGTCTGATTCTTGGACATCGCTATCCATGGCGGCCATTACTGCTGCACGTTCGGCTGCGGGTAGGGCTGTTGCTAATGCTTTTTCTAAATCATCATGGTGGCATAAGCCCAAAATAACGGGGTGCCTTGGTTTAATGGTGGCCGTATTAACATGGGTACGGTTGCGCACCGCATTAATAGTGGGGCGAGTGGTACCTATGAGGCGAATAATTGTAGAATCAGCCAATTGTGGGGCATTTTTTAACAGCCATGCAATGGCATCCGGCTTATCAGCACGGCGGGAAACAGGCGTGTAACGCGGGCCTTTGCTGCGCCTTGCCACCAATGGTAAATCGCGTACCACCATTTGCAATTTGGCAGCGGAATCTTTTTCACAACGGGCTATTTCTTCACGGGTGAGGACGCCGCCAGTGACGGGATTATAACCCAGCATTCCAATAGCGGCTTCTCCATCGGCAATGGCTTGCACTTCAAGGGAATGTAGGCCACAAAAAGTGGAAATCTGTTCAAAAGTGAGGGCGGTATTTTCTACCAACCACATGGCCGTGGCCTTTGGCATTAAGGGTAAAGCTTGAGACATAGTGTTGTTTTTTCCAAATAGTAGAATAACGTCAGTATAGATAGCCAACCATAATCACCATTATCGATGATCGCAAGCCGTTATCATGCCGCCCCATGCTGATGCTGTGTTGTACGCATTTTCCATGGCTTATCGACGCCATTACTTAACGGCTATTTCCTGCAAAACACAAGATGATTTTTCCAAAATGCTGGCCGCTTTCCATTTTTTCATGCGCCTTTACCGCTTCTGTGGCATCAAAAACCGTATCAATGATGGGCTGTGCCTGTTTTTTTAAAATCCATGGCCAAAAATTGGCTTTTACCATGGCCGCCAACGCAATTTTTTCAAGCAACGGCCTTGCGCGTAAGGTGCAGCCCGTGAGCTGCAATTTTTTTTGCATGATGGTGATGAGGTTAATATGAGCCTCATGCCCCCCTTGTACGGCAAAACTAACATGCCGCCCACAGGGATTAAGCCAAGAAAGATGCTGGGCTAGCCAATGGCCCCCCATCATATCCACTACCACATCAATACCTTCTTTGCTTGCCGCTTGTTGAATGAGATGGGCGGCTTCAGGCTGGCGGTAATTAATGGCAGTATCTGCCCCCAATGAGAGGCAGCGGGCGGTTTTTTCTTCACTGCCTGCAGTCACGATTACCCGTAAGCCCATTAATTTAGCCAACTGAATCATTAAGCTGCCAATGCCAGAACTACCCCCATGAAAAAATAAGGTTTCACCTTGCTTAACTTTTGCCGTTTCAATAAGGAGCATGGCAATAGTAAATAAGGCTTCGGGCAAGGCGGCTGCCTGTTGTAGAGAAAGGCTTGCTGGTATTTCCAAACAAAGATCTGTGCTGGCATTAACATAATCGGCATAGCCACCACCAGCTAATAAAGCACACACATTTTTGCCTAACCAGCTTGAATCAACACCCCCGCCAATAGCCACCACTTGGCCGCTTACCTCTAACCCCAGAATAGGGCTAGCACCAGCAGGGGCTGGATATTTACCCCGTCGTTGCAAGCAATCGGCGCGGTTGATGCCAGCATAGGCTGTTTTGATAAGCACTTCACCCTGTTGAGGGCTGGGCATGGGGGTTGCTTGGCGCAATAATACCGAGGGCGCGCCATATTGGCTGATGTGAATGGCATGATGGGTGGTTGGTAACATGGTTTGCAATTGAAATTGTTGGTGACAAAATCTAAAATATTGCATACAATGCGCGCAATATTTTATTTTTCGTATTTTATTTGGGGGCGGGCAACTATGGATATTAGCAACCATATTGATGTGAGGCAAGCATTCACAGTGTTGCATGAATTAAGCTTTTACCTACGCGCTGAACACCCCAATCTTGCCGATTATTCAAGATTTAGTGATTTTAGTGCTACTCGGGAGTTTCTGCTTACTCATTCTTTCATTGAGGCGCCGAATGATTTTTACCGTAACCGTGAGGGAGCAACATTATTATTTGAAGACATCACTGAAAACCTTAGAATTTTTTCGGCTGATTATATCAAAAAAAATCCTGCTATTTCTTCACCTTCTACCCACCCACAAGTACAGCAATTGCGGTTTATGTTGAGGGTAGCTCAGGAAGTTTTGCCAGAGCTAAAAGAAGATGCTGCAAAAAAATCAATGTTTCACCATTACTTATTGCAAGCTTTCAGCCAACAGGCGCGTAAAGCCAGCACATGTGTGGTAGCAGAAATATCAACTAACCCCATATTGCATGAAATTCTGACCATTGTGCAGGGTTATCCCGATAAGCAGGTCACCGAAGATCAATATCAATGGATCAGCGCTGCTATTGCTGAAAACCCTGCCTTGCTAAGGCAGAAATATCAATATACTAATGGCTCTGCAAATAATATTCTGTCGGCTGCCGTCACTAAACTGACGAAGCAGCCTTATAAAGATGCTAGGCCAGATAAAACCCTGCTAGACTATAAGCGGTTGAAACAATTTATTGCTGATATTCTGGAGCAAGGGGCTAGCCCAGATATTATGGATGGTTGGAACGATAGCGTGTTGGGTGTTTGCGCAATATATGACATGCCAGATATTGCCGAAGTGTTTAGAGAAGCTGGTGCTAATATTGATATATTGGGTAGAGATGGGCAAACGCCCCTGATAAGGGCTGTAAATGCCAAAAAAACACAGATGTATAAGTTTTTTCTGGCGCATGGCGCCAACCCGCTGATAGGGGATGATAATAATAGAAATATCCTACACTGGATGGTGTTGCGCAATAACCCAACACAATTATTTGAGTTGTGGGAGAATGCAGATGATATATGTGCTTGTTTAGTAGAAGGCCGTACGTCGCAATTGGCAACACCGCTGCGTTTATTATTCGATCAGACTGATCCCGCACCCTTATTATTAAAATTTTTATTAGTATTAGGGGGAAATCCATGGGGGGAGGATATTAATGGTAGAAACCCCTTGGAAGTAACATTCTATAATAAGAATATAAGTATTTTAAGCAAAACCATCGATGAATATGCTGCTGTAATGAACCCAAGGCACGCTGCTGTTGCTGCTTCAGAAATTATTGCACATATGGCCCAAAAAAACACCCAAGAAGTTATTTTGTATGATCAATTTTCTTCCTTTTTTGGGTGCGATCATGAATTTCGGCAGGAATTAAATCGCCATTATCAAGAGATTACTGGTGATGAAAGCAGGCAAGAATTTGATTATGAAGATTTGCACGATGCTTATTTTGTGCATGGTATTAAAATGATGCAAAAAATGGGTTATGATTTGAATAGTAAAGATATTGAAGGAGATACGGTTTTAATGCTGGCTGTTCAACATGAAAAAGTAATGTTTTCTAGGGCGTTATTATGGGCAGGGGTGGATAGTAAAATTGCTAATAAAAAGGGACAGACGCCAGAGACGGTAGCCATACAAAAATCTTATGGAATGAACCCAGAGAGTTCCACTGCGATGAATTATAATACAATAATTGCTGATATTAGGCTAGCAGAAGCTGGCCAGTTGAAAATGCCCCAAAGGGTACAGCAAATATTAGCGTGGGTAGAGGCGCATGAGTTTCAAATGCCTGAGACCTTAAAAAGCCCAGCAATTGCCAGTATTCATCATCTAGGGCGGCAAAAAAAGCAAAAATTGGCAATCTAAAGCCATAAATTAGCCAAATCTTCACAAAGAAAAGAGGAAATATTAACCCATGCCCGCCAAACTGGGCAATTGAAAGGTGTTTAGGATAAATTAGGCGTGGCGGGTCATTTGGCATTTGTAAACAAAACCTATAAGGATGCTTATAACCTATTGGTTGAAGCGCGTAATTATGTTGCTTACCGCCAAGGACAAGAGCAAATGGATATGCCCGTTTATCAACGGTTGCGTATTTCCTATGAAACCATGCGGGTGACGGCGCGGCTAACGCAGGTGATGGCTTGGCTACTTATTCAAAAAGCAGTAGAAGCGGGAGAGGTTTCTGCGGCAGACCCTGTATTAAAAGATCATAAATTAAGTGGTGGCCATATTTGCACTGAAGATGTGGGAGCCGAGGATGAAGAGCTGCCCATGGGCTTGCGCAGTTTACTGGATCGCTCGCATAAACTATATCAACGGGTTGAGCGGTTGGATGGTCTGGTGCAGCAGCAACTCGAGCAAATAGCGATGCAGCAGTAAGGCTGCATAGCGTGGTAGTGCTCGAGGGAAATAATAAGAGCAAATAGCGATGCAGCAGTAAGGCTGCATAGCGTGGTAGTGCTCGAGGGAAATAATAAGAGCAAATAGCGATGCAGCAAATATGGCGAAATGCAAAAAAATATCTCACATTATTCGTAAAATTTTATCTTGAAAAAAAGGGTGTTTGTGTCATCTTATAGCGAGTAGATATTTACGCTATCTTTATGCCATGTTACAAAGTGGGTTCAGTTTATTGATGACAAATAGAACATTGCCTTCTTCTGTGGGAACCGACCGCTTGCGAAAAGCGACGATTGCTTCTAATGCGCTAGCAGGCGCAGAAGATTTTTTGATGTTGCGCTCTGTTTTTGTTTTATGTGCTGAAAAAATAACCACTCAATGCTCCTCTGGTGTGCTGGATGTAAAGGCCGCTGCGGTAACCGATCAAGAACAGCTGCGTGAAGTGATTTCTGGGCTGGTAGAGTTATTCGACCAACATTATGAAGCCGCTAATAACCCGCTATTATCATTATCGCAAAGGCAGAAATCTCTGGATTGCTTAACGGAAATGTCCCGTTGGGTAGAGATTTTTCAATATGCACCAGATGAAGAAAGCGGCTTGTTTCGTTTGGCTCTAGTGGCAGATCGCCAGAGTGACTGGAAACAGGATGTGCTTAAGCGCTTGGCCTTAAAAGCAGAAGATGGGGATGGTGATTCCCTGAAATTATTGGGCGCTATAAAAATTATGGAAAAACGCTTGGAAAATGGTTGTGTGGCCACTGCGCGTGGAATTTATTACAGTTTGCAAAATATATTAAAAGCGTTGGATGCCGAAGAAAGCCTGAAAGGCTTTTTGTCTGGGGTGAGTTTGGTTGCATTAGAAGAAGCGTTGATTCACCCACAACAGGGCGCTGATAATGCACGCATATTGGCTGGGCATGTCCATGATACCTTGCTGAATGCGGATGTTGGAGAAAAATCACAGATAAGATTTAATGGTGCCAAATTTACGCCGATGGCTAATAATATGGTCAAACCAGTGTTTGCACAACAACCCAAAGCGCTGATTGGATGAAGGGGGTATAGAGCAAATGACTGGCTTCCTTTCTGCAGATAGAGATTGGTTTAGTAAGGAAGCACCGATTTTTGCAGCGGCAATTTTAGAAAAATGGCAGAAAATTTCTACCTCACTGTATAATAATGGTGCCAGTAGCGCGATGAGTGATGGGCTGAGCGCACGCAAAAATATAGAGAGAAAAAATTTGCGGGTGATTTGGGCTTCCAAAGGCAGTAATTTTTTTATAGAACCTGAATATAGCGATTTGAATAAAGATTTACCTGTAGATATACGCGGTTTATACCGGCAAAGTTTTTTTGCGCAAAAATTGGGTTTTTTTACAGAAAGTTTGATTGAACAAACGGTTTATGATTCGCAAGGGTTGATCTTTAGAATAAACCGTAAACCCGGTTTGCCATTGGCTGAACAAATGAAAGTGCTGGATACTGGGCGATATATTTTTGTTGATGAACAACCGTTGGATAGAGATGGTGCGATAGCATTATGTGAATTGGCCTATGCCCATGGTTGGGAAGAAGTAGGCGTAATGGGCGATACGCTTTTTTGTAATAGGTTATGGTTAGAATTTGATCGTTTTGGGATGCAAATTAGTAACTTTACGCCATCCACACCACTTGTTATACTCAGAAGTATGGAAGGGCAAAAATTGCGGGATACGGGCAATTACCATGCTTCGGTTAATTTAGAAGAAACAGTACCGCTTGATTTGCTGATAGGGGCTTTATATAAGCGACAACAATTTTTACAGGCAGAAATAGCTGCCTTACAAACATAAAGAGGGTAAAAATGTTAGGGGTAGCAGAACAACAACAGCAACAAGAACAGCAAGCCATAGAAGCAGCCAGAATTGAGCTGGAGCGCCAGTGGCAACAGGCTGAAGATTTACGCAAGCAATTGGAAGCAGCCGCATCATATCAGAATAATATTGAAGTACCAGCAGCGTTATTGAATGATGTGAATAATGGCAATTTGGATGCGGTGCGTGAGGAACTGGGTTTACAACCGAATGAACCCACTTATTATCAGAAAATAGAAACTGATATAGCCCTTGATCTGGCTGGTGATGCAGAAGCAGCAGATTATGCCCAAGCGGCTAATGCTTTTGGTGATAATGACCCACGCAATGATGCTGAAGGGGTATTAGCCAATAACGCTGGCCAGAATAACGGTATATTGCGTAATTTGCTAACCAGTGGTTTGGCTGCTGGAGCGGTGATTCCTTCTTCTTTATCCTCAAGAGGTGTAATAAATTCTCCTCAGGTGACGGTTAAACCGCCTAAAAATGAGGGTTTAACCGTCAAGAAACCAGAAGATTTTTTACCACAAGAACAAGAAATGAAAATAGAGCCGCTTCAGCCGCTAGGTGCTGAAGGAAATGCCTCGGTTGAGGCATCGCCCACCGAAGCAACGGCAGATTCAGCAGAATCAACAACATCCCAGCCAAAGCGGGCTACTATGCCTTCATTATTGCGGGCGCTTGCGCCTAAACCACCAAATTTTGGCTAACATAACAATGGAAGATAGCAGCTCTTTTCAGGCGCTTTCTGCAATGTTAGCGCGCTTGCCGGGTTTGGGGCAGCGCTCGGCTAAGCGCGTGGTGTTGCATCTATTGCAAAACCGTCAGAATATTATGGTGCCTTTAGCAGGGGCGTTGCAACAGGCAGCCTCGGAGGTAAAAACCTGCCAGCATTGCTATAATTTGGATAGTTGTGATCCCTGCCGTATTTGTATGGATAGCACCCGTCAGCAACAGCAGCTTTGTGTGGTGGAACAGGTAGCCGATTTATGGAGTGTGGAGCGTACCGGCCATTATAAGGGGCATTATCATGTATTGGGTGGGGTGCTTTCTGCTTTATATGGGGCAAAACCACAAGATTTACAGATTGTTTCACTGCAAGAGCGGGTGAAACAATCCTTGCATCGCAGCACCGCCCCTTATCAGGAAATTATTCTGGCTTTAAGTGCTACCGTAGAAGGGCAGGCCACCGCGCATTATTTGACGGAACAGCTACACAATATGCAGGCAGAAAAAAACATTCCCCCCATCACTATGACGCGCCTTGCTTTTGGCTTACCCATGGGCGGGGAGTTACATTATTTAGATGACGCAACCCTTAACGCTGCCTTTAAGGCGCGCGTGAAAACGTCATAAATCATTAGTTTTAATGTTAGTGGCTTTTTTATTATTCTATAAAAGCCTAGCTCCCTGCATTAGAAACTTTCAAGGGTTTTTGCGTAGTTTTTTCCTGAGTGCTTTGTTGTTTTTCCTCTAAATCATTAAACGGAATACCCGGTGCAAATTTTGCCCGACGAATAGAAAGAGAAGAACGCACTTGTGCCACAAAAGGCGCTGCAACCAAACGGTGGGTTAGAAAATCCTGATAATTTTCCCAATCTCTGGCCACTACTTTGAGCATAAAATCATCATCGCCAGCCAGCATATAGCATTCACGGATTTCACTCCAAGCAGAAACGGCCGCTTCAAAACTGGCCAGATCGGCTTCTGTGTGGCTGGTAAGGCGCACATGGGCAAAAACAGTAACGCCAAAACCCAATAATGTGCCGTCTAAATCGGCATAATAACCCTTAATAAAGCCATTTTTTTCTAGGGCCCTGATGCGTCTTAAGCAAGGAGGGGCAGAAATATTAACCCGTTGCGAAATTTCTACGTTGGTCATTCTGCCATCATATTGAAGATTGTAGAGAATTTTTCGGTCTATGGCGTCAATTTTTGATCGTTTCATGTCACTATTCCATTGATTGGGGTGGTTTGCCTATGTAAATTGAAATTATTACGGTGAATAAAATACTCTATTGAACTTTTATTATAATTTTATAAATTAAAAATTCAAGATAATTTTATCTCTTATCAATAAAATTTTAACCATAGGAAAAACAGCGTGAACAAGGCCGCTTTTAACTGCTGGGTAATGACTGATGGCAAGGTGGGACACCAGAACCAATGTTGGGGATTAGCAGAAACATTGGGGTTAGAGGTTCAATTAAAAAAAATTATGTTGCGTTTTCCGTATAATATTTTTTCACCTTATGTCCCTTTACCATTTCAATGGGCCGCAAGTACGGAAAGTGACTCGTTGTCTCCCCCTTATCCTGATGTGATTATTGCCTCGGGTAGGCCGGCGATTGTACCGGCTTTACATGTGAAAAAAAAATCGGGTGGAAAAACGCTTTGTGTGTATTTACAAACACCGCCACGCTATGGAGCGGATTTTGATTTGGTGGTAGCCCCCCAGCATGATCAAACAACAGGGGCTAATGTAGTGCTTACCGATGGCGCATTGCACCGTGTTTCGGCTCAAAAGTTAGAAAATAGCCGCGCAGAATTTCCATTATTAGCCCATATTCAGTCCCCTAAATTGGCCGTATTGATTGGGGGCAGTAGCCGCCATTATCAATTCACCCCCCAGCTTTGCCACAAATTGGTGGATGATTTATTGAAGCTGGTGGAGCAGGGCTGGCAATTAATGATTACCACTTCCCGCCGCACAGGCGAAGAAAATAGCAATTATTTACAAGAAAAACTACAAGCCAAGGCGGCCTTTTTTTGGGATGGGCAGGGGGCTAACCCTTATTTTGCATTACTCGCTCATGCGGATGCTATATTGGCCACGGAAGATAGCGTTTCCATGGCTAGTGAAGCGGCCAGTACTGGCAAACCTGTTTATATTTTACCCCTTGCGGGCGGATCCCCCAAATTTCAGCGTTTTCATCAGCATTTACAAGCGATTGGTGCCACCAGAATATTTAAGGGCACCATAGAAACAAACGCGCCCGCTTATGTTTTGCAAGATAACCAGAAAATTGCCATCGCGGTACAGCAATTACTGGAAAAGCGTGGCTAGGCTAGCCATCGGTGGGTAAAGCCGTGGTATATTTTACCGTGGATAATGAAAATAGTGAATGTACTTCTTGAATGGCGGGCAATTTTAGCAGCACATCTTTCAAAAACTGATCGTAGCTTTTTATATCGTGGGTTACTATTTTGATAATGTAATCCGCTTGCCCGCTTACGGAATGGCATTCCATCACTTCTGGTCGCGCTTTAATATGTTCTTCAAATAAATCCAGCTTTTCTCTGCCATGCGCCGATAATTTAACCGTAGCAAAAACGATTAAGCCTAAGCCCAGTTTTTCAGCATGTAGCAGCATCACCTTGCGGGCAATATAGCCTTCTTCTTCCAGTCTTTTAATCCGCCGCCAACATGGCGTTGCCGATAGCCCAACCTGTTCAGCGATTTGGCCAGCGGTTTGATCGGCCTGATTTTGGATGATGTGGAGAATTTTTCTATCAAAATTATCAAGTTTCATGAGGGCGGCTACTCTTAATTTTTTATGGGTGGAAAAATTCCAGCTTTGGGCAAGGCTGCAGGCAAGTTTTTTTCAAGCATCGTACCGAGTTGGTGAGATGCATGCAGCAATAAAGGCAAAGAAAAATCTCCTGCCATATTGCTTAACATATACACCACATCTTCAGTGGGTACATTGCCAGTAGCCCCAGGGGCAAAGGGGCAACCGCCAATACCCCCTAGGGATGTATCAAAAATTCTAACCCCAGTTTGCCATGCAGCAAACACATTAGCTAGGCCTGTATTGCGGGTATTATGAAAATGGCCGCGCCATGTTATATCGGGGAAAATGCGTTGCATATCGCTGAATAAATGGCTGACCTCTAATGGGGTCGCCACGCCAATAGTATCGGCGAGGCCTATTTCAATATTGCCTAGCTTGGCTAGCCTTTTTACCATGGCCTGCACCGCCACGGGTGGGATTTTGCCTGTAAAAGGGCAGCCAAAAACCGTGGAAAGGGTAATATTAAAAGCAATGCCCGCTTTATTAGCCTCGGTTGCTGCGTCAACAATAAAATCCAAGGTTTCATCAAGGGTGCTGCCCTGATTTTTTTCATTAAAAACGCGGCTAATAGCAGCTACAAAGCCAATTTCTTGTATGCCAGCCTTTAAGGCACGCTCAAACCCTTTACGGTTTAATACCAAGCCAATGGGGGTTGCCCCATGTAATAGGTGGGGCTGTTGCTGCAAGGCGGTGCATATGGCTTCTGCATCCGCCATGGCTGGCACCAATTTGGGGTGCACAAAACTGGCCACTTCAATGCGCTGAATACCTGCTGCGCATAATGATTCGATTAATTGAAGTTTTTGCGCCAGCGATAATAGGGTGGGCTCATTTTGTAGCCCATCCCGCGGTGACACTTCAACCAGCTGTAATTTATCACTCATTGGTATTCATCGATATATGATTTTATTCACCCCCACTATTACGCTAATATGAGCCAAGATAATAGTGAAAATTTTTCCATATATTCTTGGGCATTGTGGGGGGTAATTGATCGATAAGGAATTTATCTATCTGAAACGCTTCAACAGATGTTTTTGAAGAATTTTCTATTTTAGAGTAATATTTTCAAGACCAATCCCTAATCTGCGTATATCGGCCGATAGGTGCATTTGTGCGGGGGAACTTAGCTTTTCATAGCGAAACTCAAGGCGCATGACGCCATTTTTACATTCTACAGGAATGATGATTTCTTCTTGTATAAGCCCATCACGAAACATAATGCTATGAAGGGGGGCATCATTCCGCCAAATATTAACCTGTTGCCCCACCAATGAGGGGCTAGCTTTTACATTGATGCGCAGACCATTATTTTGGCAGCTATCCACCAATAATAGGGGTGCATTATTCGCTGCCCATACGCCCCATTCTTCTTTTTCATGCCAGCCACTAGCCAGTTGAATATGCTCATCATAAAAGCGGGGTGTTGCTGTGCCAGAATGAGAAAAATGGTGAAAAGCTCGGAAGCTAGTGCATAAAATAACCATGCCTCCTACCCATAACCACAAATTAAAGCGGGGAAAATAAAAGCTCTTGCCTAGATTCAGCACAAATTTTTTGGCGGGTTTTTCTAATAAATGATAGCTGGCAATAGAAAGCAGCAGTAAAATAGCCAGAAATACGCCCAATTCAAGGGTAGAAACCGATAAGGTGGAGGAATCGCTTTCCGTAAGGTAGCCGCTGCGTTGCGCTATGAGCAATAAAGGCGCGTGCAGCATATAAATACTGTAAGATAATGCCCCACAAGCGGCTAATAGTTTTTGTGATAATAACTGCGTGAGAGCACTTTCCATGGTGGCCATGCTAAAAATCAGTACCATCATTAGCAGATAAGGAATCAATAAATAATCGGCCGTGGGTGGGTTTTTAGTAAGCATATACACAATGGAGAGCAACAACACTCCATGTAGCCATGTGGCCGTGGCGGTGTGAATGGGCGGCCAATTGATTTTTTTCTTGAGCATATAGAGCAGATAACCGATTAAGCTGCCCATGGCGCAGCGCACTAAACCAGCAGAAACTGGGCCAATGGGTTTGGTGTGGGCATGATCAAAATGCGGGGTGTTTTGCAACAAAAGGGTAAGAAATAACAGTGCCAACCCGCAAGCTAGAGCAGTTTTTTGATGTTTGGCAATGGGATAAAGCAATAATAAGCCCACAATAAATTCTGCCGAAATAGACCAAGCAGGCCAATTAAGCAACAAGCCATTCACCATGCCTGCATTGTGCAATAATAATAAATTTAATACCCATATATTGCCATTCAACCCATCTGGTTGCTGATAATCGCCCGTGAAGCGGTAAATAAAAACTAGGCAGCAAAGGGTAAAAAAATGCAGCGGATAAAGCCGTGCCAGCCGTGCTAAGATAAAATTTGACCAGCTGGGTTGATTGGTTTGAATATTATGGGTAAGCACAAAACCAGAAAGCACAAAAAAGAAATCAACCGCTAAGCCCCCTAGGGGAAAGCTTTTTAACCAATCCATGCTGTGCCCTAATACCACAATCAGGGCAAGAAAAAACGAAGCGTATCTAAATGGTGAAAGCGTTGCATCTTTTGAAATTCAAGCGAATGGGATGGTGAAGGATAGGGGCGATAATGGAGGGGCAAGAAAAAATGAGGTATAAAAAATGAGATACTTACATATTCAATAAAAATAAAATAAAAATACTTGTTCTGGGTTGGCTGACACTATATACTGGCTGCGCATTTAATAGTAAAATTTTGATAAAGGCAAGAAGACCATGAGCGATCCGTAAACCAACCCAGAACAAATTGTTGGCTTATCTCTATCTTTGTGTGTGATTGATATTTTTTCTGAGCAGGTAGCCATTGAAGACGTAAAAGCAGTGTATACGGCTAGTGTATTGGGTTCCGTAGATGAATATGTTCAGCAAAACATTTATACCCAGCCTTCTGATTATGAAGGCTTTGAAAAACAGGCGGAATTTATTGTTCGCCAATTATTCAATGCGGGTAAAATTGTAGAAATGAGATCAGCTGAGCCAGCCATTGAATGGAAATCGATTGAGACCAGTGATAATTGGCTGGATATGACAAATGGCCAGCAATTTCGTTTGGATGATGATGGCAACAGAATTTATGCCCAAGGAAAGGGCGGCCAAGCCATTCAAGATATTCTACAACATATTCAGCAAAATCAGGCAAGTGGTGGGCTTAAAACTCCCTTCAATAATGCAATTGCCGATGCAAGAGAAGCGGGCGCTGCAGCATTAGAAACTGTACAAAAACTGGGCAAAAACTTGTCTAGCCGTAATAGCCCTAATAATAGATTATAAGCCTATAGCACCCTCCCCCATAGCTTTTGTTGATAAAAAGGCTATGGGGGTATTTTCCTCTTAAGTTCTTTCCCTTATCAGAAAAATAGTTTTTCCTTATTTTGTTGTATGGGTTATTAACGCCAAACTGGCATAGACTGAGCTGAATTCAAGCTCTTTATCCCCCAACAATTTTTTTCTGGAGAACGCAGATGTTTTCATATTTCCCTGTTTTTACTGTTTACAATGAAATGTTCAAGCTGGGTGTGCAAACCAGCCAAATGTTTTTTTCTTCAGCAGAAGTTATTATGCACCGCAGTGTATTAATTAGTTTGGCAATGGTAGGAAAAATACCATGGAATGATCCAGAGTTTACAAAATTATGGCAAGAAAAAATTTCTGCTAATATGGAATCGTATAATATAGCCAGCAAAAAAATAATCGATCAATCAGCGGATATACTAGAATCAAGTGCAGAAGAAAATTTAGCCAATGGCATTAAAGCCGTCACAGATTCAACATTGCCTTATCATAAAAAAGCCGATGCCAATGCTAAAAGATTAAGAGAACATGCTTTATAAGCTTACAGTACTATGAATATAAAAGGCTCATAATAACATATTTTTTTGTTATCCAGGACTGCCCCATAGATTATAAACTGAGAATAATCAGCTTTGTTTATTATGATGCCCCCATAGCTTTTATTGATAAAAAGGCTATGGGGTTTTTTATGAGCGAGAGCGGTTGATTTTTGCCTGCACCATTTGCCAGCCGCTATTCACCTCCTGAAGGGTGATGGCCTTAAACAACACCAACCCCACAAGATATAAAGCAATGCCAGACCCCACAATAATCGGCATGAGCAAATATTTAATATTATGGGCAAAATAAGGCTCTAATCTTGGTATAACCAGCAGCAATATACCCATCATTAAGGCGGTGGAGGCCAACATGCCCATCAGGCGGCGTTTTTCAACCGCGCTGAAGGATAATTGTTTCTTGCGGTATAAACCCAAGGCTAGGAATAAGGCATTGATATAAGCGGTAATGCTGGTGGAAAGGGCGATGCCCACATAGCTCCAAAATTGCATCATCACCAAGGCCATGGCAATATGAAGTGCGGTGGTGAAAATGGCTATTTTTACTGGGGATTTGGTGTTTTCTCTGGCAAAATAGGCGGTGGAGAGCACCTTTACCAGAATAAAAGCGGGGATGCCAATGCTATAAGCCGCTAAAGCATTAGCGGTGTGGTGGCTGTCTTCTAGCGTGAATGCCCCATGTTGAAACAAGGTGGCAATAATGGGGAAAGAGGCCACAATTAACGCTGCCGCGGCTGGAACCCCCAGAAATAAGGAAACCAATACACCCGTTACTAAAGATTGGCGGGCGCGTTCTTCCCCTTCTGCTACCAGATTACGGGTAAGCATGGGCAATAAAACCGTGGAAAAAGCAATGCCAATCATGCTTAAGGGAAATTGATACAGGCGATCAGCGTAATAAAGATAAGAAATTGCACCTTCCCCCAATTTTGAAGCAAAAATTGTATCGAACAACAAATTAATTTGCATCACCCCTGCGCCCATGGCTCCGGGGCCCATGATTTTTAGCAGCTTTTTCACATCGCCATCCAATTTGGGTAAGGTAAGGCGTAGCGTAATGCCCGCGCGTTTGGCTTGCCAGATCATGTAAGCCAGCTGCACTGGCCCCACTAAGGCCAGTCCCCAAGCCGCAGCATGGGCGGGCGAATGCAATAAGGGGGATAGCAAATATAAAGCTGAGGCCGTAATCAGGTTAAATAATACCGGAATAAAAGCAAAAGGCCCAAACCGCCCCAGCGCGTTCAATACACCGCCATAAAGAGCGGCTAAACAAATAAAAATGAGATAGGGGAAAGTAAGACGGGAAAGATGGGTGGCTAAATCTGCCTGTTGCGGGTTATCAGCAAATCCGGGGGCAATAAGGGCAATAACCCACGGCATGAACAGCACAAAAATAGCCGTGATCGCCAATAATACAATTAACATGAAGCCCAGCACATTATTGGCAAATTCTTTGGCTTGGGCAGATGTTTCTTCTTCTAATTTTCTGGCATACATAGGCACAAAAGAAACTGAAAACGCTCCTTCAGCCAATAAACGGCGAAAAAAATTGGGCAGGCGCAGGGCTACCACCCACGCATCGGCCATGGGGCCAGCCCCCAGCAGATTGGCGGTAATCACATCGCGCAGAAATCCAGTAATGCGGGATAAAAAAGTAAGCCCCCCCACGGTGAGGGTAGAACGAAATAAGCTGAACATATTTTTTTGAAAAATGGTGTAAGCGATAAAAACATGAGTGGTGGGTACATGCCTTATTTATTATAAGAAATGTATCCGAAGAAATAATATTATACAGGCTTGGCTTATGGCGTTTCTTCAACCAACCGCGGGAATAATGGCTGTGGCGGTGGCAGAATATTGCCGCTACTCATGGGTGTTTGTAAATCGGCTAATAGGCGTTGCTGTGGCCGTATTCCCAATAAATTGAGCAAGTTTTCTGAGGCTTGCGGCATGAAGGGTTGTAAGACCACGGCCACATGACGAATTGTTTCCACCAGCACGGCCAATACTTCGCCGCAACGAATGATGTTTTCTTTGGATAATTTCCATGGGGCAACGCTATCCACATAGCGGTTGGCGGCGCCTATCACTTGCCAAATAGCTTCCAGCGCGCGATGAAAGGCTTGTTCATCCAGAAATTTACGCACCTGTTCAACCATGTGATGGGCATCTTGCAATAATGCCTTATCTTCTGGCTGTAATGGCATGGGCAGGGCCGGCAACATGCCTTCAAAGTAACGCTGTACCATGGAAAGAACCCGTTGCGCCAGATTACCCAAATCGTTAGAAAGCTCGCCATTCATGCGGCGTTGCATTTGCCCATGCGAAAAATCACCATCTTGCCCAAAGGGAACCTCACGCAATAGGAAATAACGGGAAGGATCTAAGCCATATTTTTCAACCAATGATTGCGGGGTAATGGCATTGCCTAAGGATTTAGACATTTTTTGTCCTTCCACTGTCCACCAACCATGGGCAAATACCCGTTTAGGGAGGGCAATATCCGCGGCCATCAGAAAAGCTGGCCAATAGACAGCGTGAAAGCGTAGAATATCCTTACCTACCATGTGCAAATCGGCTGGCCAATGTTCTTTATATTGCTCATTGGGGTAGCCGATAGCCGATAGATAATTGGCCAGCGCATCCAGCCACACATACATGATATGACCGGGTTGATTAGGAATATCAATGCCCCAATGGAAGCTGGTGCGGCTTACCGATAGATCGCGTAGGCCAGATTTAACAAAGCTTATTACCTCATTCCGGCGGCTATGGGGCATAATGAAATTGGGGTTGGCTTCAAAAAATGCCAGTAATGGTTCTTGAAAGGCGGAAAGTTTGAAAAACCAGCTTGGCTCTTCTACCCATTCGCAAGGCGCGCCAGAGGGCGCAATCATTTTTCCATCGCTGCCTTGTTTCAGTTCGCTTTCATCGTAAAAAGCCTCATCGCGCATGGCATACCAGCCAGCATAGGAAGAAAGATATAAATAGCCTTTCTCCAGCAGAACATTCCAAAGATGCTGCACGCCTTTTTTGTGGCGTTCTTCAGTGGTGCGAATAAAATCATCGTTACTGAAATTCATTAATTTTGATAAATCACGGAAATTACGGCTAACTTTATCGGTAAATTCTTGGCAGGAAAAACCAGCATTTTCAGCTGATTTTTGTACCTTCTGGCCATGTTCATCGGTACCGGTGAGAAAATGCACCTCATACCCATCCAGCCTTTTGAACCGTGCCAGCACATCACAGGCTAGGCTTGTATAGGCATGTCCTAGATGCGGGGCATCATTCACATAATAAATAGGGGTAGTGATATAATAACGTGGTTTGTTCATGATTTTATCGCATTGTTGGATAAGAGGTGGCCTAAAGCAATTTGCCATGCTGCCCGCCGATCAAGGGCTAGGTTATTAACATCAGCAAAAATCTTGTTAATTTTTTCCCATATTGCCAGCCAAAAAGCAAGGGCTTGTATTTTTTCTTGTAATGCCGCTTCTTTGGCTTGGGTGTATAGATAATGTAATAATAATTCTGCAGCAATATTGTGCTTGGCAGAAGATTCTGCCACCGCTTCCCCCAACGCAAAAATGGCCGCAATATTGCCTTTGCGGTTAGGGTTATTGATTAAATTAAGCAGTTTTTGTAGCCATTCATCCCCATGGTGGGTAGCTATGGCTAGAGCCGTGCCCGCACTGCCATGAGCAAGCGCCGCGATAGATGGCAATTGTTGTGGTGCTAGGGTTGGATGATGGCGCAGTAAAACCTGTTGTACATGCTCATCGCTTAGAGGTGAAAATTCTAATAATCGGCAGCGTGAACGAATGGTGGGAAGCATCATTCCCGGTTTATCGCACACCAAAAAAATCACTGTTTGTGGTGGTGGTTCTTCAATAATTTTTAATAGGGCATTCTGGCCTGAACGGTTCAGGTTATTGGCGTGATCAATAATCACCACCCGCCAACCATTACCCGAAGGAGTAAGCCTGAGAAAGGGCTCTACCTCGCGCACGGCATTAACCGATATATCCTTATGCTGATCTTCTTCTGCCCGCTCGCCAATGATTAATAAATCGGGCACCACGCCCGCCGCCATAAAAGCATGAAGCGGGCTATTTTCAGCAATTTCCAAACCTTGTTGACGATATTGTGGCAAGGATAAAAGCCACAAAGCTGCTTTTTGCGCAAAGCTGCCTTTGCCTATGCCGCCTCTTCCTGCCATCATGAATGCGTGCGGCAACCGCCCAGATTCAGCCAGTTCACGAAATAGTTTGATGTGGTGATCATGACCCAGTAAAAGCAATAAAGGTGCGCCCTATGATTAAAGACAATAATCCAAGGATTTTACAGCAAGCTACACGTTCCTGCAAAGCTTTTATTAAGGAGCAGGAGAACGGAATGATCGGGTTTGTTGAGGTTGTAAGGCTAGCCCTTTATTTCTCAGGTAATCATCGGTAGCATTTTTGCTCAATATCGCTGCTTCTACGGTTTCATGAGCATATGTTGAGGCCATTTCAGTTTTTATCTGAACAGCCGTGCTAAAAATAGCTTTGCTGGTGCCGGGTACAGAAGCAGCCGGCGGGCCTATTAGCCCTGAATTTTCTAGCATAGAGCCAGCCCGCAAAGCCCCCACTACAAATAAGCGAGTTGAAGCTTTTCCATTAGCTTTTATCAAGGCGCCATCATAGGCATCAACTTGTACGCCATCGCCCGTGAAATGTGGGCGCGCCATTCCCGATTGCAACATATTTTCCCATAAAGGCCCAGCCAATGTCTGGCGTCCTAAGCAAATAATCATGTGATCAACAGCCAAGGCTGTGGCTTCTTCTTGCCCTTTTGGGGTGTAGGAAACGAAAATTTCTTGCTCTGCTGCTTCGCAACGGTGAATATGGCCGGCCATATGTTGCAATTGGCCGGATATTTCTGCTTTTTTTAATATACGCGCAACTTTATGATTAATACCCACGCGTAAGCTATTAATAAGGCTGCGATGTTGATTAAGCAATTGCCCCACTGCCTTTTGGCCAAATTTTTCAATAACTTCGGGAATAAAGGGTTGATAGGCTTGAATTACCCGTTCTGCACTATGTTCTTCTATTTTTGTGCGTTCCCAGAAATCTGCACGCAGCCCTTGAATAAAGTCTGGGATATTATCGGCGTCCATAAAAGCGGGGCGGCTAATCTTAAAAGGTGCTTCAATCCCAAGAGCAGGGTAGGGCTCATGCTCGTGCCCTGAGCGTGAACACATGATAATTTTCCCCTGATGGCCTTGATAAATAAGGCGGACAACCTGATCAGCCGCTGATTGCAAGCCCCCAACAATCAATAGGGTAGAATCTTTATCTATATGGGTTATTTGTTCTTTACCTTGGGGGGTGTAGGGGTCAAAAACGGTGCGTTGCGCTGCTGGCTTATCGACAGAAAAAGCTGGTTTTTTAGCGGCCACAAAGCCAGTGGCCAATATCGCCATATTGGCTGCAACCGATTCACCAGAAGAAAAAATAATGCGGGTGGGTTGGTCTTCTTGATCAAAAATATGTACTACTTTGCCGCTTATCTCGGTTACTGCTACCAATTTGCCGTTATCTTCAGCCTCTTTCTGGGCTAGTTGCAAATTATACTGCATATAAAGCTGAAATAACATTCTAGGACAAGCATCATGAGCCGTAAATATTGTGCTTTGCCATATTTCTGGCCATTCAGTACGATCAGCTTTATTATTTAACCAATCCGCTAAATCTATCCGATTCACTGGAAAGCTGCTCATGGTCTTATTGGAGATATTCGTTAAAAAATAGGGGTCATTGCTATTGGCTCCAAAACCCACGCCGCCGCCGCGCTGTTTTTCATTTTCTTCAATCATCATGATTTCAAGCGGTTTTTGGGCATGTTTAATGAGATGGATGGCGGCTAAAGTACCAGCAAAACCGCAGCCGATAATGGCCACCCGTTGGTGATCCACCTCGTCTACCATTATTTCGTACAATCTTTCTCGTAAGCCCGCTTTTTTTACGCTGGCAATGGCATGGGTTTCTTGTAGCGTTACCATCCCCCAAGAGGTAAAATCTGGTAGTAACTCTTCTATTGCTAGGCTAATGGATGCCGTAATAAGTTGTCGTGCTCTGGCGTTTTGATTTTGCTGGGCAACATCAAAAGCCGATTTTAACGTTTGAGGGGAAATCTCGGTAATTTTTTTGAGGTATTGTTTATCATCATCTTTATATTTGCGCCGTAATGCTTGCAGTAAGCTATTGGTTATTCTGGCATCGGCTAAATTGGCTGCCATATAAAGCGGCGGGAAAGTGGCAGGAGAGGGGGAGAGCATAGGGGCGGGGTCAGCGCCAGCGTCTAGGAGTGCTTCAATAATCTCAACATCAGAATTGTTAGCAAGAGTTTGTTGTAAGAGGGTGAGACCCGCGGTATTTTTTTCTTCAAAATTAAATAGGCCTGAATGATGTAGGCTTCTAATAAAATTTTTAGCACTCTCAACATCCATGCCATTCAGTGAATTGATGAAGCCAGAATCATTAACATGATCACCCATTATATCTGTTCCTTATCTAAAATCACTGTCTTAAAATCACTGGCATAAAAATCAAAGCGGCGATCATCATTCACCAAATAATATAAGCGTCCATCATGGTTTCTAAAGGCGGCAAGGTGTAATGCCATTTTACCCACGGCTCCCCCATCAAACACATCAATGCCCTCCATCGCCCATAAATGCGGTAGAATTGCGGTAAGATTTTTTACCAATAGCCCCATGGCTGGCAATAAAGGCGGCGTATTGGTGATGTGCAATAAAACATAAGATTCCAAGGTAGCAAATAGCTGTACATGGCCATGAATATGCCAACCAATGGCTAAAAAACCCTGTTCCTGCAATTCTTGTTGCGCGGCATGAAGCTGAGAAGAAGGCACACACCATTCTTCAAAAATCACGGTTTCTGGCGTAAGGGGGAGCGAGTAAGCGAGTTGCATCTATGAAAACAATGAAATATTATTTTTACAATTCTTATCATAAATAGTAAAAAAATAACAGGAAAAATATGATATAGAAGGCTGCGATGTTGCGAAGCTTTTTTTGCTGTGGAACAGGGTGCGATATTAAGGGGGAATGGACAAATTTCATAAATTATTGGATGATGAAACTCCATGAGTACGCTTGATTTTTTGAAAATGCATGGGTTGGGCAATGATTTTGTCATCATTGATTCTCGTAAAAACCCTATGGCCTTGAGTAATGCTGCTATTCGTTTGATCAGCGATAGACGGCGCGGGGCTGGTTGTGACCAATTAATTGTTATTTGTTCGCCGCCTGAATCTAGCCCCTTGGCCGATATTGAGATGAAGATATTCAATGCCGATGGCAGTGAAGCGGGGCATTGTGGTAATGCTGCCCGTTGTGTGGCTTTTTTGATGTTACAAGAAACAGGGCAAGCAGCGGTAACCTTGCTGGTGAGAGACCGTTTGGTGGTGGCAGAAGCCGCTGGCGATTTGATTAATGTGGATATGGGGTTGCCAGTTTATGATGCCCTGAAAATTCCATTATCAACCGCCATGGATACGCTTTATGTGCCTGTATTGCCCGATTTACCACCAGCGGTGGCCGTGAGTATGGGCAATCCCCACGCGGTGTTTTTTGTTGAAAATGCCGAAAAAGTGCCCTTGGAAGGATGGGGCGTACAGGTTGAGCATCATCCCTTATTTCCTGACCGCGTGAATGTGGAGTTTGTTAGCCCTTTGCCCGCAGAAAATAACGTGCCGGTATTAAGAATGCGCGTATGGGAGCGGGGCGGTTATGTAACCGAGGCTTGTGGCAGTGGTGCTTGTGCTGTTTTGGCCGCTGCTGTACGGCGTGGATTGGTGGAGCGGGAAGCTATTATTCGCATGGATGGGGGCGATTTATTTATTTCCCGTGGGGATGATGGTCGTATTTTCATGAAAGGGCCAGTGGCAATTGCTTACCATGCTACCATGGTGCTGGCTGATCATGAGTGAAAATCTGTTGCCTATTAAAAAAGCTGCGCAGAATACTGACGAGAAAAAATCCAGTGAAGTGATCAATTTTGGTTGCCGCCTCAATTTATATGAGAGTGAAGCCATGAAGGATCTGACCCGTGAGCAGGGCGATTTAGTGGTGATTAATAGCTGCGCCGTTACCGCTGAAGCAGAACGGCAGGCACGGCAAACCATCCGCAAGATTCACCGTGAACGGCCTGAAGCCCGCATTGTGGTCACCGGTTGTGCAGCGCAAATTAACCCAGAAACCTTTTCTTCTATGCCAGAAGTAGCCCAAGTAATGGGCAATGATTTGAAGCTAAAAGCAAGTAGCTGGCAAAACCGTGAGCGAATATTAGTGAATGATATTCAATCGGTTAAGGAAACGGCCAGCCATTTAGTGGAAGGGTTCGATCAGCATAGCCGTGCTTTTGTGCAGGTACAAAATGGCTGCGATCATCGCTGTACCTTCTGCATTATTCCTTATGGGCGGGGGGCATCGCGTTCTGTGCCGGCAGGGGAAGTGGTGGCACAGGTACAAAAATTAGTGGAAAAAGGCTATAAGGAAATAGTGCTGACTGGGGTGGATATGACCGCCTATGGCCGCGATTTACCTGGTACACCTAGCCTTGGGCAGTTAGCTGAAAAAATTCTCACCCTAGTGCCAGCCCTACCGCGCTTGCGTCTTTCTTCGGTTGATCCGGTGGAGATAGATGATACTATCATGAAATTATTGGCAGAAGAACCCCGTTTAATGCCCTATTTGCATTTAAGTGTGCAAGCGGGGGATGATATGATCTTAAAACGCATGAAAAGGCGGCATTTGCGGGCCAATGTTCTGGAAATTTGCCAAAAATTACGCCAGTTGCGGCCAGATATAGCTTTTGGCGCTGATATTATTGCTGGTTTTCCCACCGAAACCGATGCCATGTTTGCCAATAGTGTGGCTTTGGTAATGGAGGCGGGCTTGAGCTTTTTGCATGTATTTCCTTATTCTGCCCGCACTGGCACACCCGCTGCAAAAATGCCCCAAGTGCGTGGAGAGGTGCGCCGTGAACGTGCTGCTATATTGCGGGCATTAGGCGAGAAACAAGAGGCTGTATTAGCGGCTTCCATGGTAGGGCAAGAGGTAGAATTACTGGTAGAACAAAGTCACGGCTCAAAAATTTTGGGGCGCGCGCCTAATTTTATGCTGGTTGAACTCGCCCCCACATCACAAGCGATATTGGCTGGTTCCTTGATTAAAGCCCGTATTACCCAGCAGGAGGGGGCTGATAATTTGTTGGGCCATGTCCAAGCTCATCCTTCACTTCAATGAAGGTAAATTTTTTATTCTTGACGGTATTTTTTGCCGATTAATCACCGTTCCATCTTCATGAAGGTTCTGGGCAACTTCTTTCAAATGAAGCACCCTTTCACTAATAGAAGGATGCTTATTGAATAATCTGCCCAATATAGGGTGGCGATGATTATTGGCAGCGTTGGTTATTTTTTGAAGACTGCTGATAATAGCCAGTGGATTACCGCCTAAATAGGCGCCTATTTCATCGGCGGCATATTCTGAATCTCTGGCAAATTTCTTGCTCACCAAGCTGGAAGTGATGTTTGCCGCTGTAGAAGCAATAGCCACAGTTAAAGAGGTGTTTTTTTGCGGGTCAGCCGTTAAAAAGCCCCAAATTGCCATACAAGACGCCCCGAATAACACCAGCTTAGTTATTCCGCCAGCATAATAATCTATCGCTTGTCCTTTGATGACGATGTCTCGAGAAAGTAGATGCCCAAACTCATGCTGCGCTGAACAGAGCACATCATCTAAGGTATATTTTTCATCTTTCAAATAGCCATCAGAAAAAGCCAGAGATCCCGTCATGGGAATATTACAAGCAATGCGCTTTTCACTAGTTACAACATAGACCATGGGGCAGGAAAGATTGGCTTTTTCAGCAATTCTTGCAATCCCATTCATTAAACCTAGGCGTAATGTTTCAGGGTTAATCGCTTGTACCTCAAAACCTTGATTTTTTAGCATTTTTAGGTCATAGGTCATCATTTCTTCTGAGATATTAATCATTACATCGCCTTCAAAGCCAGATATGTGAAATATATAGCACAATCTGCAAATTATTTCAATTTTTATATGTAGCCGAGATGAAGCAAAATAATTCGATGAAAAGATTTCACTGATAGATAAATCCTGTAATAGCGTTTTTTATTCATCATAGTGGTCTTTCTAACCGCCATGAACGAGCAGGGGAAGATGTTTGAGGTGCCGAGTTTGAGAAAAAGGCGTTCAAGTTTGAGCCGATGGCGATAGCTATATAACTTAAGAAGGTTTTTGACCCAAGTCTAGCGGATGATTAAATCTACTTGATTTAAGTCAAGTATTTCTGTATGTTCAGAAATAACTGAAATTACAGAAAGCCGTTTATGCAGCTTACCGAATCTATGCACACCTTCATTTCTCACTTTGGAGAAATGGGAAGCCGTTGGGGAATAAATCGTACCGTCGGGCAGATATATGCTTTGCTGTATCTCTCAAAAGAGCCGGTTTGTGCCGATGATATTTCGGAAACGCTTGGATTTTCACGTTCTAATGTGAGCATGGGCTTAAAGGAGCTAGATAGCTGGCGGCTAGTGCGGGTGAAACATTTCCAAAAAGATCGTAAGGAATATTACACCGTGCCAGAAGATGTGTGGGAGATTTTCCGCACGTTGGTGGAAGAACGGAAAAAACGCGAGATAGACCCCACACTTTCTATGCTGCGTGATGTGATTCTTGCTCCTAAAGCGCCTGATGAAGAATATTCATGTAAAAAAATGCAAGAGATGCATGACCTCATCGAGATGCTCACTGGCTGGTACATGGATATGCATAAAATGGAAACCGATCGGCTGGTGAACCTGCTGAAACTCGGCTCCAAGGTTTATAAACTCTACGAAATGAAGGACAAGCTTACTGTCATTACCGGCGGTAAAAAGAAAGAAAAAAAGGAGAAGTAACATGGAAGCACTGATGCTTGCCCGCGCCCAATTTGGAGCGAATATTACCTTCCATATTTTATTCCCTACCATCACCATTGCACTAGGCTGGGTGCTTCTGTTCTTCAAGCTGCGCTATAACGGCACCAAAGACATGAAATGGATGGAGGCGTATCGCTTTTATGTGAAGGTATTTGCGCTTTGCTTTGCTCTGGGTGTTGTGTCGGGTATCACCATGTCGTTTCAGTTTGGCACAAACTGGCCTGGTTTCATGAAAACAGTTGGGAATATTGCTGGGCCGTTGTTGGCCTATGAGGTGATGACGGCGTTCTTCTTGGAAGCCACTTTCCTTGGCATCATGCTGTTTGGTTTCAACCGCGTTTCTAATCGAGTGCATACGCTGGCCACGGTGTTGGTGGCATTTGGAACCACCATGTCGGCATTCTGGATTATCGTACTGAATAGCTGGATGCACACGCCAACTGGTTTTGAAATGCAGGGCGGCGTGGCGCATGCCACAAGCTGGATGAAGATCATTTTTAACCCTTCCATGCCCTACCGCCTGACTCATATGCTGCTGGCATCTGGCCTCACGACATCTTTCCTTATTGCAGGGCTTTCTGCTTATCAATGGCTGCGCGGCGATAAGCGTACAGCTGTGATGGCAGCCATGAAAACGGGTGTTTACGCTGCTGCCATGCTGATTCCGCTGCAAATTATGGCAGGTGATATGCATGGCCTGAACACGCTGGAGCATCAACCGCAGAAAATAGCGGCAATAGAAGGCATCTGGGAAACCGAGCGCGGCGTTCCGATGTTACTGTTTGCGGTTCCCAATAAAGAAACGCGCAGCAATGACTATGAGATTGGTATTCCTAAACTCGCCAGCCTCATCCTAACGCATGATCTTGATGGTGAGATTAAGGGACTGAATGAGTTTGAGCATCACCCGCCGGTTACGCCTGTGTTTTATGCATTCCGCATTATGGTGGGCACAGGTTTTTTGATGCTTATGGTGTCATGGTTAGCGGGTATTCAGCTTTTTCGCAAAGGTGAGCCGAAACGCTTGCTGGCCTATGCTTTGGTAGGTATGACGTTTGCTGGTTGGGTGGCGACTATATCCGGTTGGTACACTACCGAGATCGGTCGTCAGCCATATCTGGTATATGGCGTGTTAACCACCGCTCAGGCTGCTGCTGATAATGTCACCGCAGGCATGATTGGCACCACACTTGTTGCCTATATTATTACTTACATCACGCTGATTGCCGCGTTCATTTCCACCATTTTCTATCTTGCACGTAAGGCAGGCGAGACGCCAGACAGGCTGGATAGCGCGTCTATTCTGAATCCTTCCGGTGTTGTCGGAAGCCGCCAGATTTTAGAGGGAGGCGTGTGATGGATTTACTTGCTATGCACGGCCACTGGTTGGCGTTTGCCTTCGCGTTTCTGATGGGGCTTTCCATCCTTTTGTATGTAATTCTGGATGGATATGATCTTGGGGTAGGAATTCTGTTGCGTGGCGCAACAGATGAAGAAAAAGACAAGATGATCGCCTCTATAGGTCCCTTTTGGGATGCGAATGAAACATGGCTGGTGCTGGGCGTGGGTATTTTGCTTGTAGCGTTTCCGATTGCGCATGGCACGATTCTGACTGCGCTTTACCTGCCCACGGCGATGATGCTGATTGCGCTTATCCTGCGTGGTGTGTCATTTGATTTTCGTGCCAAGGTGCTTGCCTCACGCAAGCATATTTGGGATAAGTCATTCTTCATTGGTTCGCTGTTAGCTGCGCTCTCGCAGGGCTATATGCTGGGGCTTTACATCATGGGCTTTGAACAATCGCTTGTGAGCCATTTGTTTGGTATGCTCGCTGGTGTGTGCGTAGCGGCAGGTTACAGCTTTATTGGTGCGAGCTGGTTGATCATGAAAACAGATGGAGATTTGCAGAAGAAGGCAGTGCGCTGGGCACGGATTTCGCTGTGGCTAACGGCCGTGGGAATCGGTCTGGTATCGCTTGCCACGCCGCTGGTGAGTGAGCGCATTTTTGATAAGTGGTTCAGCATCCCAAATATTGTACTATTGGCACCAATTCCAATGATTACCGCTGTGGTTATTCTAGTGGTAGATTACACCCTCAGAAAACTGCCGATGCCGCAGGACAGCTTTGCATGGGTGCCATTTGCTGGTGCAGTAGCTACCTTTGTGTTATGTTTCCATGGGCTGGCTTATAGTTTTTACCCCTATATTGTTCCAGAAAAGATGACAATCTTCGGCGCTGCTGCTGCACCTGAATCGCTGCTGATTATTTTTGTGGGTGCGATGGTTGTTCTGCCTTGTATCATAGGCTACACGATTTTCGCTTACCGCGTTTTCTGGGGTAAGGTGCAGGATTTACGGTATTATTAAACCGATGAATCAAGAAAGAGTTGAAGGATGATGTATGGATGAGTTGAATGTTTTCTGCTGCGTTCTGGGCAGCCCTGCTTATGAATTTTTGAAAGGGAAAATGGTGGACCCTAGACTAATAACCTCGAACCGCTTTGGCCAGTTTTATGATGCGATGCTGGTGTTAGGTAAGACGCTAGAAAATCCGCCGATATTGACCAAGATTTTTAAATTTGAGCCACTATTGGCAGCTTAATTTTCTTTTTTCGCTCCAACTATATCCATTGCAGCGCCAAAATACTGATTAAGCCATTCTATTGTTTCTTTGGAGGGGTCATAACTAAATTCCATGCCTTCCTTATGCTCAGCAACTTTTTTCCAGTATTTTGGATTAGTGACTGACGAATAAAAAACAATCTCTGCCACAACATAAATAAGCCAAGAGTGTACACGCATTGTGGAGAGAATATATTTAAGAGAATCTTCCTCTTTATCATATTTGATTAACCGCGATATTTGATTCTGCATGTAGCCAACATGCACAAAATCACACAAATGCCCATAAAGCGGGCCAAACGGTGGCAGTATCTTTTTTGCGAAGTTAATAGCTTTAGGAGAATCTAACTTATCATTATTGAACGCTGGCAGATATTCATCTGGCTTCCAGTGAATTTGCAAGACGACAGCCAGAGTTTCAATAATATTTCTAACTATAGCGCCATATTGCCGTCTGTATCCACCTCGCGCCAAGTGTAAGGATGCCACATAGGATTCTACTGCATAATTAAGTAATCGAGCGCATGTGGCTTGTGGGCCGGCTGTGCCATTTCGGCGTTTTATAAGCTGGGGAAAGATAATGCCACATGCTTCGCTAAAAACCACGCTTGATGCTTTTAGATCAGTTTCCGCAAAAGAATCAAATGATGCCTCAATAGCCGCAGTATCTCTGGTTAGCTGGTTTACTAGAATATCATTCGTAAAAAGCAGATTCAGTTTGTTATCTGGATCAACATGCACCGCTTGTAATTTTTTTAAATCGAATCCTTCAGGAACCTCGATAGGGTGAAGGCGTGGCATATCCTTACCCGAATGGCATTTTTTATATTTCTTCCCACTACCACATGGGCATGATTCGTTTGGTTTTATCTTGGCCATAACAGTCCATAATTATCCTGTTAATATAATAACCTTAATAACAAATGGCAGGAAAAAATGATTACCGACCTAACCCCATACCGCCAATACGTCGATAAATTCGATTTAACTGAACAGCAAAAACTCGATCTTCTAAATGCGCTGCACACCGTTGTTGAGCGTATCTACGATCATCACCTCGGCATCAAACCAGACCCGTGGTTCGAAAAGAAAAAATAGGCGATGGCATACCCTAGTTGACTCGAACCCTGAAACTGGCTGTTAGCTTTGCTTTTTTGATTTTCGGAATAATTCATGCTGAAAAACAGCGCAAATTGACTCGAACATCGAACCGGCGGAAGCTATTGATTATGCTGGAATGTGACCCGTGGGCAGGACTATTCTATCTAGGAGATGGTGGGCGCGGAGGGACTCGAACCCCCAACCAGACCGTTATGAGCGGCCGGCTCTAACCAGTTGAGCTACACGCCCTGATTAACCCCTATATAATACAGGTTTCAGGTATCAAGGAAACTGCGCAATTTGCGCGAACGCGATGGGTGCTTCAATTTTCTCAAGGCTTTCGCCTCAATCTGCCGAATGCGCTCCCGTGTTACCGAAAATTGCTGCCCTACTTCTTCCAATGTATGGTCTGAATTCATACCAATACCAAAGCGCATACGCAATACCCTTTCTTCTCTAGGGGTAAGTGACGCAAGCACCCTTGTGGTGGTTTCCCGTAAATTGGCATGAATAGCAGCGTCCAACGGTAATAGGGCGTTTTTATCTTCAATAAAATCACCCAAATGGCTATCTTCTTCATCCCCAATTGGGGTTTCCAAAGAAATTGGCTCTTTGGCAATTTTAAGAACCTTGCGCACTTTTTCCAACGGCATCACTAAGCGTTCAGCCAATTCTTCTGGCGTTGGTTCGCGGCCAATTTCATGCAACATTTGGCGCGATGTGCGCACCAGCTTGTTAATCGTTTCAATCATGTGCACCGGAATACGAATGGTGCGTGCCTGATCGGCAATAGAACGGGTGATGGCTTGTCGTATCCACCAAGTGGCATAGGTAGAAAATTTATAACCACGGCGATATTCAAACTTATCCACCGCTTTCATCAAGCCAATATTTCCTTCTTGAATTAAATCAAGAAACTGCAAGCCACGGTTAGTGTATTTTTTAGCAATAGAAATAACGAGGCGCAAATTCGCTTCTACCATCTCTTTTTTGGCAATGCCTGCTTCTTTTTCGCCTTTTTGAATGGTAGAAACCAACCGACGGAAATCACTTAATGCTAAACCCGATTCTTCAGCTATTTCTGCCGCCTGTGCCCTTAGGCTATTAACATCCTTGGCTTTATTGTTAAATAACTTACCCCATGCATTGCTATCTTTTGCATGTTGTGCCAGCCAGCCTTCATCGGCTTCATTGCCGTAATATTTACCCAAAAAATCATCGCGCTTTACACCCGAATCAATGGCAAAACGCATAATGCGGCCTTCTATGGACATTAGGCGGCGGTTTAGGGTGTAAAGTTGCTCTACTAACTGATCGATACAGCTATTATTAAGGCGTATAGTATGCATTATTTCCAGCATATCCGCTTTTAATTTCAGTTGTTTTTTATCGTCCTTCTTACCGGTTTTTTCCTGAGCCTTTGTCAGTTGCTGGTGCATATCGCGCAACTTAGAAAGATTTTCTAGAATTTGCGGCTTTAATTGCTCTTCCATAGCGGAAAGAGAAACAATGACGTCATCAAATTCATTGTCATCTTCTTCTGGTAGGGATTGTTTTTCACCTTCAGCGTTATCGTCAGACTCGCTATCGTCAGACTTTTTGCTGCGTTCTGCTGCACCATCATCTTCTTCAATCAGGTCCTTGCTGCTCGCTGCTTCTGCTTCAGATAATAATGAATCGGTCAAAGAATTATCAACGGGGTCAACGCCAAAAGCAGCATCAAGGTCAATGACCTCACGCAGCAGCATTTCGCCTGTTTCTAATTTTTTATGCCACCCCATCACCGCCTTAAAGGTTAAAGGGCTTTCGCACAAGCCGCCAATCATCATTTCTCGGCCGGCTTCTATGCGTTTGGCGATGGCAATTTCACCTTCGCGCGAGAGCAGTTCCACCGTACCCATTTCACGCAAATACATGCGCACGGGGTCATCGGTACGGCTGCCTTCTTCTTCGCCTATATTGCCGCTGTCACGACCTTCACCATCTTCGGAAGTACCCTCTTCGCCTTCGTCGTTCTCGACAACCGTGACGCCCATTTCCACCAGCATGGACATCATATCCTCAATTTGCTCGGAGGAATACTCGTCTGGTGGCAGAGCGGCGTTCATTTCATCATAGGTGATGTAGCCGCGCTCTTTTCCGCGGGCAATAATTTTCTTTAACGCAGGGGTTAAACCAAATACCAGCCCAGATTCGGCTGATTCTTCTCTGTTTTCCTGATTATCGGACGATTGATGCGCCTTAGCTGCCATAAATAAAATCACCTGAACATAAAAACAATGAGTGGGGCATCACACTATTCACATAACGCCCAAGATATTCACATAACGCCCAAGAGCATATTTCACTAAAATTAATGAATTCTACCCTGAACTGATTCGCAAAATAAGGTTGAACTTTTACCATTTTAAGCGGTTTTTTCCAAGCGCTATTTTCACGCTGCTGTTATTAAGATGAATTATTTTTAATAAAATATCTTTTCAACTGCATTTTTTTAATATAACATTAAATTGTATTTATTTTAGTTTTTTTGTTGTGATTGATGAGTGGCTAAAAAATAGCATAATTAAGAGTAACTACAGCGTAAAATAATATGTAAGGGGATATCGCAAGGAGGTAGGTAGATGGTTAATAATCAACAAGCCGATACAAGCCCACCAGCGGTGCCTAACCCTTTTCAAGACAGAGATAGTTTTACAAAAGAGTGTGAAACTCCTTTTGTTTCCAAAAATTTGGGTTTTGTGGATATTAGTGATGCCTATGATCAGCTTTACACTAAGCTGGTAGATAAATTTCCTGATGCATCTGATGGTTGGAAAGAATTAGTAAAAAACTCTTTTGACGGAGCAGCCACAGATGCTGCTATGGCTCAAAAAACTGATAAAGCTGAATATCATGGTATTGAGCATAGCTTTAAGGTAATTATTGCAAAAATGCATGATTTGCATGAAAGAATGGAGGCAGGGGAAGATATTCGCCCTAATAAAGCCATGGAAGAGGTGTTTCAAGCTGCTGTGCATGATCGTGGTCATGATCGTACTGGTAACATGCGTAATGATGGAGAAGGTAAGCGAGTTTGGCAGGTTAATGACTTAGAAAACCAAAGTATTAACATAGCAACTGAGTTGGTTAACAATTCAAAACTTGAACCTAATGAAAAGACGGAGGTTTGGGAGCGTCTTGTTCCAGTTATCAGTGTTACCGATGCTACGCCAGTATGTGTAGGGTTTACAGCTAATGGGCCTATTAATACAACAAGCTTACCTTTCCCTGATATGTACCCCCCCTTTTATGACGTTGTTCAAGCAGCAAGTGATTTTCACCGTAAGGCGGATGATGTTAATTCGCAAAGGGGTTATTTTGAGTTGCGCGATGAGACGATGTCTGCCCTTGAAGAAAAATGGGGAAACTCAATGCTGGGAGAGGGAGCTAAAAACGTTTTAAGAAAACGAGTTCATGAATTAATGGATCCTCTTCATGGTCCTGAAATAACTAAGATGGCTAGTAGTATGATCAATGCAGATCATTTTGCGTCGCTTAATGTGTCAGAAAATGTTTCTAGGCATGAAACCAAGGGGATATTAGCTGAAACTCAAAACATCACTAATCCAACACCTCAGCAAGTAGAGGGATGTAGTGCTTTTTATAGGAATAACATAGCAAAATATATTCCTGATCAAGAATTATCCCAAGCAGAAATTAATGTGGCACCAGCATTGCAGATGGCGCAAACGGCTAGAGCTAAAGTAGGTGGCATGAAAAATGCATAAAAAATGGTTACTCCACCGCATTGTTTATGCTGTGCTGATAAGGTACAATGAAAACTGTTTTTGTATTTTTACCCACACAGGATGAAACATGGATTTAAGCAAAGTGCCATCAGGCCAAAACCCACCCTACGATGTTTATGTGGTGGTTGAAGTGCCGCAAGGCGGCGAGCCAGTAAAATATGAAATGGATAAAGAATCGGGCGCACTATTTGTTGATCGCTTTTTACATACGGCTATGTTTTATCCTGGTAATTATGGCTTTATTCCCCACACCCTATCTGAAGATGGTGATCCGGTGGATGTGTTGATTATTGGCCAAACCGCGGTTATCCCTGGGGCTGTGGTGCGTTGCCGCCCAATCGGTGCTTTGATGATGGAAGATGAGAGCGGGCAGGATGAAAAAATTATTGCCGTGCCTGTTGATAAATTACACCCCTTTTATACAGGCGTAAAATCCTATACCGATTTGCCAGAAATTCTGCGCGATCAGGTGGCTCACTTCTTCCAGCATTATAAAGATTTGGAAAAAGGCAAATGGGTAACTATTAGCCGTTGGGCGGATACTGAAGAGGCCGCTAGCATCATTAGCGATGGTTTAACCAGAGCAAAAGAAGCCAAAAAAGCAGCCTAATATTATACAGTTTTACATGAAAACACCCCCAATATTTTGGGGGTGTTTTTTATTATCTAAAGGAGAATTTGGGGTATAAGGACTGATGAATAATGCCCGCTGCTGAAATGGTTGCATGAATGGGGTTGATTTTTAAGCAATCGGTTGAGGTGCCAGCATTATTAAACTTTACGTTTAAGCAATTGGGCAAGGTCATGGCTTCCCCAGGGGCGTGTGTATGGCCATAAAAAAATTCTACTACCCCACCAGTTTTTGTGGGTAAAAAAACTTCTGGAGCATTTTCTAAAAAAGCGTGCATTATGCCTTGCATATCCCGCCATTGGCGGTTGATCAATCGATCTGTTAATAATGATTGGAAGGCCGGCCTTAATATGGCGTATAGGCAGTTAATCACATTTTGTGCAGGTTTTATATCCTTCAATAGCAGCAAATTTACCCCATGGCCATTGCTGTGATCATTGGCTTCACGATAATAGATATTTTTTTGCCGTAATGGTAAATCACCATGAAAAAAATAGGCGGCTATATCATTCTCTTTAGTTTCTGGCACAATTTTTAACATAGCAGCGTGATAGAAAAAAACAGTTGGATTTTCTTGTTCCAGCGCTGAAAATAAAGCCATTAATTCTTCACTATCATCGTGGTTTCCGCCCAACCAATGAATTTGTTTAGCATGGTTTTGGGCAAGAGAAATAATGCCTTGCATATATTCCCGAACCATGTCCAGAAAAAGAGTATTGTCATGCAATCTTCTATCGCGATGATACCATTCAATAGCATCACCAGTCACGATAAGGGCGTCAATATCAGGGTGCTGCAAAAAAACAGTTAACAATTTTCTGTTCTGTTCTTCATGCCACCGCCGATAATGAGGCCGAACATTTTGTTCAAAAATATGCAAATCCGTTATTTGTATAAAACGGAATATATCCCCTAATGGTATAGTGAGGCAACGATAATGCCCCTGAGGATTTAATGCTGTGAGAGGATAGGCTTTTTTTGTTATCACAATTACTGTTATGCCATCATAAACATCAGCGCAATCTAAAAAAATTGAGCTGATGTTCAAGGTATAAACAATACATTGCGACCAATGGCAAGGCCTAGAGTTGGCGCTCAATCATTAGTTTTTTAATTTCGCCAATTGCTTTTGCGGGATTAAGCCCTTTAGGGCAGGTTTTGGTGCAGTTCATGATGGTGTGACAGCGATATAAACGGAATGGATCTTCTAAATTATCCAACCGTTCGCCGGCTGCTTCATCACGGCTATCAATAATCCAACGATAGGCTTGCAGCAAAATAGCTGGGCCTAAATAGCGATCCCCATTCCACCAATAACTAGGGCAAGAGGTTGAGCAGCAAAAACATAAAATGCACTCATACAGCCCATCCAATTTTGCCCTATCTTCTGGTGCTTGCAACCTTTCACGCGTGGGCGGCGCACTTTGGGTTTTCATCCAAGGTTCAATGGTGGCATATTGCGCATAAACATGGGTAAGGTCTGGCACTAAATCCTTCACCACCGGCATATGAGGCAGCGGAGAAATTTTCACATCGCCCTTTACCTCATCAATCGGTTTGGTACAGGCTAGGGTATTAGTGCCGTCAATATTCATGGCGCAGCTACCGCAAATGCCTTCACGGCAAGAACGGCGGAATGTAAGCGATGAATCAATATCATTTTTAATATGAATAAGCGCATCCAACACCATGGGCCCGCATTTATCCAAATCAATCTCTACGCTATCTTGGCGTGGATTTTCGGCTTTATCTGGATCATAGCGATACAGCTTAAAAGTTTTTTTGCGCTTAGCCTCGGCTGGTGCTTTCACTGCCGTGCCTTGCTGAACCTTGGAATGTGCTGGTAATGTAAATTTTGCCATTATCATCTACCTGAGTTTATATTCTAAAAAAATTATGCTGTACCATTCATATTTCAATGGGGGATCAATCCTTTTACGGCTGAAAAACATCGATCTAAGCCTTCATGAGTCCAACCTTTTGATAATTGATGGCTATAAATGCCCTTAATCCCCTCAAGCTCAAACTCGCCATAATGTGGATCATGCTTGCCAATATTTAAGCCTTTTTCTGCCTCTCTTCCCAATACCAATAAAGCAGAAGGCTGCACCATCAGAATCAATTCACGGCATTTTTCGCGGGAAAAATTTTTCCATTGGGCGTAGGGCGAATCTGGATCAGTTTTATATTCCCCCTTCCATGGTCGGTTTTCAGCTTCTGGTGATTGTGGAAAAACCACATGAGCGGCAACCGTTTCATCAAGCAATACATCCCGCAGACCAAATTTCTGCATTTTTTGAAATAGAATATCCCCGCAAGGATAATCCTCATTCATGTATAATAACTCTTCGGGCCAAGTTCTTCTTGGTTTGCCAGTGTGTTCATCCAGCCCCAAATCATCGCCCGTGCCTTGAAAAGAGACAATCATTAACTTGGCCTGCGCTATTGGCCGCCCCAGAAGAATATTCAACCCATGCGTAACAACATCGCCGTAACGGTAGCTAAAATCTGCCGCTTCATCATAAATTGCCTGACATTTGCTTTCTAGTTCGGCCTGATTCATAATGTTAGTACACGCGTGCTTTGGGTGGGAAAGCCTGTACTTCATCAGTAAGACTATTCAAATGCACTGGCCGCTCGCCCAAACGCACCTCGCCCGTGGCGTCGTTCAACCAGCTGGTGGTGTGCTTTAGCCAATTATCATCATCACGATTCGGGAAATCTTCCCTTGCATGCGCGCCGCGGCTTTCGGTGCGGTTGGCAGCAGAGTGAATAGTTACCTTGGCTTGTGCTAACAAATTATCCAACTCCAGTGTTTCCACTAAATCAGAATTCCAAATCATGGAACGGTCGCTTACCTTAATTTGTGAACGCTTATCCCACACCTGTTGAATGAGCTGTACGCCTTCTTGCAATACTTCACCCGTGCGGAAAACGGCACAGTTATTTTGCATCGATTTTTGCATTTCAAGCCGCAAATCTGCTGTTGAAACATCGCCTTTGGCGTTGCGCAATCTATCCAACCGTTCGATAATTTTATCGGTGGCCGAAGATGGTAAGGTTTTATGCGCCTTGCCTTTTTCTACTACCGCTGCCGCGTGAATAGCGGCTGCCCTGCCAAACACCACCAAATCAAGCAGCGAGTTAGAGCCTAAACGGTTAGCACCATGCACTGAAACGCAAGCCGCTTCACCAATGGCCATTAAGCCTGGCACCACGCGGTCGGGGTCGGTGGCCGAAGGATTTAACACCTCGGTGCGATAATTGGTGGGAATACCCCCCATATTATAATGCACGGTGGGCAGTACGGGAATCGGCTCACGCGTAACATCTACCCCAGCAAAAATCCGCGCTGTTTCGGCAATGCCGGGTAAACGCTCATGAATGATTTTGGGGTCAAGATGTTCAAGATGTAGGTGAATATGATCTTTTAAGGGGCCACAACCACGGCCTTCACGAATCTCGATAGTCATGGAGCGACTCACCACATCGCGGCTGGCTAAATCTTTCGCTGAAGGAGCATAACGCTCCATAAAGCGTTCCCCTTGAGCATTGGTTACATAACCACCTTCCCCGCGAACCCCTTCGGTAATCAAGCAGCCAGCCCCATAAACACCAGTGGGGTGAAACTGAATAAATTCCATATCCTGTAAAGGCAGACCAGCCCGCAATACCATGGCATTACCATCGCCAGTGCAGGTATGGGCAGATGTACAAGAAAAATAAGCCCGCCCATAACCACCAGTGGCCAACACCACTTGTTGAGCGCGGAAACGGTGCAAAGTACCATCGTCCAAGTTCCAAGCCATCACGCCGCGGCAGGTGCCATCATCTTCATCCATAATCAAATCAAGCGCGAAATACTCGATAAAAAATTCAGCTTGAAAGCGGAGAGATTGCTGATAGAGCGTGTGCAAAATGGCATGGCCTGTGCGGTCGGCAGCGGCACAGGTGCGGTAAGCCCGCCCTTCACCATAACGGGTGGTCATACCGCCAAAAGCACGCTGGTAAATTTTGCCTTCTTCTGTGCGGCTGAAGGGAACGCCGTAATGCTCTAGTTCTATAATGGCGGGAATCGCCTCGCGGCACATATATTCAATAGCATCCTGATCCCCCAGCCAATCTGACCCCTTAACGGTATCATACATATGCCAACGCCAATCATCTTCCCCCATATTGCCAAGGGCAGCACTCACGCCCCCTTGTGCCGCCACTGTGTGGCTGCGGGTAGGAAATACTTTGCTAATGCAAGCAGTTTTTAAGCCTTTTTCAGCCATACCAAAAGTAGCCCGCAAGCCAGCACCACCAGCCCCAACTACCACCACATCATATTCATGATCGATTATCTTATAGGCATTAGACATAATTTTTTCTGATCCTTCGCTATGATCTGTTGGTATCAACCAGCAATCGCAATTTTTAATACGGCAAACAAACTGGCAAAAGCGGCTGCAAAACAAGCCATCTTAAACAAAACCAATTTGATGATTTTCAATTTTTCACAATGCACATAATCTTCAATAATCACCTGCCCACCCAAATGAGCGTGAGAAAAACCCACCAATAAAAACAGCCCTAATAAAATGCTATTGTGCGGCTGGGCAATCAAGGCTTTAGCGGTTGCATAGTCTGCGCCCACCAAATGAATAAGTGTAAACACCAACCAGATAGACAAAGGCACAAGCGCCATGGCTGTTACCCGTTGATGCCACCAATGCTGCGTACCAGATTTTGCACTGCCCAAGCCTCTGGCTTTTGCTAATGGATGACGAAAGGAAGGGGTTGCTTTACTCATGAAAAATCCCGTATTGCAAAAATATAATATTTCTTAATTCTTAAAGAGATGCGTAGGCAGCAATCACCGTGATGGCCGTGGCTAATACTGAGCCAATCACCGTAAACCAACCGCTGCGATACACATTTTTAAGATCGTAACCATGGCCAGTATCCCAAACCAAGTGACGAATTCCATTAAAGAGGTGATAAAATAATGACCATGTCCAGCCCAATAAAAAAAATTGTCCGAACAATGAGCCAAAAAAACCTTGCATTTTTTCAAAGCAAGGTTGGCTGAAACCCAAGGCTGCAACCCATAAGGCAAACACAAAAATACCAACAATTAAAGCAACGCCAGTAAGACGATGCGTGATCGACAGAACTGACGTAATCTGTGGACGATACACCTCTAAATGAGGAGAAAGTGGGCGTTGTACCATTGTTTGGAGCCATCTTAATATGAAAAATTCTTATATAAACTAGCGTAATGAATAAAATGTGCAACACGCTGTTGCACAAAGCTTGTCGCTTGTGGCATTATGGTCACCCAACGGGTGGTTGTTTGCAGTGTGTTGAAGGATATTTTTGTTGCGTCTTGTTAACGGATCAGGACATAATGCCCGTAGTTTGCGGATTTCTTGATTTATTAATTATTAGAACTATAACAATTATCCTTTCCGCAATTTTGCTATTTCTTAATCATGAAGGGAGAAAGACAGCCCATGCCAGAGGTGTTGATTAATGGCCCGGCTGGTCGGCTGGAAGGACGCTACAGCCCTGCCAAAACAGAAAATGCCCCCATTGCGTTGGTGTTGCATCCGCATCCCCAGCATGGTGGAACCATGAATAACCGCGTTACCTATACCCTATATCAATCATTCCAACAGCGTGGTTTTGCTGTGTTGCGCTTTAACTTCAGAGGGGTTGGGCGCAGCCAAGGTAAATATGACCGCGGTGAAGGGGAATTGGGGGATGCTGCTGCCTGTCTTGATTGGTTGCAGGTGTTAAACCCCACGCCCAAGCAAGTGTGGGTGGCTGGTTTTTCCTTTGGTGCTTGGATTGGGATGCAGCTTTTAATGCGCCGTCCTGAGATAGAAGCATTTGTTTCTGTATCGCCGCCCGCTAATATGTATGATTTCAGTTTTCTAGCGCCATGCCCTTCTTCGGGGTTAATTGTGCAAGGTAATCGCGATGAAATTGTGACCGAAACAGCCGTCATTAAATTGGCTGAAAAGTTAGGCAAACAGCGCGGTATTAAAATTGACTATAAACTGGTTGATGGTGCCGACCATTTTTACAATAATCATGCTCCTGCATTGCAAGAGCATGTTGGCGCTTATATCGATAAAAGAAGTACAGTTTAGATAGGGTCGCTTAAATTGAATGAGAGAGGGGAGGGGTGATGCGTTTGTTACTTATTCCTCTCTTTATTTATCGTCACATGATTTCCCCTTTTCTTCCCCCTGCTTGCCGTTACATGCCAAGCTGTTCGGCTTATGCAGAAGAAGCTATTGCCGTGCATGGTGTGGTGAAGGGCTGTTGCTTGACTTTTCGGCGGCTTTGCCGATGCCACCCCTTTGGTGGTAGTGGTTATGATCCGGTGCCCCCAGTGGTTGAGAGATGCGGCAAGAGATAAGAGTAGGGGCACGGAATGAGTAATTTAATACTTGCTAATTTATTAAAAAGAAGCTATAACAAATTTAGGGCTGTAGTTTGTGTGGGCATTAATTTGCCTATATAAGCTATTGTTTAGGGTTATAACTATGCTCCATTATGATGAACTTTCGCGCGTTGTAAGCAGTTTTTTTTCGACGTTAGTGATCGTTAATTTTACTATAGACTACCGCTTGCCTGTTGGTTTCTCGCCTCTCAGGTTTGTTTATCTACAAGGGCTGAAGAAACTCGCATAAAAACATTCAAGGGTTAGCCATATCCAGGGGTGTTTAATTTTCACAACAGGCAATAAGGAATACTAAATATGGCAACTGGTATAGTAAAATGGTTTAACCCAACCAAAGGTTATGGTTTTATTACCCCTGATCAAGGTGGTAGTGATGTGTTTGTGCATATTTCTGCTGTTGAGCGTGCAGGTTTAACCACCTTGCGTGAAGGTCAACGTGTTGGCTACGAATTAGCCACCAATAAAGGCAAAACTTCTGCTGCAAATCTTAAAGTTTTGGAAGAAGCAGCAGCTTAAGTTTTTTGGTGTATCTGTGGGGCTTTGCGCTCCACAGATTGCATCATTTATTAGAAATATGATAGGTTTTAGGAAACAAAGGCAATTATTGTTTCCTGTGAAGAATAGCTCTTTATTTTAAGTTGTTACTTTTTTCAGCACCAACAATAGTTGTTCCTGCTGTTTAGTTGCTTCTTTTTTATACCAGCTTAGGGTTAGGCCCTTTGTGTTGG
Organism: Alphaproteobacteria bacterium; assembly: GCA_049318825.1. Lineage (GTDB taxonomy): Bacteria > Pseudomonadota > Alphaproteobacteria > JBMOFM01 > JBMOFM01 > JBMOFM01. Next base: position 19,905 of record JBMOFM010000016.1, on the reverse strand, counting down.
TTGTTTTTGGGCTGTTCTCGGATATTCAGATGTGAGGCAGATTTTAAGGTGTATGCCTTTTATTCTTTACGTTCTGATGTTGGCCTGAAAATATACCAACGGTGATAAGTTTGAGAATGGTTTTTTCTCATAACTGTGGCTGTGTTGCACGATCTATTGAATCGTTGGTTTTTATTTTCTCCATGTTTCTAGAGCAAAGCCATAGGTTTTTTCCCCTAATGGCTTGTTGATGCTCGAAAAACCAAATGTTTCGGAATTTGCCCCTGTCGTTTAATAATTTTTCGATAGGCTGGTTGATTTTCTGAACGCTAGATAATGGCTTTACCTGTTGGTACGGCTAGAAAATTAAAATTTAACTTTTATATAGTGAGTGATTAATGGACTTTTTAACATTAAATCTTCCAGCTCCTTTGATGGCAGCTTTGGAAAAAATGAATTTCTCAACGCCAACACCCATTCAAGCAGAAGCTATTCCATTGGGGCTAGCTGGCCGTGATATTTTGGGCTCAGCGCAAACAGGTACCGGCAAAACTGCTGCGTTCTCCATTCCCCTTGTTGCGCGGATTATGGAAAATGTAGCCAACCGTGAAGCTGGTACAGCACTTATTTTAACGCCAACCCGTGAATTAGCAACACAGGTGAAAGCGGTTATTCATCAATTATTGGATTTACCGGTAGAAGCCAGTAATTCTGCTGATGATGGCCCAAGATTTCGCCGTGGCTATAGAGGCAAAAAAAGAAATGATGCTGAGGCCGTCAATACACCAGTAAGTGCATTGCCCCCTATTAGAACAGCTTTATTAATTGGCGGCGATTCGATGAGTAAGCAATTGCGCCAGTTAAAAGATGCTCCACGGATTATTGTGGGTACACCAGGCCGAGTTAATGACCATTTGGAACGTGGAACGCTTGATCTTTCTCATAACCACATTCTAGTGTTGGATGAAACCGACAGAATGTTGGATATGGGCTTTGGTATTCAATTGGATCAAATTATCCGCCATTTGCCAGATGAGCGCCAAACCATGATGTTTTCGGCAACCTTGCCACGCCAAATTGTGCGCTTAGCCGATAAATACCAACATCAACCCGTGCGTATTTCTGTTGGCGATCAAAACGCCCCCGCTACAAGGGTTAAGCAAGAAGTATTGTATGTGAATGAAGGTGAAAAATACAACACCCTTATCCAACAAATTGAGCAACGCCAAGGCACAATTATTATTTTCGTGAAAACCAAATTTGGCGCTGAAAAACTAGCAGCTCGTCTTAGCCAACATGGTCACAGTGCGGATGCTATTCACGGCAATCTGGCTCAAAGACAGCGTGACCGCGTGATTGCAGCTTTCCGTAGCCAAAGCTACCGCATCATGGTGGCCACGGATATTGCGGCGCGTGGGTTAGATATTCCCCATATTGAGCATGTGATTAATCATGATTTACCACAATGCCCAGAAGATTACATTCACCGTATTGGCAGAACCGCTCGTGCCGGCGCTGAAGGCTCGGCTATTAGTTTAATTTCGCCTGATGATAACAGCAAATGGCGTGCTATTAGCCGCTTGCTGAAACCAGAACAAGCGGGTGGTAAAATTACCGCTAATTCCATGCCGGCTAGAAATGTGCGTCCAGCATCTTCTGGCAAAACCAGCACCAAGCCTCATCATGAAAGAGTGCAAGAACGCAGTTTCCGTGGTGGCAGCCAACGGCGTGATACCCGTTTTGATGCCCCTACTTCTGGTGAACGTCCCATGCAGCGTAAGGCTGAAGGCGGTCAGGCATTAAGGCAGCCTTGGGATGAAGCAGAATATCAACCAGAAACCAGAAGACGCCCTGCTGGTGCGCCAGCCCGCGGCGATCGCCCACAAAGCGAGCGTAATCATGGCGGCGGTGAACGTGGTGAAAGACGTTTTGATGGTTTCAACAAAGAACGCAGCAACAGATTTCAAGAGCGCGGCGATTCTGGTTTTTCTGAACGTGCTGAACGCGGCTCCAGTGAACGCTCTTTTGAACGCGGCCCTAGCGAACGTTCTTTCGGGAAAAAAAGTTTTGCAGGTGAAGGGGCTAATGCTGGCCGTTCTTCTTCTGGCAATGCTTGGGAAAAAGGCCCACGTCGTTCAGATTCTCCGGTAAAGTCAGGTGGTGGTTCTTCCCGTTTTCAAGATAAAAATGGTGCAGGCAGAAGCCGTGATGGTTACCGTTCTGAAAATGCCGGTAATGGTGGTTTTAAGCGCAGAAGCCGTGCTGGCGAATAAATTTCACCAGTAATAAAAAAGCATGATGCAGTAATGCATCATGCTTTTTTATTGGCTGGATTCTTTTTCTATCATTATTCTGCGTGATAATTTCCCCACGGCGGTGCGGGGCAGGGGGGCGTGGCTCAAGTCAAATTGCTTAGGCATTTCATATTCGCCGAGGCGGCTTTTTAGGAATTCTTTTAATTGGGCAGCGGTTAATTGTTCATTCGGTTTCAGGCATATACATGCCTTTATGATTTCACCGCGTAGCTGATGCTTAATGCCTGCTACCAGACATTCTTGTACGGCAGGGTGTTCATGGATTTTTTCTTCAATTTTTCTTGGATAGACGTTATAGCCAGCCGTAATGATCATATCTTTCAGGCGGTCAACCACAAACAGGTAGCCTTCTTCATCCAAATAACCAATATCGCCGGTGCGTAAATAGCCATTCCAAAAAACATTATTGGTTTCTTCTGGGTTTTGCCAATAGCCTTTCATGATTTGTGGCCCTTTCAGGCATATTTCTCCTTTTTCTCCTGCTTGCAGGTAAAGTTTGGTGTCTGGATCAATAATGATCGCCTCTGTACCGGGCAATAATGGGCCTACTGAGCCTGTTTTTTCATTATTTTCATCGGGCAGGGTAACGCTTACCACTGGAGACGCTTCCGTTAAGCCATAACCTTCCACCACTGGACACCCGCTTTTCTGCTCAAAATCTTTTTTCAACTGAAAAGGTAAGGGGGCACCGCCAGCAACACAAAGCAACAGGCTTTGCAGAATGCTAGCGTGGCATGAAGGGTGGTGCAATAAAGCTGAAAATATGGCGGGTACACCAGGGAAAAGTTGTGGCTTGGTGCGCTTAAATGCTTCTATAAGCATGCTGATGTCGAATTTGGGCAAGGCAATAATCGTCATGGCCTTGTAAATGGCAACATTAAGCACTGCGGTCATACCAAAAGAGTGAAAAAATGGTAAGATGCCAACCACGCTGCTATTGCCATTGGGAATCATGGAAAAATGGCTGGCTGATTGGATTGTATTGGTTACAATATTAGTATGGGTGAGCATGGCTGCTTTAGAAACACCAGTGGTTCCACCTGTATATTGTAGTACCGCTATATCTTCATGGGGGTTAATTGTAACCGCCCGAAAATGAGAGGGGGCGGTTAGTAATGAAAAAATACTAAGCACTGGGAGGTTAGTTTTCCATCCCATCACCTGATGATGTTGTAATAAGCAAAAACCCAGTTTTTTGATAAAGGGCAATTGCCATGTAAAAGGGCAAATAATCAAAATAATGGGGTTATGCTGTATGAGATAATCCAATTTGCTGCGCATGGCCGTTAAATCGATAGAAAATAGCATTTTCAGGCCGCTATTTTTGATTTGATTATCTAAATCTTCTTGGCTGAGCAATGGGTTAAGATTAACCACCACGGCTCCTATTTTAACAATTGCATAATAAGCCAATAGGTAATAAAGCCCATTGGGCAGCATTAAGCCAATGGGATCGCCCTTGTTGATGCCGTGTTTTTGTAACCCAGCGGCTAATTTATTAATAAATTGATGGCATTGCCTGTATGTTAGCTTTTTACCTAAAAAATCGATGCAGTTTTTCTTGCCATGTCGTTGGGCTGTGTCTTCAAAAAGCTGATAGAGTGATTTATTGCTTTTTTCTATATCAAGCAATAATCTTTCTGAATGGCTGGAGGACATGAGGGCTCTTGCGATAAGATTTTTTATGCTATATGGTCAAAAATATATACGTTATCAAGTGTATATGAAGCAATAACTTAATAACTGGTCACTATAATCTATTTACGGCCTAAGCGTAGAGTTTGTACCTTGGGTTTGATGCAGAATGATGGTTTTTTACTGAAGAAGGATTAATTGAATTGTCGCGCTTATTTATGGAACATTCCGCAGATGCTGCTAATAACACACCAGTCAAAGCCAAATTAAAATGGTTTAATCCTGGAAAAGGTTTTGGCTTTGTGGCTCAGGAAAGCGGTGATCCTGATGCTTTTTTGCATATTTCTGTATTGCATAATGCAGGGCTTCAGCATTTAGGAGAAAATGCTGAGATTTTATGTACGGTGGTGCCAGGGCAGCGTGGACCACAAGTAGAGCGGATTCTTGAAGTGTTGGATCATGGTTTGCCTCCCACAGAAGGTGGTGGTGGTGAAGGCGGTTATCGTGATGCACCCAGAGGCGGTAGACGTTTTGCTGATGAGGGGAATCGTTTCTCTGATCGTGGTTTTGGCGGCGGTCGTGATCGCTTTTCCGATGATAGAGGTGGTGGCCGCGATTTTGGCGGCGGTCGTGATCGCTTTTCCGATGATAGAGGTGGTGGCCGCGATTTTGGCGGCGGTCGTGATCGTTTTTCTGATGATAGAGGTGGTGGCCGCGATTTTGGCGGCGGTCGTGATCGTTTTTCCGATGATAGAGGCGGTGGTCGTGATTTTGGCGGCGGTCGTGATCGTTTTGATCAAGGGGCTGCAACCGGTGGCGATGAGCAGGGCACAGTAAAATGGTTTAAGCCAGATAAAGGTTTCGGCTTTGTGGTGCTGGATAATAGCGGTAAGGATGTGTTTGTGCATAAAAGTATTTTGCGCAAAGCAGGTATTTACGGTCTTGAGCCGGGGCAAAAAGTAAAAATGAAGGTTCATCAGGTTGAAAAAGGCCATGAAGCTTCTTGGATTAAGCTGTTGGATTAGTTTTTCTAACAGTTCTGCTAAATTAAGAGCCTCAATCTTGCGATTGGGGCTTTTTTATTTTGCAGTCGCCGCAAATAAATTTTATGATGCTGGCTATTGCTTACAAACAGTTGATGTATTGGTACGATGGAAGCGCATGTCGATTTAACCCCCTTTGCTTTAATTACTGCTGTTGCTCTTGGTATGGGCTTGGTGGTTTCTAAATTACGCCAACCCGTAATTATTGGTTATATTATGGCTGGGTTGGTTTTAGGGCCATCTGGTCTTAATTTATTTCATAATACCCAAGCTGTAGAAGTACTGGCTGAGTTAGGCATTTTAATGCTGCTTTTTCTCATTGGTATGGAGCTGGATCTTCAAAAATTTAAGGAGGTTCTTAAAGTTTCATTAGCGGCAACTGGTATTCAAATAGCGGCGGCCGTGGGTATTTCTGGGGCTATAGGTTATTTTTTGCAGTGGCCGCATGAAAAATCCTTGCTGTTTGGTTTTATTATTGCGATTTCCAGCACGGCGGTTGCAGTTAAATTATTAGAAGATCAAAAGCTTAAGGATACACGCCTAGGCCAGCTGAGTATTGGTATATTAATCGCGCAGGATTTGGCGGTTGTGCCCATGTTGTTGATTACCAAGAGTCTGGCTGAAAATGGTGATGGTCAGGGGTTTGATAAAAATGTGATCACCACCATTGGATTTGCAACAATTTTATTGGTTAATCTTATTTGGTTTTTATCGCAGCGGCAGAAAATAAAGCTGCCTTTACGTTCTTATATTAGGGCGCGGCCAGATTTTGCGCCAGTTATTGCCTTGGCTTTTTGTTTTGGTTTTGCGGCTCTTTCGGGCTTATTAGGTTTTTCTACGGCTTATGGGGCGTTTGCGGCTGGTCTGATTATCGGCAATTCTACCACCCACCGCGAGGCATTACAGGCCACCATGCCTATACAAAGTATTTTGCTGGTAGTGTTTTTTCTATCCATCGGTTTAATGATCAATGTACCTTATATTATTAAGAACATCTGGGTAGTGGGCGGATTTTTGGTGGCGGTTATTTTATGTAAAACCGTGTTTAATGTTATTACCTTGCGGGCATTGGGTGAAAATTGGCAAGATGCCTATAAATCGGGGATTGTGCTGGCACAGGTGGGAGAATTTTCTTTTATTCTGGCAGCAGCTGGTTTAACCGGCGGTACCTTAGATAAAGAAGGCTACCAGCTTGCCATCTCTGTGATTGCGCTGAGTTTGATTATCAGCCCATTCTGGTTATTGGGTCTTTCGCGTATTGGTGCTTTAGCCAGTTTTGGGAAGAAAAAGCAACCAGAAACGGTGACGACCATCATCACCAATGATACCCAAACAACCGATGCGCTACCACAACCCCATAATGAGGCTTAAACACGGCTTATGGGGTTATAGAATGTTGCTGTAACGGCCACCGCCATCTGCTTTTTTTAGCGGTGGAGGTGGACTTTACCAACAGGCTGCTGGCTAATGAGGTTTGATCATGCTGCAACAGGCCATCTTGTTGTAATTGTTGCAAGGATTTTTTGATATTATCCATGGCAATAGCAAAAATCGGTTGTTGACCGAATATAGCCAGATGCCGTTTTTCACTGGTTAATAGCTGTAAATTTTCCTGCAAACTTCCAAACACAAATATTTCCAAAGGGCTGTAATCTAGCGCTGATTTTAGTGGTGGTTGCTGTTGCTGATAATGAGAGATGTTATTGTTATTATTGGTTGATACCTCATCCAGCATGGCAACCAATTTTTCTATCTGCTGTTTTTTTAACTTGTTATGGGTACGGGTTTCTACATGAAGCAGCGTGGAACCATCGCCAGTGGGGGTGATAGTGATCACGGCATGGTGTGTTGTTAATACTACTCTATTCCCCTGTTTTTTATTGGCAATCGGTTTTCCCGTAACGGCAAACAGGTTATTAAATTTTTCTGTTAGTGAGTTTGCCGTTGGGGCAGGGTGGTAAATGCTGGGCGGCATATCGCCTAGATTATTGCTGATTCGCAGCAAGAGATGGGCTTCTTCAGCACTGATAATATGTTGCGGATAGCGTTGCATGAATTGCTGTAGAAATGTTGCCAACCCGCCTGCATGTAGGCGTTCACTATGATTTTTATTCAAATCATCCAGTGTTTTTTCAAGGTTAAGTAATAAAAATTGAGAGGGAGAAGACATTGCTATTTCTACTGTTACGGCTAATAAAACCTGCCTAACCAGAACGTAACAAGGCTGGGGCAGTTTCATGACCATAAAGCCGTAATAAAAAAATAAGCGCGAGGGAAGGGTTTTCTATGTAATGCGGCAAGTCATAGCGCGCCTGATTTCTGGCTAAGGCTGCCAAATCGCCATGCTGGCCTAAATGCGCAAAGTGAAAAGACGGCAAACCGCTTTGCCTTGTGCCCAGCCAATCACCCGCCCCACGGCTATTCATATCGGCTTCGGCTAATACAAAACCATCATCATGGAGGCGCATTAATTCTAAGCGTTCTTTGGCTTGAGACGAAACTTTTTCATCATATAATAACAGGCAATGGGCTTGACCATCCCCACGGCCAACTCGGCCGCGCAATTGGTGCAATTGAGCAAGGCCATAGCGTTCTGCCTGCTCTATAATCATGATATTGGCTGCTGGCACATCCACCCCCACCTCTATAACGGTAGTTGCAACTAAAATGCGGCTGATGCCATGGCGAAAGGCCTGAATGGCGGCCTCTTTTTCTTCTGCTTTCAGGCGGCCATGCACAAGCCCTACCTTATCGCCAAATTTTTGTTGAAGGGAATCATGGCGCGATTGCACATCTGTCCAGCTCAGTTCTTCGCTTTCTTCTACCAATGGGCATACCCAAAAAACCTGCTCTCCTTGGATGAGGGCGCGGTCAATGGCACTATAAATATCTGCCAATTTGCTTAAAGAAATAAGGCTGGTTTTAATTTTTTGCCGGCTGGCTGGCTTCTCATCCAAGCGGCTAATATCCATTTCACCATAAAGGGCGATAGAAAGGCTACGGGGAATAGGGGTGGCGGTCATCACCAGTGTGTCCACATGCTCGCCTTTAGCGGCCAGTTTTAGCCGTTGCTCTACACCAAAGCGGTGCTGCTCATCAATCACCACTAAGCCTAACCGTTGAAATTGTACCCCCTCTTCAATCAGGGCATGGGTGCCTATTAAAATATCGGTTTGTCCACCAGACGTGGCCAGCATGGTTTGCTTTTTTTCCTTATCGCTCTGCCCGCCACTGAGTAAGCGCACGCTAATACCAAGCGGTAAGCATAATTTTCCAAGGCTGGCCACATGCTGGCGGGCTAAAATTTCTGTGGGTGCCATTAACACGGTTTGATACCCAGCTTCTATGGCATGCAGCATGGCCATTAATGCCACCATGGTTTTACCGCTGCCCACATCCCCTTGCAATAACCGCAACATGGATTCGGGTTTTTGCATATCCTCCGCAATTTCATGAATGCAGCGTTCTTGCGCGTTGGTGAGTGGCCATGGTAAGGCTTGCCTAATTGCTGCCCGCAATTGGCCAGTGCCGTGGGTGGGCGGCTTATGCTGAATTTTATGCCGCCGCGCTAATTGCAGGGCCAGTTGTTGTGCCAGCAATTCATCATAAGCCAGACGTTCCAACCATGGGGTACGGTCACTGATGTCGCTTTCTGTTTGCGGGTGGTGCAAGCGTTGTAGGGCATCCATAAAGCTTGGCCAGCCTTTATTTTCTAATAAGGGTGGGTTAATCCATTCTGGCCAGCTGGCTTGTTGCAATAGCTCAAACGCTTCTTTTATAGTTTTACGGATGATGTGTTGCGTTATCCCCGTGGTGAGGGGATATAAAGGCTCAACAGGCAAAAAATCAGCCTGTGCGGGTTGAATAATATCGGGGTGTTGAATGTGCCAGCTATTTTTATAACGCTCTAATTTACCGCTAATAAGCCGCTCACTGCCCACTGGTATTAATTTAGCCAAATGTTGATAACGCCCACCAAAAAAGCTGATGGCCACAGCAGAACCTTGAGAATCACGGGCTTCCACCCGCCATGGCGCGGTTTTGCGTTTGGCTGGAATATGCGCATCGATGGTAAGGATTAAGGCAACTGGTTTTTTATTATTGGCGATGTCGGTAGAAAAAAAACCGCTATGGGGCAGTAATAATCTTTCTAATATCCCCGATGGTTTATGCAGCAATAAATGACGTATGTGTGAACCGCCCACCAGCTTTTCCAACAATGCCCGCCGATTGGCAGGCACTGCTTTAAGGGTGGAAATAGGTGCGTTAAGAATGGATAATGGATTGTTCATTTGTTGGTCATAACAAATGTTCCATAAGAAAAACAGATTAATTTAGATAGAGTTGTTATTTGCCATTAACGGGTGGGCACAGGCTTTTCACCACCATACACATAAAAACCACGGCCAGATTTGCGCCCCAGCCAACCCGCTTCTACATATTTTACCAATAATGGGCAGGGACGGTATTTGCTATCCCCCAACTCATGATGCAGCACCTGCATGATGGCAAGGCAAGTATCAAGGCCAATAAAATCAGCCAGTTCCAACGGGCCCATGGGCTGGTTTGACCCCAATTTCATGGCGGTATCGATGCTCTCTACATTACCAACGCTTTCATAAAGGGCATAAACCGCTTCATTAATCATGGGCAATAAAATGCGGTTCACGATGAAGCCCGGCAAATCATTAGCAATGGCGGTAATTTTGCCCATGCTTTGTGCCAGATTATTCACCGCGTTAAATGTTGCCTCGCTCGTGGCTAAGCCTTTAATAATTTCTACCAGTTTCATCACCGGTACGGGGTTCATGAAATGCATACCAATAAATTGTTCGGCCCTATCGGTGGCACTGGCTAAGCGGGTAATCGAGATAGAAGAGGTATTAGAAGCCAACAATGCTTCTGGTTTCAGCTTGCCCTTCAGCTTGCCAAAAATCTCTTTTTTTATGGATTCATTTTCAGTGGCGGCTTCAATCACCAAATCAGAATCGGCAAAAGCATCCAGCGTATCGATGGCGGTAATCCGTTTTAAGGCTTCTTCTTTAGCTTCGGCTGTTAGGCTATTTTTGGCAATCTGGCGATCCATATTTTTGCCAATACCCGCTATGGCGGCTTGAATGCGCGTGGCGTCGATATCGTAGAGTTTTACCTGAATACCAGTGGTGGCTGCCACATGCGCAATACCACTGCCCATTTGCCCTGAACCAATAACCCCAATGTAATTGATAGTGAAACCGCCCATAATAAACCCTTTATGTGATGTGTTGAGTATGTTGAAAATGAACAACAATCCGTACCCATACCCTAAACCCAAAATTCATGGCAATATAGAGGGGCAAGCACTTATATTAGCGCAAAAAAGCAATAAAATAACCGCTGTTACCTGAAAAACACTATTGATTTACAGGGCGTGCCGCTTTAGCTTTAATCAAAGATTGGTTTATAGAAAAACTTATAAATTTTTATGGGGTTGGCCGTTGACTTATCCTGATGGTGGAGATATACCAGCACATAGGTTTGTTGTGCCACTACCGATTACTACGGAGTTTAATATTGCCAGTGGTGGTTTGCCCAAACAACCTTCTTCCATTCCGGCTGTGGCCGAGGATAAGAAGGCCTTTCTGGTACCAGCTTTTTTGCGTAAAGACACATCCAATGATACTGCGCCAGTGGCCACTGATGTTGCTGCTGAGGGTAAGAAACCAAAAATTTTAGTGCTTCCCCAAATTAAACCAAGTACTGATGGTCAATCTAAAGCGCTATTGGAGAAGCCGCCCGCTACTCAGGGAGCAGATTCTAATAAAGCCCCAGTAGATCAACTGGCCGCCAGCAATAATCAAACGCCTATCAAAAATCCTGCTTTAGTGCCCCCCGGCCAGCCGGTGCCTTCGCATATTGTGGTGCGTATTGATGGTAATCATTTTGATTTATTAAAAGGCAGTAACTACGATTCGGCTAATCATCCGGCTTCTACGGCTAAGTTAATGGCTCTATACCTTACTTTTAGAGCCATGGCGGAAGGAAAGCTACAAGATACGCCGGAAATACGCCGGAACATGGTGCTAGCCTATACCCTATCCGATAATGTGGCGGCTGAAGCCTTGGGGGAGGCTTTAAGTAAAGCCTATGGCAAGCCTTATGGTGAGTTGGCCACGGAAACAGCCCGTGGCTTGGGCATGAATAATTCCGTATTCACCAATGCTAGTGGTTTAGGGGCAGATTTGCCCAATGGTGAAAAGCAGATAGTAACAGCTAAAGAAGAAGCTATTCTGCTGAGAATAATCATGAATTTACCGTCGCAATATGTACGTTTTTTTGAAGAAACCAAAGAAAATGGCCACAGTTCGTTGAATGATGTCCCTGGGGCAAAGCTTTGTAAAACAGGCTATATCGGCATAGCTGGCAAAAATGAGGCTTGCGTATTTGAGCGTAGCAATGGAAAAAACACGGTAAGGTTAGCCGTGGTGATTTTGGGGCAGCCTTCCAATGAAGCCAGAAATCAATTGATGGATAATATAATAGATAGTTCCTTTGCCCAATTATTGGGTGAACCAACCAGTTCTGCTGTGGCTAGTGCCAATAACGCATTGCCCGCCCGCAATCAGCAGGGGGAGACCATTCCCCCCTTGCCACCATTAGTGGCACAAAACGCAGCAACAAATGCAAAGCTGCCAATTATTAATTTGAGGGTTGGCAGAGTTCCTGAAGCAGTTGCAGCCGATAAACCAGCGGTTAATACTACTAATATTACACAGCCAGCTACACCTGCCGCTAGTAATACAATTGGTTTGAGCGAGAAGTTTAATAATTCAGAAATTGGAAAAGTTTTAAATTTATTATTTGACCATGGCGGCGAATCAAGAAAAGCAATTATTTGTGCGGTGGTTGGTGCTGCCGAAGGAACAATTAATATCAATGGAACAGAAACCCAATATTATTCATTGCATGAAGATCCGGGTGATCATCTTTTTAATGGTGGCTGTTTTTCCTTTAATGCCCGCCGTGCTGGGGTTGATGCTAAAACAGCGGATGCGATGACCCCCGATGAACGCAATAGAGCATATCTCGTGATTTTGCGTGGCCATACAAACCAATTTATTGAAAAGGCAGCAAGGCTGGGTTTGCAGCTTGATTTATTCGAGTTGCTGGCGGTGATAGATGGTGCTAATCAAGCACCTAAAGCTGTTATAGCGCCAGATAGTTATGTTGAAAAAGTATTGGAATTGCGCCAGATGATAGCGGCGGGTAAAATCCCCAAACCTATTTTACAGCATATTGCCAAGCGTAATACACCCAGCTTGGATAACCCCCGTGAAGTTATTAAATGGGCTAGGGTATATGCGTTTGCTACCAATAAGGATTGGGATAACCCCATATGGGAAGCTCCCGGCCTTATCAAATCTGCTGATTTGAGTGACGGTGTAAAAATTACCGCTGATACCCCGCCAGAAGAAGTGAAAGCCATTGAAATTTGGCGTATTTATAATGATCAATCCAGAAGGGTTAATCAAGTTGGTAGAGCATTAGCTTTTCAGCTGAAGAGTAATACGCAATTGGCAGCACTAGATAAAAGTTTGGGTTCATCCACTATTGCTTTGGCCAGCCCCGTACCACAAAATGCTAACCCAGAAAGCAAAAGCAGTGCGGGTGTAGCATTTAAGCCTAATCTATTATCTTCTTTGCCGCCGCCTTCTGCTAATGGTAATGATTCAACCCCGAAATTTAATCCGCCGATTATTCGCTTTAATCCCCGTACTTAGAACATTTTTATGGTGGGGTTGTTATATTGGCAACCAAAGAGGTATAATTGAAAAAAAACCACAGATAGTTTTTGTAGTGTTAACATAGCGTAAAATATTTGCCAGCAACAATGGGCTATTATCTTTATGGTTGTGTGCAGTTTTTATGCCCTTGGCGGATATTGCTTTTACGGATCTTTATATCAATTCAGCTGGGGATCAGCCTTTTCTGAAACTCTCCACGGAAGGGCCTATTGCACCCATTCCGCCTGAAATGATGGAAGAAGTGCAAAAGCTACTGGTGATGATGACCACTAAATTGGGGGATAAACGTGAGTTTTCTTTAACATGGGGCGGCGTTACTTATCGTGTTGCGAAAATTGAGGCTTTGGATGGTATTTGGTTTACCTTGCGCCGTGGCCCTAGCCGTGTGCCACGCGTGGATGAATTGGGAATGCACCCGATGTTGATGAATGAATTGGTGCAGCTTGGTAAAAAACAAGGTTTATTGGTGGTGTGTGGTAAAACTGGCGCCGGAAAAACTTGGACGGCAGCCAGTGTATTCAAATCATGGATGGAATTTCATGGAGATGTTGGCGTTACAATTGAAGATCCACCAGAATTGCCCTTAAATGGTTGGAATGGTAAAGGCCGTTGTTTCCAGATCATGGTGCCAGAAAAGGAGTTTGGCAGTGCCTTGGTGGCTTCTATGCGCTATACACCGCGTTACATCATGTTGGGGGAGATACGCTCACCAGCAGCTGCCAGAGAAGCTTTAAGAGCTAGCATCAATGGTCACGTTGTAATTACCACCTTGCATGCGGGGTCGGTAGAAGAAGCCTTGCATCGGATTGTTGATTTGGCTTGTGGTGAAGAAGGAGGCAATCGCTCCAGTATTCAAACCATGCTTTCTGAAGGCATTGCTGGTGTGTTGCACCAAAAGTTGGTGGATAGTGGCAATAACCGACGGTTAGATATACGTTTTATGTTTCCGGCTTTTGTTTCCGGGGATCCCATGCGTGCCTTAATTCGCGATGGTAAGGTAGAACAATTGGGTACTTGTATTGAAGCACAGACTGTTAAAATGTTTAACCGTGGAAAAATGGCATTGCTGCAACAAGATGTTTCATAAATTATCGCTATTTACCCTCCCGCCACCAACCCAGTACTATAAAGCTAAGGCTTAACAACAAACCAAACCATAAAGGAATAAGGCGGGTGAAATGTTCGCCTGTTATTTTATATTGTTGGTTTTGTCTCAGCCCTAGCTTGTTGCTGGGGTTATAATGAGGGTTCAGTTCTTTTCTAGCAAAAAATACTGGCCAATCGGTTTTTTCTGCCAGTGAATAGATGCCGCCGCCAGTTTGCTGAATGAGGGGGGAGAGTAAAGAGGTAGTGGAGCGTACATCCTGAAATTCACGGCTATTATTATTGTTTGGCAGTAAAATTTTTTCACCCATCGGTGTTTGTAAATGATAACGCCCCTTAAGGGGGGCGGGCCATTCTCCATGCGCCGTGCCTTGTGGGGTTATTGGTAGATTTTCGGTATTGCTGGTGCTATCGGGTAGGGTGATAGTGATGGGGAGGGTATCATGGCTGGTGGTTTGCACATCCACCACCAATTTGCTATTAATAATGCGGGCATTCAGGTTATTTTCATCCAGCATTTTATCGCCCATCAACCAATGGGCTAGACGGCGCAGGAGAGGGGCATAAGGCCCGCCTTCTTCATAGCCCCTTGACCATAGCCATATTTGATCGCTGGCCAATTGAGCCACCCGCCCCCTACCTTGATGGGCAACCATGAGCAAGGGTTCATGGTCTGCCCCTTCTAATAGGGTTTGGCTATCGGCCTTGGCTTGTAAGGGAATGAGCCGCAACCAATGCCCAATAGAGGAATGTTGATTGCTGGATAGGTGGTTATCCACGCTAAATACTGGCGAAGTGATGGGGTGGCGTTTGCCCATATCGCTCAATTGGGGGGTAAATTCAGTTTCTTGCACCGAACTGCCACTGATGATGGAAGGAAAAATTTTGCCCAATTTGGTATGTTGTAGCGATTCATTGCCCAAATGTTCAGAACCGGCTACATGCAGCAATGCCCCGCCATTATTCACATAATCGGCCAGATTATCATAATAAGTGGGCGGTAGTGCCCCGCTATCGCTATAGCGATCCAGCACAATCAGATCAAACCCCTTTAATCTGGTTTCAAACAGCTCTTTTACAGGAAAAGCAATCAGGGACATTTGTTCAACGGGGGTAAAATCCACTTTTTCGGGTGAGCGCAAAATAGTAAAATGCACTAAATCCACCGCTGGATCAGCTTTCAATAAATTACGCCAACTGCGCCCGCCCAAATTGGGAGAGCCTGTGACCAACAACACCCGCAGCCTATCGCGCACGCCTTGAATATGCAAAATCTGGTGGTTATTATCGGCTGAAAGTTCTCCTTCTTCTACTGGAATTTCGGCCAGAATTTCATTATCCCCCTGTTGGGTGATGGGAATATCCACGCTAATTTCTTTGCCCGTTACGGCTTGCAGCTTCATGGTGCTGCCATCGCCCAAGGTAAGGGTGAGGGGAATGCTGCGGCCTGCTTCCCCAATAATATTAAATTTCGCCGTAACAAACTCGTTCCACAGCCCATATGAAGGGGCAGATAATAGCTGTAATTGCCAATCTTTTTCATGTTCATGGCCAGAATTAAGAAAATGCACTGGCCCATAAGGGGCAAGGCGGCTTAAACTGCTGGCATCATCATGCACTTGACCATCGCTAATAATAATCACCCCCGCGCTGCGATCATCTGGAATATTAGCCAAGCCCGCCAAAGCGGAGGGGATAATTTTTGTACTAATGCTATCTGTATTTTCGGTAGAAGATGGGATATTCACCACCCGCCATTCAGTAGCCGAATCGCTGGATTTTTGTTTTAATAAAGCATTGAGCGCGGCCACGCTTCTTTCGCGCCGGCCATCAAGCCGTTGGCTGTCGCTATCATCCATTAAAATGGTCACAACATCGGGCAAATATTGGCGTTCTTCCTGCCGCCATTCTGGTTGGGCAAGGGTAAGTAATAGCAGTAATACACCCACAACCCGCCAGCCAAATGCTCTGAGTTTAATATGTTGCCTTTGCCATAATAGCAGGCCAAATATGGCCACAAATAAGCCAGTAATAAGAGCCAATTGCCACCAAGCAATAAGCGGGAAAAAACTAAGATGCTGGCTCATTTACTTCAGCCTTTCCAAAATAAAGGGCACATGCACCTGATCGGCCTTATAATTACCCGTTAGGCTATACATCACCAAATTAACCCCAAAACGTAAGGCCATTTCCCGTTGAGTTTCTCCCCCTGGGGTGGTGGGCAATAAGGGGATGCCAGCCTTACTGGTGGCCCATGCGCCAGCCCAATCATGGCTACCCACCAAGAGGGTGGAAACACCATCATGATCGCTGGCGGCGCGAACATCCGCCCACAAAGGCTCGCCCGTAAACCGCCCTGGAAATTCTTTCAATAAATAAAAGCTTTTCGCCAAAACTGGCGTATTTTGCGGGTTATATTCCACCATGGCCATGGGCGGTATATCTAATGTTGCCGAAATCGCTTGCAAATTTTGCCGTGTTTGCTGGTTGGGGGCGTTGGCATCTCTTGTATCCATTAACACCATGCCCCCTTTATCCAACCAGCCATTCAGCTTTTTCATGGCTGGGGCATCCACGCTTGTATGTTCGGTAATCGGCCAATAAACAAGGGTGAATAGGGGTAAGGGGGCATCATGCCAATTTACCTTAATCACCGCCGTATTATTAATAGAGGTGCGGGCTTGCAAAACTTCCCCCAAATGCTCTAACCCAAGGGCAGAAATTTTATCTATGTCACTATCGCCTGTTTCCACATAGCCAAGGCATAAAGCCTCGCCATGCCCGCATAGGGTAAGGGCATTATCGGTTTTATCGGCACTTATTGGTGCTGCCGAGAGCGGGGCTATGTGGAAAAAAATACAGCCCATAAATAAGAGAGCGGAATTTTTAACCGTTTGCCGAAATAGGCCACGGTATAATAATATTAAAGCCAACATATCCAGTATCAATAGTAATAAAGCCCCTAACCCTAGATAAGGGGCAAGGTTGATTTCACCAGCAAATTCTTGCAATTGATGATTGACTAAAGACCAATTATTGGCAGATTTCACCTCTAATTGATTGATTTTATCGCCAATATTCAGCGGTTGATTGCCTTCAGCCGTTCCATAAAGCCCTGGCGGTTGTAATGGGCTGAGTATTGCTTCAGGCTGGCCAATGATGGCTGCACCGCCCCATGGTGCCAAATGTCCCCAACCATCCATTAGCTGCCATAAGGGTTGGCCAGTGATTGAAGAAGTGATTGAATGGGTGCTGGAAATTTTACCTTGCTTGAGTTTGGCTATTTCCAACAACATGGAAGGAAATAAACCATGGAAAGGCAGGTTAGACCATGAAGGATCTGCCGTTACATGAAAAAATACCACCAGCCCTTCTTGTTGCCTGCGTGCGGTTACTATGGGTGTGCCATCTTTTAGGGCGGCCCATATCATGGTATCGCTGGTGGGCAGGGCTAAAATCTGTTTGTTGATTTTAATCGAATCAGCCGGAGGGGGGAGTTGCTGAAACGGTGAGTTTTCAGGAAAAACATTGAAGGCTGGTAATTCTGCCTCTCCCAAAGAGCCATCTGCTTGGCGTATTCCATGTAAGGGGGCGGGTAATAAGGGGTCGGTGATATTTTCCTGCATGGCGCGCGCCACGCGGTTGCCAGCAAAGCGCACCAATACCCCGCCTTTATTAATCCAAGCTTGTAATTTACTCACATCTTCTGGGGCTATGCTGCCCATATCCGGCAAGTAGATGGTTTGTACGGCACTGGCTAATAGCGCATCGATATTACCTCTGGCAACAATCGCCCCTGTTTCCAAGGCTTTGGTTAAATAATGTAAGGGGCTAAGCAAGGGCTGGGAACCTGTTTCTCCAGCAATGCCCACATAAGATAAACGGTTATTGGCAGAAAGATAATAAAGGCCGCCCGCGCCCACCGAAGGGGAAAGCCGTAATAATTGTAAGCGTGTAAGTACGGGGGCGGGTAATTTTATATCCAGCGTTATTTCTTGAGCACCATTGGCAAAATTGAGGGGCTGTTTTTGTAAGACTATCCCTTGATTATCCACCAATTCTATGGAAGTTTGCTGGCTGGCCTCGGTAGCTGCGTTACTGCTGGTAGAGCGTGGCCGTAATATGGTGGCGCGCACCACTTCACCTTCAAGGCTAGGGGGGCGTAATAATAAGGGCGATTGCCATGGCGGTGGCGAAAAAGCCATGAAAGCAGCTTGCTGTTGCAGCCATGGAGTAAGGGTATTTTTTTCAGTGAGGGGCGCATAACCCACCCATGCCACCATACCCCACCGCGGATTGGTGGTGGATGGCGGGAGTTTTTGCAAGAATTGTGTGACTTCATCTTCATTCAGGGTGAAAGGCTGTAGGGAAAAACCTTGATTATTTTGCGCTGATTCGAGGAGTTTTATTGCATTCTCTGGTGTTTGGGCTTCTTTCCACAAAAATTGTGGTTGCACACCAGCGGCTGGCACCATGGCCAACAGATCCACCAATATATTTTGCCTTGCCGCCTTATCCATCAAGCCATGCAGGCGGGTAAGAGTATCCTGCCATCCTGCTGCTAACTGCCAGCTATTATTCACCAAAAGCAATAAACGCTGCCCTTTTTCTATGGGTAAGGGTTTTGTGGGTTGGTAAATAGGGTTGCTCAGGGCAAGAATCAGCAAGCAGGCCAATAACATGCGGATAAGTCGCAGTAATAAAGGCGTGGTACGGCTTTCATGAGCAAGGGGAGGGATATGCTGCAGCAAAAAAAAGCTGGAAAAGCGGATGTTTTTAGCCGGTGGCGGCAATATTTTCAGTAACCGCCATAACAGCGGCAATAATAGTAAACCAGCTAAAAACCATGGATATAAAAGGGTCAAGGGAAAATGCTCTGATGACGGACAGAAAAACATATAGTAATATAGAGGATGATTGAGGTAAACATCTTATAATCTTATTCAATAAATCAGCAGTGAGGATTGAGCGATGGCCAAAAGACGCCGCCTGTATGAAGGTAAGGCTAAAGTATTATATGAAGGCCCTGAACCCGGCACGATTATTCAGTATTTCAAGGATGATGCCACCGCCTTTAATAATCAGAAGCGTGCTGTTATCAGTGGTAAGGGGGTACTGAATAACCGCATATCTTCTTATTTAATGACCAAACTCACCGATATTGGTGTGCCGAATCATTTTGTGCGTCGCTTGAATATGCGCGAGCAATTGGTGCGTGAGGTGGAAATTATTCCATTGGAAGTGGTGGTACGCAATGTGGCCGCTGGTTCTTTTTCCAAGCGTTTTAAGGTAGAAGAAGGCACTCCGCTGGAGCGTTCCATTGTAGAATTTTACTACAAGAACGACGAATTGGGCGATCCCATGGTTTCAGAAGAACACATCACCTATTTTCAGTGGGCAGCCCCACAGGAAATGGATGAGATGATTCAACTGACCTTGCGGGTGAATGATTTCCTTACCGGCCTGTTTTTTGGCATTGGCTTACGGCTGGTGGATTTTAAGCTAGAATTTGGCCGTTTTTGGAATGGGGATGAGCTGCGGATTATTCTGGCTGATGAAATTAGCCCAGATAATTGCCGCCTATGGGATGTGCAAACCAATGAAAAATTTGATAAAGACCGTTTCCGTCAGGATTTAGGGCGGGTGCTGGAATCTTATCAAGAGGTGGCACGCCGTTTAGGTATTCTGCCCGAGGATGGTAATTTGGCTGAAGAACCAGCCGATAAGGCCGATAAATCTGAAAAGGCTGATAAATAGCAGTGATTGAAGTAAAAAAAGCAGGCAGTTTTTTAACTGGCCTGCTTTTTTGTGATACATCTTCCCACACGGCAGAGAAGAAATTTTGTGTTATTGTTGCTTACATGGATAAATAGAGGCAGTAATGAAATTTCTGGATGAAGCCAAAATTTTTATAAAAAGTGGCGATGGCGGCGATGGTTGTGTGAGCTTTCGGCGTGAAAAATTTATTGAACATGGCGGGCCAGATGGTGGCAATGGTGGCCGTGGCGGCGATGTGGTTTTTCTGGTGGCGGATGGCTTGAATAC
>JBMOFM010000015.1:0-79015 GCA_049318825.1 Alphaproteobacteria bacterium | reverse complement strand
TGAACAAATATCTATCCCACTCCCCACACTCACGCAATGTGACATCCTCGCATGTGCATCTTTTTTTTATCAAAACAACATAAAAAATAAGATAGCCCTTACGCATTCCTTAATATTGCGCTGTTTTTAGAGGGAAGCTTTACGCACACTAATAACAGGAAATGACTTACCTTCTGGCCTAGCCACATCCCATAGATTATCCATGGCTTGCAAAGCTTGTATAGAATAACACTGAAAACTCCCCTCGCCCCATGGCTGTTGCTGCAGCTTTGGCAGAACATTTGCCAAACTCTGCTTTAAGGAGGGAATCGTGTTATCTCTCCTTTGACACTCCGCCTCATAATAAGTTTCTATAAACATCAGAAAACTTACCCGCCCCATAGTAGATTGGATGCTGTCATACCGCAAAATCTCCCCTAAAGCCAATGCTGTATAGGAGAGTCGATTGGGTGGAGTTTTTGTGCTGAAACCATGTTCTTGTAAGGTTGTGGCTTCCAAATTAGGCAATTCCAGTGTTGCCCCACCACTTTCGGCCTGATAAGAACCATCCTGATTGGGACGCACCACCCACCATGTTTCTGATTCTGCGCTTTGAGCTGGTTGGCGTAGCCATTGGCGGTTATCGCTGGCCGCATCTTCTAAAGCGGCTACCCATGAAAGAATGCCTCCCACATAAACATTTGCCGCGTTAAAAATAAGTAGCTTAAGTTCTTCTTCCATATTTTGGACATCGTATTCCATACCATTAATATAAAATGATTGTTTATCCTCACTGGCAAGAAATACACAGCCCCACTTTTTCAACATCTCCAATTCTTTCTTTATATCTTCACCTTTGCCCAAATCCCATAAAGAATAGGCTTGGGAAGGGTTGCTATATAAAGCCTTTAGAAAAGCTTTGGTTTTTGATGGAATACCATAAGATATATCGCTATTACCAACTTGGGAGGATCGCACCAATTTCTCGTAACCACTCAGCAAACTTAATGGGCTCACAACATCCGACATTAGTCTTACCCTTATTCTTGTTTTATTTGCAGTAATTTTACATAAAATGCCGTTTCTTGCAATAAAAATCTGTTTACAGCGTGATTTATTGAGCGGCGAATCACACGCTGTAATCATTTATTGTGTTCTCTCTCGATGATTGCTTTATATATTGGTTTTTTAGCATTTATTGATGATGAGCCTTGCATGAATTCCCCCGATCATTCTTTTGATATTTTGCTTATTATCACCGGTGGCATTGCGGCCTATAAGGCATTAGAGCTGATTCGGCTGCTGAGCAAAGAACAATTAAGCTGCCATGTGGTGATGACTGATTCGGCGCAAAAATTTATTACTCCTCTGGCCGTTGCTGCCTTATCGGGTCAACCTGTTTATACCGATTTATGGTCGTTAAAAGATGAAAGCGAGATGGGACACATCCGGCTTTCCCGCGAGGCACGCGCCATTGTGGTGGCGCCGGCCACGGCTAATTTTATAGCCAAAGCCGCCCATGGGCTGGCGGATGATCTGGCCTCCACCATTTTATTGGCCGCCAACAAACCCATATTGATGGCGCCCGCCATGAACCCAGCCATGTGGCAACACCCAGCCACAGCGCAGAATATACAAACATTGCACCAACGCGGCGTTACTCTTATTGCCCCGCAAGCAGGAGAAATGGCCTGCGGCGAGCATGGGGTGGGGCGCATGGAAGAGCCCGCAGAAATTGTAGCGCGAATCAAAAGATTCCTTGCCCCGAATCAGCCCCTCAAAGGCTTAAAGGCACTGGTAACCAGTGGCCCCACCCACGAATCGATTGATCCCATTCGCTATATTACCAACCATTCTTCCGGTAAACAAGGTTATGCCATTGCTGCTTCCTTGGCTGAAAAAGGCGCAACGGTTACGTTAATCAGCGGGCCAGTATCTCTACCGCCGCCCTACAATGTTAATCTCACAATGGTAAAAACGGCGGATGAGATGTGGCATACCTGCCAAGAATCGCTGCCCGTTGATATTGCCATCTGCACCGCTGCCGTGGCGGATTGGAAGGTTAAAACCCCAGCTACACACAAAATGAAAAAACAACAGGGCGATTTTTCAACCCTTATTTGGGAAAAAACCGTGGATATATTAGAAAATTTATCCAAACATCCACAACGGCCTCGGTTGGTGATTGGTTTTGCTGCCGAAACCGATAATATTTTAACTTATGCTCGCCAGAAAATGTTGGCGAAAGGCTGCGATTGGATTATAGCTAATGAAATTAGTGATTCGAATCCGGTATTTGGCTCAGACTATAACAGTGCTTGGTTCATAGAAGCCGCGCAGCAAGAAAATTGGGCCAATTTAGATAAAAAAAACCTAGCGCATCAATTGGCTGAAAAAATCAGCTTATTTTTTGAGCACAACTCCAAAATAAAGGAATAAATTCATGCCACAGGCCATTGCTATGTTTCCACCGCGCGAACTTGATATAAAGCTATTAATTAAACGCCTACCCCATGGGCAAGGCTTGGATTTACCCTGCTATGCCACCTCATTATCGGCAGGGCTTGATTTACAAGCCGCTATTGAGGTGGATATTATTTTAGCCCCACAAGCAAGAATGCTGATTCCCACTGGTTTTTGCATTGCTTTGCCTGAAGATTATGAAGCACAAATCAGACCACGCTCTGGCTTAGCCTTCAAAAATGGCGTTACCGTATTAAATAGCCCCGGCACTATTGATGCGGATTATCGTGGCGAGGTCAAAATATTGCTCATCAATTTAAGCAATGAGCCATTCACCATCACAAGGGGTACGCGAATCGCCCAAATGGTGATAGCACCAGTGGCAAGGGTTAGCCTCAAAGAAACGGAAGACCTACCAGAAACTGTCAGAGGCCATGGTGGGTTTGGTTCAACTGGAACAGGGAAATTATAAAATGAGCTCAATAACCGTGTTCAACAGGGGTCGTATTTATGATTCGATTTTGCAAACCATCGGTTCAACGCCATTGGTACGCATGCCCGCCCTCAATCAGCATTTTGGCACAACAGCTGACGTGCTTGGCAAGTGCGAGTTTTTTAACCCTATGTCCAGCGTTAAAGATCGAATCGGCCTTGCCATGATTGAAGCTGCCGAGCGTGATGGCTTACTGAATCCAGCAACAACCATTATTGAGCCAACTTCTGGCAACACCGGCATTGCCTTGGCTTTTGTAGCGGCGGCTAAAAAATATAAATTAATTTTGTGTATGCCAGAAAGCATGTCGATAGAACGGCGCAAAATGCTAAAATTATTGGGCGCAAAGCTAGAGCTCACCCCTGCCCCTTTAGGTATGAAAGGCGCTATTGCCCGCGCCGAAGAATTATTGGCGGCAACGCCCAATAGTTTTATGCCCCAACAATTTAAGAACGCTGCTAATCCAGCGATTCACAGTGCCACCACCGCAGAAGAAATATGGCAGGATACAGCGGGTAAAATTGATGTATTGGTAAGCGGCGTGGGTACAGGCGGCAGTTTAACAGGCATTGGCACTGTGCTTAAAGCACGCAAGCCTGAAGTTAAAATTATTGCCGTAGAACCAGAGGAAAGCCCCGTATTATCAGGCGGGGTGGCTGGCCCCCATAAAATTCAAGGGATTGGTGCTGGCTTTATTCCTGATATTCTGGATCGCACCCTCATTGATGAGGTGGTGCGTGTTTCTAATCAAGAATCATTCGCCACCGCGCAACTGGCTGCACGCATTGAAGGCTTGGCCGTTGGCATTTCTTCAGGTGCGGCCTTAGCGGCGGCCTATCAAATAGCGAATCGGGCAGATATGGCGGGCAAAATGATTGTTACTATTTTGCCAAGTTTTGCTGAGCGTTACCTTTCAACAGCCCTATTTGAAGGGCTGGATGATAATATGTAAGAAAAAACTATAGCCAATACCAATACCAATACCAATACCAATACCAATACAAAATAAAAAGTTACAAAATGATTGCCTATAAAGGTTGCAACTGCAACCTCGCACCAGCTAGCCGCTCTATTTACTGAAATTTATAGCAGATGAACTATAAGAATACTTAAGTTCATCTGCTATAAAGTCTAAAATTTACACGGCAGAAATGTGCCGCAGCGGCAGTCGCCGCTGTATATAGCCAATTAAGTTTATATGTAATCATAAACTTAATTGGCTATATAGACCTAGCTGGCGCGGGCGTTTTTTTTTGCGTTACGCTTGAAGATTGTGACGCAGGAACAGCGTAATAATCATAACGACCTCCCGCCAGATCTTTAATCATGATTCCCATTTGCTGCAACTCGCCCCGTAAGCGGTCGGCTTCAGCAAAATTTTTAGCCGCCCGTGCTTCCAAACGCAAATTAATAATCTCTTGCATTTCGGGGGTTAAATCTGGCTTAGCGGTTTTGGCTAAACTTAAACCCAACACATCATCAAATTCGGCTGCCAACGATAATTTATCGGCTGGCGTCAGATTTTCATCCGCAGCGGCTTTATAAAACACGCTTAAAGCACCAGCCGTGCCCAAATCATCGCACAGGGATTCATTAAATTGCCGAACATACTCTAAAGCCAAAGGGTTTTGCGTTTTTTGTGCTAATGGCTCCGCCGTTTTTGCTTCTTCAAGCCAATGCAATATCCGCAAACGCATATTATCCAACCCATTAGCAGCGGCTTGCAACGCCTCGCGGCTAAAAAATAGCTGGCTGCGATAATGCGCCTGCAAACACAAAAAACGGTAGGCCAAGGGGTCAAACCCTTCTTCTTCTAATACCCCTAAGGTTAAAATTCCACCTTTTGATTTGGACATTTTCTGCCCATCGGCTTCGGTGAGAAAATTACCATGCAGCCAATAATTTACCCAACGCTGAGAAGCCGTATCATGGCCTAAACAGCATTCACTTTGGGCTATTTCATTGGTGTGATGAACCGGAATGTGATCGATACCACCACAATGAATATCGAACCGTTCCCCCAATTGCTTGGTAGCCATCACCGAACATTCCACATGCCAACCGGGGAAACCCACTCCCCATGGCGATTCCCACTTCATGATCTGGTTAGGAAATTTGCTTTGTGAAAACCATAATACGAAATCCTGCGGGTTTTTCTTGCGGTGATCGCTTTCCACGCGCTGCCCTTCACTCCCTTGGCCTTCAATATTCAAGCGGGCAAAGTCGGCGTAAGCAGGGTATTTCGCCGTATCAAAATAAACATTGCCATCTTCAACATAGGCAAACCCCTTATTTTCTAGTGTTTGCACAAAAGAAATAATCTCAGCAATTGATTCGGTTGCCCGCGGAGCATAATCAGGGCGCAAAATATTTAACTTTGCAGTATCTTGAAAAAACAACTCTTCATAAGCCCTTGCAATAGCATAGGGATCTTTTTGTTCGCGGCGCGAAGCCACCGCCATTTTATCTTCACCATCATCAGCATCCGATTGCAGATGTCCAACATCGGTAATATTCATCACATGGGTAACTGCATAGCCATAGCGGGTTAAGGTACGGCGTAACACATCTTCAAATATATAGGTTCGCAAATTACCAATATGTGCATGGCCATACACCGTGGGGCCGCAACAATATAAGCCAACTTCCCCTTGGGTAATTGGCTTAAACTCTTCTTTTTGACGTGATGCCGTATTGTAAAAATATAATGGTTGCAACGTGGATAATACCCAAAAAAAAGCGATAGTTCACACTACCGCTTTTTCTCTTAAAAATAAAGCTAAAATCTTAGCGGCTGTAAAACTCCACCACCAGATTTGGCTCCATTTGTACAGGATAAGGCACATCAGCCAATTTAGGGCCACGCACGTAGCGGCCTTTCATTTCTTTATGATCCACTTCCAGATATTCAGGCACTTCACGCTCACCAGAAGCAACGGCCAATAATACCACGGCCAATTCTTTAGACTTCTGTTTAATTTCAATCTGATCGCCATCTTTAATCAGATAAGAAGCAATCGTCACGCGCTTACCATTCACCAAAATATGACCATGGCTAATCAATTGGCGTGAACCAAACACGGTGGCCGCAAATTTCAGGCGGTACACCACGGCATCCAAACGGCGTTCTAATAATTCGATCAAATTTTCACTGGCATCACCACGGCGACGAATAGCTTCTTGATAGTAACGACGGAACTGACGCTCGCCAATATTACCATAATAGCCGCGCAATTTTTGCTTAGCCATCAACTGAATACCGTAATCGGAAGGTTTTTTGCGGCGTTGACCATGTTGACCAGGGCCGTAATCACGTTTATTCAATGGGCTTTTGCTACGACCCCATAGGTTTACACCCAAACGGCGGTCAATTTTATGCTTGGCAGCAACTCTTTTTGTCATGTTTTTTCCTACATATTATTTTTCTGTCTTGTCCCAATAGTCTTAAAACAATAAGCGGCTGCAACCAAGGCAGCACTTTCTTGGGAATATCGACTTTATAATATAAAAGAAAAACAAATTTCAACGAAACTATCGCCGCAGATCACATATAGCCGATGAACTATAAGAATGCTTAAGTTCATCGGCTATAGAATCTAAAATTTACGGCACAAAGGGTTGGGCAGCGGCAATAGCCGCTGGATATAGCCAGTTAAGTTTATGTAATTACATAAACTTAACTGGCTATATTCACGATGGAGCCGCCGCCGCTTTTCTGCTGAATGCTTTAACCTCATTTTGTGGTTTTACCGCCCTTGCATCCACTGGTGTTTGTGCCTTAGCGGTTGGTTCAGGCTGTGGCTGCGAACTTGGCTTCAAGCCTGCTGCCTGCATTTGTGCGGCGTAATAAGATGCATGCTCTTGATCAACAACCAGCCTATCCGCCTCAATCGTACTATTCACCCCAAATTCACGCACTAAATATTCTTGCATTTGCTTTAGCGTTTGACCATTTCTCTTATTTAAGCCTGTAATTTCTAGCCCTTGCTCTGTTTCTGCAATAAGAGCTGCTGAAGGAGCTGCCATTTTCAACATGGAATGCATTTCTTGTGCTGCTTGAATTCTATGCTCTTCAGAAGCAATTTCTAAGCGCGCCCGTGCAATCATTTCTTGATTAACATGCTGGGTTGTATCAAGAGACAAACCATTTTCACCAATTTTGGTACTGGTGAAACCAGTTTTATCCAGTGCCGTTTGTAAGGCTTTCACATCCGCAGCACTCATGCCTTCAAAAGATAAACTATTGGCTTTTTCATTTAACGTAAAGGTAACCGGCTTTTTTTCATCCTGCTTTACCTCAGAATCAGGGTTAACCGCTCCAGCAACGGCTGCACCTAGGGATAACCAAAAATTTTTATCCCCCACATTCCCCTCAGTAGCCGATCCTTGTTTCGCCACTCCCGTGGCGGCCACGGGAATATTGCTAATTGAATCATGATTCAATTCCAGATTCAGCGATGAATCGGAACGCAAACTAGGAATTTGAAAAGAATTCACCCGAAGCATGGCCTTTTGCAAGCCAGATAACTCATTAAAACCCTGTTCTTGACTTGGACCGTTATGCCGCCGCCAATCAACATTCGCCTTACCAACAGGCATTACCGAGCCTGAACCACCAGTGACTCTTAAAAGATCCCCCAATGCCTCTTCCATGGCATCATAAACGACGACAATAAAAAGATCAGATTGTTGTGCACCATGCCGTGACATGCGTTTTATAACCCACTCTTAATAAATTTCTAAAAAATTCCCACTACTACAACTTTAGCTCATTCAAACCAATTTAGCAAATATTTTTATGAATCAGTTTCTTGCGGGTTGTGCGCTACACCCATTTTGCTCAACGCGGTAATAATACCATGAAAACTGCGGATTTCTTGCCCTGTGGCGGCGGAACGCTGCAATAAATTGCGCAAATTGCGCACCATATTGGGGCGCATCTGAGGGGTTGTAAAAAAACCTGCCGCATCCAACGCTTTTTCTAAATGCAGAAATAAATGATGCATGGCTTCTTTGGGGGCGGGTTGGTGTATATCAATGGGTATAATATAACCATTCTCTTTAGCCGATAAGCTTTGCCGATACCATTCATAGCCCATAATCAAAGCCGCTTGCGCTAAGTTTAGTGAAGAAAATTGAGGGTTGATGGGAATAGAAATAATCGCATCCACCAAACTTAAATGGTCATTGCTCAGGCCCGAACGCTCGCCGCCAAACACAATGGCGCATTGCTGGCCTGCATGAATGCGCGGCTCTATAACAGCTATGGCTTTTTCTGGTGTCAATATTGGCTTTACCATATCCCGCGGCCTTGCGGTAGTGGCCAGCACAAAATGTTGGCCCGCCAGCGCTTCTTCTAAATTGGCACAGACCACAGCATTTTCTAATACCACATCCGCCCCCGCAGCCATCGCCACCGCTTTTTCATTGGGCCAACCATCCCTAGGATTCACCAAACATAAACGGGTAAGGGCACAATTCAGCATGGCTCTGGCCACCGCGCCAATATTTTCCCCCATTTGTGGTTCGCATAAAACAATTAACGGCTCAGACATTATTTTTTTCCATCTCCCGCAATAAACACCAATTCACACTATCCAATAAGGCGTGGAACGATGCTTCAATAATATCGCCCGATACCCCCACCGTATTCCAACGTTCACCATGCGCGCCCATGGTCTCAATCATTACCCTAGTCACCGCTCTTGTGCCTTCTTCGGGGGTTAAAATACGCACCTTATAATCGGTAAGGGATAGTTGCTGCAATAAGGGATAAACAGGTAATAAGGCCTGCCGCAAGGCGGCATCTAACGCATTAACGGGGCCATTGCCTTCGGCCACCGTCATCACCCGCTCCCCCTTCACCTCTATTTTTGTGGTGGCTTCAGAAAGGGTAAAAACCTCACCATTATCCAACCAACGCCGCTCATCGGATACCCTGAAAGATAAGGGGCGAAAAAATACGGGCACTCTATCCAGCATTTTATAGGCCAATAGGGCAAAACTGGCCTCTGCGCCATCAAAACTATAGCCTTGAAATTCTAATTCTTTAATTTTTTGCAATAGCTTGGCCAGCCTCGCATCATCACTGGCCAGCTCTAACCCTAAATCACGCAATTGCGCCATTAAACTGGCTCTACCCGCCTGATCCGATATAGGTAAATGACGCCGATTCCCTACCAATTCTGGCTCAATATGTTCATAACAAGCAGGGTTCTTCAAAATAGCTGAAGCATGTAAGCCGCCTTTATGGGCAAATGCAAATTCGCCAATGTAAGGGGCTTGCCGATTGGGCGCACGATTAAGCCGTTCATCCAACAAACGGCTGAGCTGCCCCAATTTTTGTAATTGTGGCCTCGTCATGCCCACATCAAAACCCATTTTCAGGGCAAGAGTGGGAATTAAAGAAATAAGGTTAGCATTACCACAACGCTCCCCCAACCCATTAATTGTGCCTTGCACTAAATCAGCCCCCGCCAAAATGGCTGCCAGCGAATTAGCCACCGCATGGCCAGTATCATCATGCGCATGAATACCCAAGCGATAGGAAGGATGCGCCGCCAAAATCTCGCTAATAATATGGGTTATTTCATGCGGTAGAGTTCCACCATTAGTATCGCATAATACTAGCCATGTTGCACCGGCCTGTGCGGCCGCTTCTAAACAAGAAAGCGCATAAACAGGGTTAGCTTTATAGCCATCAAAAAAATGCTCGGCATCAAATAATACCTCTTTGCCCTGAATTTTACCCTCTGCTACCGAATCAGCTATCAGGGCAATATTTTCTTCCAAGCTTATATTTAATGCTTCTGTTACTTGAAAATCCCAACTCTTACCCACCAGACACACCGCCCCCACCTCGGCACGCAATATGGCTTGCAGGCCAGTATCATTAGCGGCGCTACGCCCCGGGCGGCGGGTCATCCCAAAGGCCACCATCTGGCTGTGATGCAAGGAAGGAATATCGGCAAAAAAACCTTCATCGGTAGGGTTTGCCCCCGGCCACCCTCCTTCAATATAAGCAAAGCCCAGCTCATCCATGGCAAGGCTTAATGCCTGCTTATCCAATACTGAAAAATCTACCCCACGGGTTTGTGCGCCATCGCGCAAGGTGGTGTCGTATATTTTAATCGTTCTTTTACTCATATTCACACTTTACATCTAATTTTGAAGTATTTTCGAAGTATAACCAGAAATAATTTTAAGTAAACAGCAAGCAAAGGAAATGTCCTGTAAACTTTTAATAAACGAAATATTCACTTCACCCATGTATTACTTAGATAACGAAACAAATAATCAAGTAAAGAAAAATTAAAGGAAGTAAATATGTCGTTAAGTGCAGTTTTCGAACAATCCACCACCAGAGAATTTCCCCAATATCTCAAAACTCAGTTTCACACAGCCATTGCTAGACGCAATAGTGGTGAATTGTCCGACATATTCCCCGATGAGTTTTCTATTGAAGCACAAGATTTATTAAGTGAAGGCTTTTATCTGGATAATATTCAACCCCATTTTTTAAGCCCCATTCCCGATTTTACAATTCCAGACTTGCATATGGGGCATATGCTGGCTCTTGAAACCATGAGTTTATGCACCGATGCACTAGAAGATTATTTTACCGCCTGCGTGCCTTGCAATGATGATGCCAATAATAATCCTAATCCGGCCGCAAACGACTCGCATCCTATTCCCGAACTGGTAAAACCATTACCAGCAACCACCCAACAACCAACAATACAACCTTCTTATAAACGCCCACAACGGCCATTGGGCTATCAAGCGCGGGGTTTTTCGATGTAATTGCATGCCCTATAATTACACGATAATAAATACAAGAAACATCATAAAAAAAGCCGCCCTCAATTTATCTAAAACAAGGGCGGCTTAAAGTTCAGGGAGGAAACGCCTCCAAAAAGGCGTTGGATAAACACACCAGATAACCGATGTATCCATGTATTACTAATATTGCATGTGCGAAGTAATTTCAAGCTTTTTTTGCGTCGCACAAAAATTATCCCCCCAAAAACGATCATCAGGCAATTCAACCGTGCTTTTATTCAGCCGTAAATGACAAGCGCGATCTTGTGCCAGCCATGCAAAACCATCAATATCAACCGCGTCAACCGCACTAGCCAATAACATGGCGGGCATCAAGCTTAGCGATGTGGCTACCATACAACCCAGCATCACCGACATCTTTTTGCTTCTGGCCGCCCACAATAAAGCCAAAGCCTCGGTTAAGCCGCCTGTTTTATCCAGCTTAATATTCACCATGCTATATTTGCCCAATAATTTATCTAAGCTGGCTGTTGTATGGCAAGATTCATCGGCACAGAGATGAAATGGCCAACTCTTTCCATACAAGGCATCATCCTGCGCTTCAGGCAATGGCTGCTCTACTATACCCACCCCATTTTCTACTAAAAATGGTGTTAATTCTTCCAATTGAGCTATGCTCCAACCTTCATTAGCATCAATAATTAAAGCCGCATGGGGTGCAGCGCGGCGCACCGCCATTATTTTTTCACGGTCTGCCTCCCCCGTGGCTTTAATTTTCAGCCATAAGGCATCATTATATTGCAATGCGGCCTGATGCATTTTTTCTGGTATATCTGCACTAATGGTAATGGCCGTGGCTTGTGGCACTGGTGCAGGCAAGCCAGCCAATTGCCAAACCGATGTTGCCGCCTTTGCCGCTTCTAAATCCCACAAAGCACAATCCAAGGCATTACGAGCCGCACCAGCCGGCATGATGCGCTGCAATTCCTGCCGCGTTACACCAGCCTCTACGGATAATTTTACCGCTTGCAACTGCGCTTCCACGCTTTCGGGATTTTCTCCATAGCGCGCATAGGGCACGCACTCCCCCTGCCCTACCGCTTTTCCTTGTTGTACCACCACCCGCACCACCGATGCTGCAGTTTTCACCCCTCTGGCAATGCGAAAAGGCGAATGCAATGCAAAATCTTCTTGAAAAATATTCATGGATATTGTCATGAGGGTAAAACCGTTAGAGTGATGGTGTGGCAGGAGCGTAGCTTGCATTTTACCTAAACAAAAGCTATCAAACAAGCGTGTTATTACTGCTGTGATTGGGTAAAAAATTGTCGGTTGAAAATAATGTATTAGCAGCACAGCGTCTTTCCATACCAGAAATTCGCGCCCGCAAAGGGCAAGTACCGCTTGTATGCCTCACGGCTTACAGCTATCCCATGGCTAAAATGCTGGATCCATTGGTGGATATTATTCTGGTGGGCGATAGTTTGGGTATGGTGCTTTATGGCATGCCAAGCACATTAGGCGTAACGCTGGAAATGATGATCGCCCATGGCAAAGCCGTAACCAAAGGGGCAAGCCGCTCATTAGTGGTGGTGGATATGCCCTTTGCTTCTTATCAAGAATCACCAGAACAAGCGTTCCGCAATGCTGCCCGCATTATGGCAGAAACCAATTGTGCGGCGGTAAAATTAGAAGGCGGTTCGGAAATGGCAGAAACGGTTGCTTTTCTTACCGCACGCGGCGTGCCCGTGCTTGGGCATGTGGGGTTATTACCGCAATCGGTTAATCAATTGGGCGGCTATAAAGCCAGAGGGCGCAGCGAACAAGAAGCCACTTCCATCATGAAAGCAGCCCTAGATTTTGCTGAAGCTGGTGCTTTTGCCTTGGTATTAGAAGGGGTAATGGAGGATGTAGCCAACGACATCACCGCCCAAACCCCTGTTCCCATTATTGGTATAGGGGCGTCTGCCGCCTGTGATGGTCAAATATTGGTCAGCGAAGATATGCTGGGGTTATTTCAAGGATTTAAGCCCCGCTTTGTGCGCCGTTACGCCGATCTGGCTAGAGAGGCTGAAAGAGCCGTGGAGCAATATGCCAAGGATGTAAAAAACCGTCAATTTCCTGATAGTGAACATGTATTCAGAAAGAAAAAAGCCTCATGAATATCTGGAGAAACAAGCAAGAAGCACGCCTTGCTATACAAGAATGGAAAGCAACAAACCACAAGCTAGCATTAGTACCCACCATGGGCGCCCTGCATGAAGGGCATTTATCCTTAGTTCACGCTGCCCGCAAAAAAGCAGAACGGGTGGTGGTGAGTATTTTTGTGAATCCCCGTCAATTTGGTAAAAATGAAGATTTTGGCCGCTACCCAAGGCAAGAAGCTAAAGATATAGCCTTGTTGCAAGAAGCAGGGGTGGATGGTGTTTTTATCCCTGATATTGATACCATCTATCAGCAAGGCCATGCCACGGGCGTTCAGGTGCAAGGCAGCCTTACTGAAGGGTTCTGTGGTGCTTTTCGCCCCGGCCATTTTGAAGGGGTAGCCACCATTGTTAGCAAATTATTTCTGCAATTGCGGCCAGATTTAGCGCTATTCGGGGAGAAAGATTTTCAACAATTACAGGTAATCCGCCGCTTTAATAGCGACCTTGATATTGATGTTGAGATTGTAGGCGTGCCAACATTGCGAGATAGCACGGGCTTGGCTCTTTCATCCCGCAATGCCTACCTTACCACCGATGAGCTGGCCATTGCCCGCCAATTTAATGGAATACTGCGTCAAGCCATTGAACAAGCCATCGCCACACCACAATCATTGGCAAAAATTAGCAGAGAATCTGTAGAAAATCTTTTACGAATCGGTTTCACCAAGGTGGATTATCTGGCTTTTTGTGCCGCTGAAAATTTACAAATTCTGGAGTCGTTATCCGATAATAGTCGCTTATTGGGTGCTGCATGGATTAATAAAACACGGTTAATTGATAATTTTCCTGTGGTCTAACCGCTTGATAATCCGCCAAAAATACATATTCAAGGTTGTACTTCTGGGTAAACATTAACAAATCCTTTACTTTATAGTTGAAAAACGCAATTTTCATGTTAAATTATCGATAAATAGCGAAGGATTATTACCATGTTTTTGTCCACCGTGTTTACCACTGCCATTAGTGCAGCTCGAGAGATTACCCCATTTTTTTCTGCAAAACCCACCGCCGCAAAAAAATCTGGTTTTGCACCAATCACCCCGCTTGAAACCTCTCTGGGTTTAATGTTTCATCCAGAAACTAATGATTTTCAGATGTTACAAGACGCCATTGAAAAAACAGGAAAATTATATGTGTTTGGCTATGGTTCGTTGATGTGGAACCCTCACATGCAGCCAAACGACATTATTGATGCCACGCTCAGTGGCTATCAACGGGATTTTTGTGTACCTGACAAACGCTTTCGCGGGGCAGATAGTGAAAATCAAACCGGCCTTACCCTTGGCTTATGCCCCGTAATGAACGGTGATGCCCAAGTTGCCCAAGTTTCTGGTAAAATTCTGGCCTATGATGCGGCAGATGCCGTGGAAAGCCTCAGAAGTTTTTATGAGCGGGAAAAGCCCTCATCTTCTGGTGGTTATGTTTTTAAGGCAGTGAAAGCCACATTAAACAATGGTACCGTAGTGACCGCGCTCACTTGCGTGGCCGATATTAACCACCCTGGGGTAGCGCAAGCCAGCACCATGAACATACAGCAAAAAGCCTATGCCATTGCTTATTGTTGGGGCGAAAATGGTACTAACCGTGATTATTTACAAAGAACTTGTAATATTTTACATGAAAAAGGGTTTCCAGACGACAACCTTGATCATTTATTGCTAGCGGTTGATGGCGCGCGCTTTGGCATGGCGCAACAACAACCTCTTGCTGTGGGATTATTGGGCCTAGATGAAGGACGTACCCCAAGCAAAATTGGCGTGGCCTTGCCAAGCCCAGCCCGCCGCCGTAGCGTGGCAGTTGGCCAAAAACTGGCCGCATAATTTTAATCTGAAAAAATTTAATCTGAAAAAACGAGCTATAGCTAAGCTCATATAAAATGAGCTTAGCTATATTATTCATTTCACGCAACCCTACAGGGTGCGAGATTACAGTAATTGGGACTAAACAGCTAACCAATATTAGCCCGCGGTATGTTAATTTGAGCCGAAGGGCGGTTTTCAAGCCCTTCAAACCGTTCAATATAAGCATCTAGTGCTAAATGCTGTTGCCGCTTTTCTGCTGGGGTCTGGCAGCTCACATCAATCGCATTTCTGGCCAAGGTAATAATTTGCGCGCGGGTCAGCTTCAAAGCCTCGGCCACGGCTAAAAAATTCTCGGTAATATAACCGCCAAAATAGGCTGGGTCATCACTATTAACGGTAGCCTTCAAACCATACCCTAACATAGCATTCAATGGCTGATTTTCCATGCAATCCACCACGCATAGCTTCAAATTACTTAAGGGGCAAACGGTTAACCCCACACCGCTCCGCGCTAAATATTCAACCAGTTGATGATCTTCTAATGAACGGTTACCATGATCTATGCGATCGGCCTGCAATATGTTAATTGCTTGCCGTACATATTCAGCTGGCCCTTCTTCGCCTGCATGCACAAATATTTTTTTACCTAAGCTTTTTACTTTAGCAAAAACCCTAGCAAATTTTTCAGGGGGGTTGCCATTTTCAGAACTATCCAAGCCAAAACCTTCTATATATTCCATATAGGGTTTAACTTGCTCTAACATCTCAAAAGCCTCTTCTTCACTTAAATGGCGTAAAAAACAAGGAATAAGGCGCGAGGTTACCCCTAAATTTTGCTCTGCCTTGTGAAGGGCCCGCAAAATCCCTTGAAACACAGTATCAATATCGATACCACGCTGGGTATGGCCTTGGGGGTCAAAAAATATTTCGGTATGCGCCCCATTCTGTTCATGGAATTTCTGCATATAAGCACAGGTAAGATCATAAAAATCTTGCTCGGTTTGCAATACGCTCATGCCTTGATAATATAAATCCAGAAATTCCTGCAAATTATTAAAATCATAAGCGGCTTTTAGCTGTTCCACATTATCATAGGGTAAATCTATATTATTACGTCGTGCCAATATAAATTGATTTTCTGGCTCTAATGTGCCTTCAATATGCACATGCAGCTCCGTTTTGGGCATACCGATAATAAATTCACGCAGATTCTTTTCCATTTTGTCTCATTCCACTAATTTTTTTATTTTTCGATCTTATGTTGGTGTATTTATTCTCTAAGTAACCATTTTCTGCTGAATAATGGCTTCAATTGCGGCCACTACTTGAGAAGCGGCCGCGCCATCCGAACCGCCAGCCTGTGCTAAATCAGGGCGGCCACCGCCCCCCTTACCGCCAGCCACCAAGGCCGCCTGCTTAACCAATTCCACGGCACTAAAACGGGCGGTTAAATCTTCGGTTACGCCCACCACTATAGATAATTTTCCTTCATTCACCGCAGTCACCACCACCACGCCAGAGGTTAATTGCTTTTTGAGCTGATCCACCACATTTTTTAGCTCGGTGGCGGGAATATCGGCCAGCGCCCGTGTCACCAGTTTCACATCGCCCAGCAATTTTTCTGTCGCGCTATCGCTATCCCCCATGGCCAATTTGCGTTTAGTCTCGGTGAGCTCTTTTTCTAATTTTTTTCGCTCTTCTTGCAATTGCTGCACGCGGGCAGGCAAATCCTCCACGCTGCTTTTGGTTAAATTCATCAGCTGGCGCAGGGTATTTTCTTGTGCCTCCACATATTCTAGGGCGGCGGTACCAGCCACGGCCTCTATACGGCGAACGCCAGCAGAAATAGCCGATTCAGTAATAATTTTGAATAAACCAATATCCCCCGTGCGCTGCACATGCACGCCACCGCATAATTCTAAAGAATAGCTCTGCCCCTGTTCGGCTGAACCCTCGGCTGACCCCATAGAAATAACCCGAACCTCATCACCATATTTTTCACCAAACAAGGCCATGGCGCCCATTTTCACCGCCTCATCCACGGGTTTAATGGCAGTGTTAACGGCATGGTTGCCCATAATTTGTTGATTAACGGCAAGCTCTAATGCACCCACAGCTTCGCCCACCGATTGGGAAAGGCTAATATCAAAGCGCAAGCGTTTATCATCCACCAGCGAGCCTTTTTGCGCCACCTCTTCTCCAAAATGCTTACGCAATGCTGCATGCAATAAATGGGTGGCCGAGTGGTGCGCTTTAATACGCGCACGGCGCAGCGTGTCCACCTGCAATTTTGCAGCCACACCAGCTTGCAATAAGCCGCTGCGCACCACGCCAATATGTGCCCATAAACCACCAGCTTTTTTCTGGGTATCGGTAATTTCTATGCTGGCCTCAGCGGTGGTGATGATACCACTATCCCCTACCTGCCCGCCGCTTTCAGCATAAAATGGCGTTTGGTTGGTGATGATAATCACCCCTGTGCCGTTACCAGCATTATTGATGGCCTCGCCTGTTTCATTCAAGATGGCCAATATTTCTGCTTCGGCCTGCTCGGTGTCATAGCCCAAAAATTCCGTGCTACCAAATTTTTCTTTCAAACCAAACCACACGGAATCTTCGGCCAACGCACCAGAGCCCGACCAAGCCGCCCGTGCCCGTGCCTTTTGTGCCTGCATGGCTAGGTCAAAGCCAGCCTCATCCACCGCTAAGCCTTGGCCACGCAACACATCGCGGGTTAAATCCAAGGGAAAACCAAATGTATCATACAGCTTAAAGGCCACATCGCCCGATAATGGTTTCCCCACGCTTAAAACACTGGTTTCTTGCTCTAATAATTTCAAGCCACGATCCAACGTTTCCCTAAAACGCACCTCTTCACGCCGCAGCACATCCACCATCATGGCTTCAGCGCGGGATAATTCTGGAAAGGCTTCCCCCATTAAACCCGTTAAGGCTGGCACTAAACGGTGCATTAACGGCTCACTAGCCCCCAATAAATGGGCATGGCGC
This sequence comes from Alphaproteobacteria bacterium, assembly GCA_049318825.1. Classification (GTDB taxonomy): domain Bacteria; phylum Pseudomonadota; class Alphaproteobacteria; order JBMOFM01; family JBMOFM01; genus JBMOFM01. Next base: position 61,280 of record JBMOFM010000015.1, on the reverse strand, counting down.
ATCGCGCGGCGCATAATACGGCGTAACACATAACCGCGGCCTTCATTAGAGGGCAATACCCCATCCGCTAATAAAAAGCAACTCGAGCGCAAATGGTCGGCAATCACGCGATGCGATGTATTCTGCGCCCCGTCAGGGTCAGTGCCAGCAGCCTTAGCCGTGGCTTCAATTAATACGCGCAATAAATCGGTATCGTAATTATCGTGCTTACCTTGCAAAATAGCGGTCAGCCGTTCCATCCCCATGCCCGTATCAATCGAAGGCTTGGGCAATGGCACGCGGCTACCATCAGCCAATTGCTCAAACTGCATGAACACCAGATTCCAGATTTCAATGAAACGGTCGCCATCTTCGGTTGCTGAGCCGGGTGGTCCCCCTGCAATTTTCTCCCCATGATCGTAGAAAATTTCCGAACATGGCCCACAAGGCCCCGTATCCCCCATAGACCAGAAATTATCACTGCTATTGATGCGGATAATTTTACTATCGGTAAAGCCAGCAATTTTTTTCCACAGCGTGGCGGCTTCTTCATCATCGCCATACACTGTCACCAGTAATTTTTCAGGGGGTAGGCCAAATTCTTTGGTGATTAAATTCCACGCCAATTCAATGGCAGTTTCCTTAAAATAATCACCAAAAGAAAAATTACCCAACATTTCAAAAAATGTGTGGTGACGCGCCGTATAACCCACATTTTCCAAATCATTATGCTTACCACCAGCGCGCACGCATTTCTGGGTGCTCACCGCGCGGCTATAGGGCAAATTTTCTTGACCAGTAAACGCATTTTTGAACTGTACCATGCCCGCATTGGTAAACATCAAGCTGGGATCATTGCGGGGTACTAAGGGGCTGGATGGCACAATCTGGTGATTAGCCTTAGCAAAATATTCCAGAAAATGACGACGAATAAGGGCAGCACTGGTCATGTTAATAACTTCTTAGAAAATATGATTTTTTTGTTTTAAAGTGTAAACATTTTCATTAACAGCACAATGAAAATATTGCTATATAGTGTCGTCAAATTCGCTAATGCGTAGCGAAAACAGCAATTTATGAGAACCGCACCGCAAATGTACATATTGGTACATGCGGAGTGGAAGTTCAGAAATTGCTGTTTGCAGCCAGCAGTAGTAGAATTTCACGGCACTATCTAATCATCTGGTCCGCCAACCATTAAGGCGCTCTCTACCTTTGCGGCATTGGCGCGAATTTTGGCTTCCATCTCTTCCAAGGCCGCCATATTATCTTTCAAATATTGCTTGGCATTTTCACGCCCTTGGCCAATACGCTGGCCATTATAGCTGTACCATGCACCGCTTTTTTCAATCACTTCAGCTTGTACGGCCAAATCCAACACTTCACCCGCGCGGGAAATACCCTCACCATACATAATATCAAACACCACCTGCCGGAAAGGCGGTGCCAGCTTGTTTTTTACAACTTTTACCTTGGTTTGGTTACCAATAATATTTTCTTTATCTTTAATGGCCCCAATACGGCGAATATCCAAGCGCACCGAAGCATAAAATTTCAAGGCATTACCGCCCGTGGTGGTTTCTGGATTACCAAACATCACACCAATTTTCTGGCGGATCTGGTTAATGAAAATCACCAAACAATGAGAACGGGAAATAGAACCCGTTAGCTTACGCAAGGCTTGGCTCATCAGCCGCGCCTGCAAGCCCATATGGCTGTCGCCCATATCGCCTTCTAACTCGGCCTTTGGCACCAAAGCGGCCACGCTATCCACCACCAACACATCAATAGCACCAGAACGCACCAACGTATCCACAATTTCTAACGATTGTTCACCAGTATCGGGCTGTGATACCAGCAATTCATCAATATTCACGCCCAATTTACGGGCATAGATGGGGTCAAGCGCATGTTCAGCATCAACAAACGCGCATGTACCGCCCGTTTTCTGGGCAGCAGCTATAGCATGCAATGCCAGCGTGGTTTTACCCGAGCTTTCAGGGCCGTAAATTTCCACAATACGGCCACGCGGTAAACCACCAATGCCCAAGGCCATATCTAAAGCCAGCGATCCTGTAGAAATAGAATCGGTTTCCGCCCCGCCTTCTGGCTTGGCGCCCAATTTCATGATGGAGCCTTTACCAAAGGCTTTTTCAATTTGCCCCAAAGCGGCAGCCAAGGCTTTGTTTTTTTCATCATTCGCTGGCGATATAGTGCCGCTTGTTTTTACCACTGCTGTCATTACTCAACCCATTTTTTAACGATTATGTTGCTTGTTTTTGCCATAATAAATCAACAAAGGCAATCACCAGAAACATAAAATCTTGCTTTGTTATTTATTAAAAATAGTTTATAAATAGTTATAGATGTATTGCAATAATATTTTATTCAATTTTAGCAGGCACCATGGACGATAATAGCGACGATAACATCGATAATATTGGCGAAAAAAAAACCACTGGCCTCACCGCAATATTCAATAAGGTGGCCAACCACCCCGTGGGGCAAGTGCTTAATGCCGTAGGCTCTGTGGTTGTACCGGTGGTTGCAGCGGTTACTGTTACCGCACTAGCACTGGCAACCAGCGTAGCTGTTGTGCCGCCTATTATCCGCGCCGTTAAACCCGTTACGCCGCCCACTCCGGCAGCCAGCACCCCCACCAATATTCGCGTGGCAACGGTTAATAGCAGCAATGCCCCCAGCGCCAGTTCAAATCCCGCTTTAGCACCAACGGGTAATGATTTTAATCAAATCGGCATCCGCAACCCAGAAGGCACTCGCACCACTTTATTATATAATGATCGGCATTTGCGTAATGAAGCCATCGGCCGGTTACAAAAAGCTGGAAACTCTATGGCAGCCACGCATAGCGGCATCGGCGCGTTACAAAATTGCCCCATCGATACTAAAATCCATTTCAATGCACAGCACGACCCCTCTAACAATCCCCGTACCTATATTGATGGATCTAAAATATTAATTTACCCCGATGCTGATGATGGAACAATCATCCGCTCTATTGCTCATGGTTGTAGTTATCAGCAATATAGCAAGGCCTTGGGTGCGCCCAAGAATCCTCCTTCTGGCTTTAACCCGCTCACTGCCATGGCCAATACGGCGGCATTTGTTAACAGCGCTGCGGTTACTCTAGAATTATTGGCCAACCCCAAGCTGGATGATGCTTTACGCCAACAACTATCATCAAAAAATTTTTTCACTCAAGCACCAGAAATAAAACGCAGTGCCCAACCAGCCAGTGATACCAGCGATCTACAAGTTATTACAATTAACGATTCGCAAGGCCAATATCTCACCAGTTTGGTATATGATGCGCAAGATGATAAAGAAGAATCGATTAGCCGTATTAAAAAAGCTGCGGAATATTTAGCCCTTACAGAAACTGGCCGCGAGGTTTTGAAAGCCTGTGAAGCACAAAATATGGAATTCCATTTTAATAAGGAAGAAAATGTTAAAAATGGTTCTTCGGGCTTTGTGCAGGGTCAAGATTTATCCTTAAACCCCGAGACTAAAGACGCCGAATTAATTAGCCTGATTGCCCATGAATGCCGCCATGCGCAGCAAAAAATGTTATTAGCTGGCCTGATGCCTGCTGAATCTCGACTTAACCCTGGACAAAACATATTACGATCTTGGCTCATAGAAGCCGATGCCATGGCCGTAGAAGTATCCGTGGCTTGGGAATTATCGCTCAATAAAACCCTACCCGAACACACAAGAAATAAATTAAAAGAAAGCGTAATACTTAGCGTCCCCCTTTTGAAAGATAATTATGAAAGTCACACGCATAGCGACGTGTTGCATATCACTTTCCGCTCTTTCTTTAATAATGGCGCCGCTACAAAGCCAGAGGACATCGCCCGCCAACAAGAAAATGCTGCCTACCCCGGCAGGGCTGATGGACATTACGCTACGAGTATGTTGCGCTATACTAATAAATTAATTAATCTCGCTCAAGAAAATCCACCTAAATTTGATTTATCCACCAGCACACAAACCATGGATTTTGAGAGAGCTGCCGCCCTGCTCACCCTTCCTTCTGCTGGAGAAAGGGTAAATACAATGCCTGATAATTTTGTGTTTGGCAGCCAACAGGATACACCGTTTTCTAACCACACCGCCGCCTTATTATATAATGTTTACCTAAAAATGACCCCAGACGCACCAGTGATGTTACCCGGTGCATTACCTGAAAGCTGGACACCCTCAGGCTTTAGAGAGGATTGGGAAAAGCGTGATCCCAAAAGTGCCGCGCAACTGCAAGCTTTAGAAGAAAATCCACCACCTTCTCAACGGCAAGAAATAGCTATTAATACAGCACAAAATATTATGCGCAAAGCTCTTTTCCCTAAATCTGCCCCCGTTTTGCGCGGTGTGAATGGCTAGAAAAATTAAGGAGAGTGCGGAAGAATGAATAGCGAAAATAATACCCAAGCAACGCCCAATCTGGCCGAAAAAAATACAGTTGAAACCAACCGCAGTTTAACGCCACAATTTAATAAAGCAGCCAATCCTGATTTACTTACAAGAGCCACTAACGCAACTTTATTGATGCTTGTCGGTGTTGTGTTATCGCAAGTATCTAGTGCTGTTTTGAACCATCTATCCAATCCCCAATCCTTAACCTCCAAGGCACCACAGCCCCAATTGGTCTCCGATATTGCCATCCAAGACCCCCAAGGCAAAACAGTTACTACCCTGCGCAATGATTTTTCACAATATAAAGCAGAAGAAGATGCACGGCAAAAAAGATTGATGGAATATATGGCTCAATCCGATGTAGGCCGTGAATTATTGCAAGCCAGTGGAGATAATATCAATCTACGCCACACACTCCAAGAAAACGAAAAACTCGGTAGTGATGCTTTTGCTCAAGGTAATGGTTATAGCCTGCGACCAGGTATTGCTTCAGACGCGAAAATTATTATGCTCATAGCTCATGAACAATACCATAATTACCAAAAAACCCATGGTTTTGACTTACAGGGTAAAACCCTTAATCCTGTACAAGAAATTATCTATAGCTGGATGCAAGAAAGCGGTGCTAATGCTGCCGCAAATGTAGTGGCCCATGAATTATCATTGAATAAGGATTTACCAAAAGAATTGCGAGACGATTTAAAGAAGCACGTTATCGCAAAAATACCAGATATTGCGCAAAATTATGATCATGCCAGCCGTACAGAAGTAGCCCATATGAGTATTAGAGGCTATTTCAAATATAGTGTTAATGGTAATAGATTATCATATGCCTCAAACTTTTTTGATAGTAATGCATCAAATCGAGTTTCGTTGGTATTATCACGTTTGGGAACACTTGCAGAAAATATGCCTCTAGAAAAAAAACAAACTTTTTTGAAGAGCTTTGCAAATACATCTATTGATTTTGATGCCTTGCAAAATCAGATGACCATCCCTGATGGTGAGGGGGGAAGGATAAAAATTGTTCCCGAAGGGTTTCGTATTGGCACACAAAAAGATACGCCCCTTGACGATACAGCAGTGTTTTTTTTAGCAAATCTTCACCATAAGTTAACATCAGTCCCAGCTAGCACTACGCCTGACGGCACAGTAATGTTTCAAGGTGACCTTGCTATACCAACTCACTGGCAAACAGCTGGATTGAAAGAAGACTATTTACAAAGATACCCTGATGAAACACACTTTTTTGAAAATCAAAAACAAGTTTCGCCAACAAGAAAAATCCTTCAATCCATAAGATTTTAGATTAAACGATCTTTTGAGTTTCCGTTTACGTCGTACAACGTTCAGGTAAGGCTTATTTAATCACCCGTAAGGCATAGTAGGCGGTGGATTAACTGAATTGGCAAACCGAATGGCTAGCGATGAAAGCGGTGGCGCCCCCACCATTGTGATTAAAAAGAAAAAAAAGGGCGGTGCGCATGGGCATCATGGTGGCGCATGGAAAGTAGCCTATGCCGATTTCGTGACTGCCATGATGGCGTTTTTTTTGCTGATGTGGCTGTTAAATGTTACCACTTCAGAACAAAAACACGGCATTGCTGATTATTTTTTCGATCCATTAACGGCTTCCTCCAGCCCCAGCGGTGCTGGTTCGGTATTATCTGGGCAAACCGTGAGTGTAAAAGGAGCACGGGTTAATGATGTAAGCAGCATGGGCGCTATGCAAGGGATGCCGGGGAAAAATGAAGAAATAAAACCCGAAGATATTGATGAACAAACATTGAAAGAGGCCATTACTAAAAAGGAAGAAGAATCCTTCAAAAAAGCCGAAAAACAGTTAAAAGAGGCCATGGAAAAAGTGCCCGACTTACAAAAACTCAAGCAAAATTTAATGATTGATCAAACCCCTGAAGGCTTACGCATTCAGATTGTGGATCAAGATGGCTCGTCCATGTTTCCCCTTGGGCGCGCTGAAATGTATGAACAAACCCAAAAATTACTGGCTTTAGTAGGCGATGTTGTCAAACAAATGCCCAACCATATCAGCGTGCGCGGCCATACTGATGGCAATCAATTTCGTGGTGATAAAGGATATAATAACTGGGATCTTTCAGCAGATAGAGCCAATTCTTGCCGCCGCGAGTTGGAAAAAAATGGCGTGCCGCAAGAGCGTATTGCTAATGTGGTGGGCAAAGCCGATACAGATCACTTAGTAAAAGACGACCCCCTCTCCCCCCGCAACCGCAGAATTAGTATTATTATGTTGCGTGAAAACCCGCCTGTAGAAACCATCAAAAATGTTGAAAATAATGAAACTGCTAACAAAAAACCAGCCCCCTGAACATCATCATGAACATAATATAGAAAAAAATACGAATGATAATTTGAAAAAACTACCCTAGGCTGCTATCTGTAATAAGATGAATGATATTGCTCTTAAAAACTGTTGATTATGCCTGCACCACCACCTTCTGATTCTGATGGTTTGCTTGATGGGATAGATCTGGATGAAGCCAGACCCTTATCTGGGCTCCGCTCTCCTTTTGCGCCGCCATCCAAGGATCTGCCCATTGCCGAGGATACAGGCAATAAGGCAGTAGAAGAACCTTTGCCTGCATTAACTGGTTTACGCAGCCCATTTGGCAATAATCCCAGTGCAACCGCAGCCCCGCGCGCAAATTCTGGGCTACCGCCAACACAAATCCATGAAGATAGCAGCGATACACTGATCAATGCGGCCAGCACTGTTAAACCATTAACACTTAAAAATGTAGGCGGAGGCGACCGCCTACAACAATTAAAGGCCACACAGGCACAAGCTGCCAGAGCAACTGAGGATGAAACAGCGCTTCAGGGTAAGGCCAGCGCTAAACCTAAATTGAGCACCCAATCAGCCAATAGTCCCTTACAGCCCAAACAAAAAAGAAAACTCAACACCCAAGAACAATTGGTTAATCAATCAGCCAATGGTGCTGCGGCTCTATATGGTGCTTATATGGTGATGGAAAGGACTGGCTATATCAGTAAGTCCGTCCTCATTATTATTGGCCTCATGCTCGCCATGATGATTTGGGGTTATGCCATTTATGGGGGCTTTGAACCACCCCCTATTCGTTACCCTGATGGGGTGGTGGTGGCCACTGAACCAGAACAAAAAAAATTGTCGGCGCTACAAAATTTTATGATAGGGAAAAATTCAATTAATGCGCTGGCCAGTTTTAATTTCAAAGCAAGATTCTTAGGCCTTAAAACCTATCATGATGAATTAACGCCCATTGCGCCATTTGATATTTTGATTGGCTGGAAAGTATTTTCGAACCAAAATGTGCTGGATAAAATACCCTTTGTGATGGCCAACCGCAGCTATGTGTGGGATTCATCTTCCACCCCGTTAAATTTGATGCCTTCTATCGTACCCAGCACCGCCCTTATCCATGTTATTCCTGCTGATCAAAACATCAAATTACAAATCCTTGAATTACAACGCGGGCAACAGGTACAAATGGAAGGATTTCTGGTGAATATTGCCATGGAAAATGGCACAAAGTTTCCTACATCGCTTTCGCGTTTTGATACAGGGCCAACCAGTGCAGAAATTATGCTGGTGCAAAGAGTCATCCCCATTGCGCCGCCTGTGGAAAAATAATAGTGTGGCTTTATTCGCTATAAATTTTTTTAGAAAAATAATGTCGGTAGCCATGAAAAAATTTGCTGTTTTTCTCTCTCTTTGGTTTTGCGCGTCGTGCACCCCCATGGAAAATCACCATGGCTTATTACCGCCGCCAGAAAAATTGAGTAGTATCAAAGAAGGGAAAAGCGATAAAAGCAGCGTATTAACCCTGCTTGGCTCCCCCACCCTGAAAAGCGGATTTGATGAAAATACTTGGTATTATATCAATCAAAAAACCGAACAAAAAGGCATATTCAAACCCAATATTGCCGAACAGAATGTGCTAGAGGTACATTTTGATAAAAATGGTACCGTAGAATCGGTGAAACAGAATAATAAATTAGCCAATGCAGAAATTGATCCTTCGGATAAAATCACCGATAATACTGGGCGGCGTTTATCATTCTGGGAACAGTTTTTTGGCAGTGTTGTTCCCGCAACTGGTGGCATGCAAAACAGCAAAAAGCCATGATGCTACACGGATTATTGTTTCCAGTTTCCATCATTGCCACATAATCTATATTCATTATATCCAGACATAGAGCTTTTTCATCATGAAATATTCCTTAAGGGTTTTACTGCTTTCTTCTTGCCTTTCTTTGTTGGGCGGTATGTTTTTCTGCCCTTCTTCTGGGCATGCACAGCCACCCGGCAAAGAAATAGAGAAAGCCAAGAATCAAGATACTTATGAGTATCTCAATCTTTTCGGCGATGTTTTTGAACGGGTGCGTTCTGAATATGTAGAGCCTGTAGAAGATAAAAAACTGATTGAAGCCGCCATTAATGGCATGCTCACCTCGCTTGATCCTCATTCATCTTATATGGATAAAGAAAGCTTTTCTGATATGCAGGTGCAAACCAGAGGTGAGTTTGGTGGCCTAGGCATTGAAGTGACGCTACAAGATGGCGTGGTGAAGGTGGTATCCCCCATCGATGATACGCCGGCTGCCAAAGCTGGGTTGCAATCGGGAGATTTAATCGTACAGCTTGATGATCAACCGGTTGTTGGTCTGAGCTTGAATGATGCCGTTAAGAAAATGCGCGGCCCTATAGGCACCCCTATTCGCTTATTAATTCGCCGTGGGGAAACAGAGCCTTTTGAAGTATCGCTGGTGCGCGATCAAATAAAAGTGCGGTCGGTGCGGTCTAAGCTTGAAGATAATGATGTGGGCTATATTCGCATTACTTCCTTCAATGAACAAACCCAACCTGGACTAGACAAAGCATTAAATGAGTTAGAAACCCAATCTGGCGGTAAATTGGTTGGTTATGTGCTTGATTTACGCAATAATCCGGGAGGATTATTGGATCAGGCTGTTTCTGTTTCTGATACATTCCTTGATTTTGGTGAAATTGTTTCCACCCGCGGCCGTGCGCCTAGAGATGGCCAACATTGGCAGGCCACCAAAGGCGATAAAGCCAAAGGACGCCCGATTATTGTTCTCATTAATGGTGGCTCTGCCTCAGCTTCAGAAATTGTTGCTGGCGCCTTGCAAGATCATCGCCGTGCCATTGTACTGGGACAACAATCTTTTGGTAAAGGCTCGGTACAAACCGTGATGGAAATGCATGGTAGCGGCGCTATGCGTCTCACCACACAGCGCTATTACACGCCATCTGGTCGTTCTATCCAGGCTGAAGGGATTAAACCAGATATTGAAGTAAAACCGGCTAAGGTAGAAGAATTAACCCCCGGCCGCAGCTACAGCGAAAAAGATTTACTTGGCGCACTGGAAAACCCAGATCATCCTAAAGCAAAAGAGGCGGCTAAGGATAAAAAAGCTGAAGACGCGATTACAAAAGATAAGAAAGAAGAGAAATCCGCCCCCACCAAAGACGATAAAAACAATAAAGACGATAAGAGCACCGGCAAAAAATCGGAAGAAACACCATTTGATTATCAATTATCACGCGCCAAAGACTTATTGCATGGCCTCGCCTTATTCACCGGTAAACAGGAAGAAAAACCAGTGGGTTTAACGCCTGAAACCGATAAAAAAGCCGGCAGCATAGATAATACTAAACCGCCAGAACGAGGTGATAAAAAGCCAGAACAAGATGATAAAAAAACTGATGAAAAGTCGGGAGAAAAGCCACATAATCAGGAAACAAAACCGGTGAAACCGGCAAAGCCAGATTAATTTATCCGACCAACATCGGTAAAATTAAATGGCCATCACGCTAAAAATAACAACGGCAGCCAAACACTGGATATTTTCCTTACTGGCGTGGCTGCCTCTTTTATGCCTTGTGCTGTGGCTGGGGTCGTCGCCGCATGTTCAAGAATCTGAATTTCCTATATTAGTGGCTATTGAACAAGCCGAACGGAAACCCCAAGAAAATCCACTGGCAGCATCGCAAGGAAGTGATAATGCTGAAGATACAACCATAGAAGATAGTGCAACATGGCCAGCATCACCATTAGCCAAGGCACCGATTGATGGTTTCTATCAAAAACTGGATATTGGCTTTCTTCCTAAATTTAATGCAGAAGGTATGCCCGCATGGAAAGCTTACGCTAGGCCATTCAAACAACAAAAAAATATGGTGGGGGTATTAGTCTGGGGCTTAGGCTTAGATCCAGTAATCACCGATAAAGCCATTAACCACTTACCACCTGAAATTGGCTTGGTTTTTTCCCCTTACGCGGAACGCCTGCAAGAATGGATTGATAAGGCAAGAGCAGTGGGGCATGAGGTTTATATCTGGCTTCCCTTGCAACCGGGTAATTATCCAGCCACGGATCCGGGGCCCAATGCCTTAATGCTGGATATTACTGAAAAACAAATGCAGCAGCGTCTATTGTGGATTTTAACACGCGCGGCTGGCTATACTGGTTTGGTCAATGGCTGGAATATGGGCAAAAATTATAGTAACCAACGCCTCTATGCCATCATGAACGCCTTAAAACCCCATGGTTTGCTTTTTATTGATGCCAACCCCCCACAAGATAATACCCTCTACCAAGCAGGAAAAGATGTTGGTCTTTCGATGATGTTGGTCGATTTCCAATTATTGGGCGATCAGGGGTTAACTGTAATTGAGCGGGGTATTAGCCAAATAGAACAAGAAACAACCGCTGGCCATGCGGTGCTCACCACTTGGTCATCGGAGCCTGCTATGCTGAAACGCTTACAACAATGGGTAAAAAATGCGCCCAACCTTGTTTTTGCACCCCCTTCTGCCTTATATCACCCGTAATTAAGGATATTCCAAGATGAATGAATATAGACAAGGGGTTGGCATTATATTGTTCAACGATGAAGGGCGGGTATTTGTAGCCGAACGCTATAATTGTAAGGGGGCTTGGCAATTACCCCAAGGCGGTGTTGATCATGGTGAAACTATTGAACAAGCCGCAAAACGTGAATTATGGGAGGAAACGGGGGTTACCTCCTATCGCATTTTAGCACAAACAGCCACCCCCTTATCCTATGATTTGCCCCCAGCAATTGCCCAAAAAATGAAGGTCAAAGGGCAACAACAGCATTGGGTTGCTGCTCGCTTTACGGGCGATGAAAGTGAAATTACACTTGACCACCATCAGCAACCAGAATTTGAACGCTGGCGATGGGGCAATATAGAAGAATTGCCTGAAATGGCCGTTGATTTCAAACGTGACCTTTACAAGGAATTGGTTACACTCTTCCGATATTTAGCGGTACAGGAGCAATGATAAAAAATGGCGCAAATGCAACAATTGGCTCAATCCAACCGTGATGATGAACGGCTGGCCTTCATCCAGTCGCTCACGCTTCCAGTAAACTGGCAAAAAGCGCGTATTACCCCACTCGCTGGCGATGCTTCTTTCCGCCGATATTTTCGCCTAGAAACAGTAACTCAACACGCCATGCTCATGGATTGCCCCCCGGGGAAAGAGCCATTACAGCCCTATCTTTATATAGCAAATCTACTGCAACAAGAAGGCTTCAGTGCCCCCACTATTTTACAGCATGATTTAGTGCATGGCTTTGCTTTAATTGAAGATTTTGGCGATGAAACTTTTACCCGTCTACTGGCCAAAGGGCATGATGAACGCTCGCTTTACGACATGGCTGTTGATGTTTTAAGTGCGATTACTCAGATTAATTGGGAAGAGAAATCGCTACAGCTACCTTATTATGATACGGAAAAATTAATTGCTGAAGCCCGTTTATTGCCCGAATGGTATTATCCAGCCATGACGCATGGGCGCATTTGTTCAACAGAAGCGGTAAGGGAATATGAAGCCGCTTGGCGCTATATACTGAAGCAATTAAATACAGAAAAGAATGTATTAGTGCTCAGGGATTATCATGTTGACAATTTAATGCTTCTTAAAGAACGTTCTGGAGCAAAAGCCTGTGGCTTATTAGATTTTCAAGATGCCGTATTGGGACACCCTGCCTATGATTTGGTTTCCCTGTTAGAAGACGCCAGAAGAAAGGTTAATGATGAGCTCACCGAGCATTTATGGTTACGTTATACAAAAAATTGGCCACAACAACGCTCAGAAGAGTTTGGACGTAGCTGCCGTATTTTAGGCACGCAACGTCATTGTAAGGTTATCGGCATTTTTGTAAGGCTTTCCGTGCGCGATGGCAAAAACCAATATATAAAACATATTCCCCATGTATTACAATTGCTGGCTCGCGGTATCCACGAGCCAGCTTTAGGGCCATTATTTTATTGGCTGGATAAATATTTACCCCATTGGCAAGAATGGAGTTTTTCTTAATATGCGTTGCCTTGTGCCCCTATTTTTTATGGGCACAAACGCAATACACACTCATTTAGGCTATTTAGGCATTTAGGCTATTTCAGCAATGGCTTCTATTTCAACGCTGGCGCCAAAAGGCAATTGTGGCGCCCCTACCGCAAAGCGGGCATGATGGCCTAGCTCACCCAACACAGCAACCACCAAATCGGAAGCCCCGTTAATTACCTTAGGGTGATCAGTGAATTCTGCACCACAATGCACAAAACCGCCCAATTTTACTAAACGCACCAATTTTGTCCAATCGCCACCAATAGCCGATTCGATTTGTGCAAGAATGTTAATAGCGCATAATTTTGCTGCTTCAGCCGCCTGTTCTAGGGTTACTTCATGCCCAACTTTTCCCTGAAACGCCAATTTACCATCTTTCATGGGTAATTGACCTGAGATAAAAATTTGCTTCTGGCTGATAACAAAAGGCACATAATTAGCAGCGGGTGCAGCAGCCTTTGGCAACACAATCCCTAATTCCTGTAATCTTGCTTGTACATTCATGGTTTATTAAACCTTTCAATCTGTTTATAAACTATATAGCCAAATTCAAATTAAACTGAGCATAAGATATTGGCTTAACGATAAAACAAACAATAAGTGCGGAAATTGATGTTGCACTACGGCAAATAGTCTGGATGGAAATATATGACAGAATATATGGATGAATCTCAACAATTGAATGCGGGATCAGGGGCTTGTTTGCCTGGGCTTTTTTGTTTTGGCTTGGGCTATACAGCCAAAAATTTAGGGGAAACTATTTTAGGGCATCATCCCAGCTTTCCCAATCAACATCTCGTGCCCATCAATAAGGGATGGCATGTAGCCGGCACCAGCAGAAATATTGCGCATAAAGCCGATTTGGCGGCTAAAGGGTTTAATCTGTTTAGTCTTGATACCCAAATAACAGCCGCTCCTACAGAAACAAGTGCTCAGATTCCCGATTCGCTTAGCCTTATCAGAGGGGTTTTAGCTTCTGGCCATTACGCATCATTACTGATCTCTGTTCCACCAGATTCTGAAGGATGCCCTATCTTTCGTTTGTTGGCTGATTTTTTGGTGCAATATCGCCAGCTCTTTCATTGGGTTGGCTATCTTTCAACCACTGGTGTTTATGGGCAACAGCATGGCGAGTGGGTTGACGAAACAACAACCCCTAACCCACTCAAGCCACATAATCATTTTCGTCTTAAAGCAGAAAATCAATGGTTATCACTGAGTGCGCATGATATGCCTATCCATATTTTCCGTTTAAGCGGTATTTATGGCCAAGGCCGCAGCGCCATTGATAAAATATGTGAGGGCACGGCTCAACGTATTGATAGCCCTGGGCAATTATTTAACCGCATTCATGTTGATGATATTGTTCAGACATTGCTTTGTTCGATGAAGAATCCATGCTCTGGGCGCGTTTATAATGTAAGCGATGATGAGCCCGCCCCCGCCCGCAATGTTATAGAAGAAGCATGCCGATTATTAGATGCAGAACCACCACCATTGATCCCGCTGGCTCATGCCAGCCTTTCTGCTATGGCACAAAGCTTTTATGCTGAAAATAAAAAAGTTTTCAACCAACGGATTAAACAAGAATTGGGGGTTAAGCTTTTGTATCCCACGTACCGTGAAGGCTTAGCCCAAATCTTATCCATAACCACGCCCGCAACAATAATATCCCCTGCTGTAAAAAACTTACCTGTAGAAAAAAGCAAAAAAACAGGCTAAATTAATAGTTAGATACAAAAATTGAGGCAAATATCATGCATGCATCTTATCGCTATTCCTTAAAGCTGATTGTCTGGGGCTTGTTTTTTACATCCGGCGTTGCCGTGGCTCAAAATACTGGCGTCTATCTGGGAACAGAAACGGGCGCCCCGCCTTCATCTGGGTATGGTATCTATTATAATAATGGCAATGCTGGCTCTTATTACGGAAAAGGGCTGCCTTCTATATCGGGAATTTCTAAAAATATGGATAAAGAATCGCCTACAGCAACCCCTGCCAGAAAATCTGCTACTTCTATACAAGATCCTGGCAAAAGACCACCGGGATTTAACAGTGGCGCAGACAAAGAAAAACAAGCCGCCGATGTTAAAAATGGTAAAATAGACTCGCTTAATTCCAACCCTGAGATTATTGAAAAAGGTGCATTGGGCAAGGTTACCTCCACCATTAAAGCCGCCGCCAATAGTAAAGAGTTAGTACCGGCTGAAAAAGAAAAAGATGCTTCTAAGAAAAAAGAAGAAAAAACAATCTACATTCCCAAAGTTACCGCTGACATAGAAGCCACTAGCCCCATTGGTTCACGCCTCGATTCAGGTATTGTGGGTAATGCCATTACCCCAATCAATCCCTTGGCTCATGCACCAGTCAATAGAAACACATCAAAAGCCACCGATACGGGTGCAACCATCAATAAACAACCGGTAAAAACTGCCACTAAGCCATTCAATACGGCAGAAATTACAAAGAAAAATCCAGCCATGGCCTCCGCTTTAGCCAATGTTCCAGCATCGCTACTCGCAAACCCTATATTTCAAGAAAACCTGAAAAAAGCCACAGGCACTAATAATTAGAGATCCGCCGATAATCTTCTCCTAATGCATTGTTGCATGTAATATTGATGGAGAAGATTATTTTACTTGGTTTTTTTTATTTGGCTACCGCTATGCAAGATATGCCACTGACTTTAAGCTCTTGGCATATTTTTTGTGCCTGCGCTTGGTTAATCGGCCCAGCCTGCATCCGGTAAAACACCCCTTTTTCTGGCACTTCTGCTTTCACTACCCGTAACGACATGCCTTGCAAGGCGGCAGGCTGTGTACGGCGCAAACGCTGCCATTCACTATTAACCTGTGCCACATCGCGTAACGATGCCAATTGCAGCCACCAATTACCAGCTTGCATGTTGGTTGGGATAGGGGTGCTGGCTGTGATGGGGGTGGCTTGTTCAGCCACTTGTTTGCTGGCCACAGAAGGCTTGCTTTCTTGCGTTTCTGCCACATCCCCCAAATCATTAATCAAGCGGGAAAGAGCTTCTTGATCCAATTTTTTAGGCGTTTCTGGTGCAGGGGTTTTAGCAGCCGTCACGTTTTTTTCTGGAGGTTTTTCTACTACTGGCTTTGCCGTACCATCACTATTTATCAACGGATCACCCGTAATGGTAACCGAAGATAATGTCTCTAATTGCTGGGGATTGGTTGCTGGTTTTACAATATTATCTGTTTTAACTGGTGGTTGTGCAGGGGGCAGCGTTGCTGTTCCGTTATTATTGGCCGCAACAGGTGGCACTACAGCATCTACGGGTTGCCCTTGATTATTCTCAGTAATCGGTGGTTGGGCTGGCTTAGAATCAACCGGTGCAATTGCTGGTGCCACTGGTCTGGGCAATGGATCTTCTGGCGGCGGAATAAGGTGCTCTACCACTTCTGCATCATTATTATTGCCGCTCAATTTATCAAAAATCATTTTATCCTGAAAGGGAACTTCCATTCCCCCTGGATTATCTGGCCGTCTTTTTACGGGCGAGGCATCTGCTTTAATAACAGGAATAGTTCCCCCTCCCTGATCAGCGCGATAATAACCATAGATCAATAATAAACCAATACAGGCAATACCAGCCAAACCCACTAATAACGGTCCCACACGCATGGGTTGCTTTTGTGGTTTTATTGAAAGCCCTGGCGGGGCAAATGATCTAGGATCAACATCACTCATGCACGCAACTCTTCCCTTGGGGTAACCCCCATCAAATTAAGGCCATCAGCCAAAATACTAGCAACCCCTTTCACTAATACCAAGCGAGGAAGGGTTTCAGTAATCTCTGCACCGATGAAACGCAGTTTGGTATTATCTTTACCTTTTGTCCAGAGGTGATGAAAGGCTTCGGCAACTTCTGCTAAATAATAAGCCAATCGATGTGGCTCACAAGAAATAGCTGCCGCTTCTAAAACCATGGGCCAGCTGGCCAAAATTTTAATCACGGCCAATTCTTCTGCTGCATCCAACCGCGAGAGATCGGCCGCGCCAACATTAAGTGCGGCATCACCAAAGGCTTCTACCGCATGGCGTAATACCGAACAACAGCGGGCATGGGCATAATGCACATAATATACAGGGTTATCGCGAGAAGCTTCTTGCACTTTCACCAGATCGAAATCCAACGATTGATCGTTACGGCGCGTGAGCATAATAAAACGCAGCACATCAGAGCCCACTTCAGCCAGCACATCTTCTAATGTCACAAAACTGCCTTGACGCTTAGACATTTTAACCGGCTGACCATCTTGTAAAAAATTCACCAATGCGCACAAGCGCACATCCAACATGGCTTTTTTGTTACTTAAGGCGGCCACGGCGGCTTTAATGCGTGCCACCCAACCCGCATGATCAGCGCCCACCACATCCACTAAAAATTCTGCCCCGCGGCGCAATTTATCCATATGGTAGGCAATATCATTAGCAAAATAAGTGTAGCTGCCATCCGCTTTTTTCAGTGGCCTATCCATATCATCGCCAAAATTGCTGGAGCGGAACAGCAATTGTGGCCGTTCTTCCCAATCATCAGGTTTTTTACCCTTGGGTGGCTCTAAAACGCCAGTATAAAGCAGCCCCATCGAATCCAGCTGTTGCAAACATTCATCCACCACCCCAGCTTCTACCAAGGCACGCTCAGAGGAAAAAACATCCATGTGAATATTCAAACTGTGCAGATCTTTTTTCACCGATTCCATCATCTGTGCCACGCCAAACTCGCGGAACACTGGCAACCATGTGGCTTCGTTTTCCGTGAGCCATTTTTTTCCATCCCGCGCTGCAATGGCTGCGCCCACGGGTTTAAGATACTCACCGGGGTAAAAACCAGCGGGAATTTCGCCAATTTCTTCCCCCAAAGCCTCGCGATAACGTAAATACAAGCTTTTAGCCAATATTTGCACCTGCGCGCCGGCATCATTAATATAATATTCGCGGGTAACCTGATGACCCGTTTTTTCTAACAAGGCGGCCAATACATCACCCACCACGGCTCCACGGGCATGGGCGGTATGTAAAGGCCCCGTGGGGTTAGCAGAAACAAACTCCACATTCACTTTTTTGCCATTGCCCATGTTGGTTCTGGCATAATCGCTGCCATCTTGTACTATCTGGCGCAGCTCTTGCCACCATAATTCTGTTTTCAAGCTGATATTGATAAAACCGGGCCCTGCAATCACCGCCGATTGAATATCAGGATTTTCTAGCAATAAGGCCACCAGTTTTTCTGCTAATAAGCGGGGCGCAATGCCCGCAGGCTTTGCCAATACCATGGCGGCATTGGTGGCCACATCGCCATGAATAGCTTCTTTGGGCGGTACAGCCTCTACCCGATCAATATTCACATCCGCTGGCAACACAGCTTCCGCCTGCAATTGTGCGCATGCTGCCCGTATTATGTGCAGAGCATAATGATAAATTGGCTGGTGTTTGGCTGGCAATGCTATTTCTGACACCACATTCTTCCTTGTTTTATGAGATTATTCTTCTGAGGAACGCTCTTTCAGGCGCATGGCAAGAGCAGCCGATAGAAATTGATCAATATCCCCATCCAATACAGCTTGCGGGTTACCGGTTTCTACCCCTGTGCGCAAATCTTTTACCAATTGATAGGGTTGCAATACATAAGAACGAATTTGATAACCCCAACCAATATCAGTTTTTTCACCCTGAAACGAGGCTAAATGCTCTTCCCGCTTCTTTAACTCTAATTCATATAAGCGAGATTTTAACATTTGCATCGCTTTATCACGGTTTTGATGCTGCGAACGTTCCTGCTGTGAAGCGGTAACAATGCCTGTCGGTAAGTGAACAATACGCACGGCACTATCGGTTTTATTCACATGCTGCCCACCAGAACCACTGGCGCGATAAGTATCAACGCGCAAATCCTTATCGTTAATTTCCACCTCAATATTATCATCAATCACCGGCGCCACATTCACCGCTGAAAAACTGGTATGGCGGCGGGCATTGCTATCAAATGGAGAAATACGCACCAACCGATGCACCCCCGATTCGGTTTTTAACCAACCATAAGCCTGATAACCACACACCTGAATGGTGGTGGATTTTATCCCAGCCCCTTCCCCAGGGGTTTCGTCAATTAAATAAGTTTTGAAGCCTTTACGCTCACACCAACGCAAATACATGCGCAGCAGCATTTCTGCCCAATCTTGGGCTTCAGTGCCCCCTGCCCCTGCATTGACCTCTAGGAAACATTCATTTTTATCGGCCTCGCCAGAAAGCATGCTCTCCAGCTCCAAAGAAGCCACTTGCTGCTTCATGGCCAATAAAATTTTGGCTGATTCCAGCAAAAATTCTTCATCGCTTTCCATTTCCGCCAACTCAACCAGCTCTATTTGCTCATGAAGTTGGTTGGTAATTTTCTGGATACGACCAATCTGACCATCCAGCTCATTGCGTTCACGCAACAATTTTTGAGCATGGTCTGGCTTATTCCATAAATTGGGATCTTCAGCTAATGCATTTAATTCATCTAACCGACGCAGCGACTGATCCCAGTCAAAGATGCCTCCTCAGCAGGGCAAGAGATTGTTGAATCTCTCCTACCACCGCTAGCGTTTCTGCCCGCATGATATTCCCCGAACAATGCTTTAATAAATTAAGCGGTTAAGCTGCCACAGATATTGGCTGATAACTACAAAAAAGTTCCATCAGCTTTTGTGAAAATTCCGACATCACCGCATCTTGGCCAGCGGTGAGCAGAAAACCATCCTGCACAATAGCCTCTTCAACGCACACCGCCCCTGCTTCTTGCAACATAGCGCGGTTGGTTTCCAACACAGCACATTGACGCTTGGCAATACGGTTAGCCGTCACCAGTAATTGCACACCTTCTGCCCAAGCAGCAACGGGTTTGGCAGCATCAATAAAGGTGCTGACAATACGGCGTGTATGGGGGTTGGCCATTAATTTTTCAACACCGCGTGCACCACCGGGCAAAAATGCCATATCATAATCCACGGAAAGCATGTCACTCAGATGAACATCCACTGGAAAATAATGCCCCCAACCTGAACCATGCCAACCTTGCACCAAATTATTTTCTGGGCTGGTAATTTTTACCGATGCACCAGCAGTCAACAACATTTTTTGAATGGTTGTCATACTCACTTCATCAAAACCATTGGCAATGAGAATGGCAATTTTTTTACCATCAAGGGCCTTTTCCATGTATCCTCTTTCGCTAAAATTTATGCTACATACTATATTAAATTTGCAACATCATAAGCGAATATTTTCTACAAAACAAGGCGCGGATAGACGCGGAAGAAGCCCTCCATGGCCAATTTTATCAGTCCTGCCCCTAAGATGCCAGCATATGGTACAACAACGCTTTTTGAGCATGTTTACGGTTTTGCGCCTGCTGAAACACCACCGAACGATAACCGCGCAACACGTCTGCATCCACCTCTTTACCCGGATGGGCTGGCATATCATGCATAAAAATACAATGCGGGGAGGCCTTAGCCATGACAGCCCCTGTTATTCTAAAATGGTGAAATATAGCTTCTCTTTCACGGGTTTCAGCTTCTTGGCCCATGGAAACCCACGTATCGGTATAAACAATATTTGCCCCTTCCACGGCCTTGGCTACATCATCCATCCATGCACAATGGGTGCGTTGGCGGGCAAATTCCAAACTTTGCGCTAGGGGTTGATGCTTGGGCAAGGCAGGCGTGGCAATCGCAATATCCCCAATTCCAGCCAAAGCCGCCGCTTCAATCAGAGAATTACAAACATTATTACCATCGCCCACATAAGTGAGTTTCAAATTGCCCATGCTGATGCCAAAATATTCCTGAATAGTTTGCAAATCCGCCAAGGCTTGACAGGGGTGATAAAAATTACACAAACCATTAATAACCGGCACTTCGCTATAGGCACGCATGGTCAGCAAATCCTGATGGTCATAGACCCGTGCCATAATCACATCATACCATTGCGATAAAACCTTAATCTCATCCTCTAACTCTGAGAGGGTGAAATTGGATTTCTGCCAATCAATATAGCTGGCCATCATCCCCAATTCATGCGCGCCCGTTAAAAAAGATTCTTTGGTACGGGTAGAGGTTTTTTGAAATAATAACGCAATTTTTTTGCCTTTTAACGCATCTAAATATTGCTCTGGCCTCGCTTTAATGGCATGCGCTAATTGCATGATGCGGTCAAATTCAGCTTTTTCCAATTGGTTAATCGCCAAAAAAGAAGCGGCTGGATTACCGCGCAACTGCTCTTTTAATTGCAACTGCTTTTCTAACAAGGCAATTTGATCGGCGGTAAGGGGGGCTGCACTCATGATGATGGCTTCTTAACAATCAGAAAAATAATAGAAACGGCAAATATAGCCAATTAAGTTTATGTAATCATAAACTTAATTGGCTATATCACAGCGGCGACTGCCGCTGCGGCACCCTTTGTGCCGTAAATTTTAGAACATATAGCAGATGAACTTAAGCATCCTTATAGTTCATCTGCTATATAATTAAAATATATGCCAACGTAAACAGCTTTTTGGTCATATTGGCAAATTAACAGGCAATAATTACACAATAAAAAATGTATATCTTTACGCATCCCTCATGCTTAGAACATGATCCAAGCCCCATACAAGGCTTTGCACCGCAACGCCTGCAAACAATCATGGAAGCGTTAACGGCTGCCGATCTATCCCCCTTTTTATCTTTTCAATACACCGCGCCACCCGCCACCCCAGCACAACTACAGCTTGTGCATACACCAGAACATATTGCTCATATTTTGCAACCCATTCCCCAAGGCACAGAACTGGCCTTCGATCATGAAACTTTTGCCATGAGCGGCACAGCCAAGGCTATATTACAAGCGGCAGGGCTGGCTATAGCGGCCACTTCTGCCGTGGTTAATGGCAAAGTGGCACAAGCCTTTTGCCTCACCAGCCCCGGCGGGCATCACGCCGAAGCCGAAATGGTGCAAGGTTATTGTTTTTGCAATCATGTGGCACTGGCCGCGGTGATGGCGCAAGAAGAAATGGGGCTGGAACGGGTGGCCGTTCTGGATATTGACACCCATCATGGTAACGGCACACAAAGCCTGTTTTGGAATCACCCGCAGCGTTTATTCATTTCATTGCATGAAGATACACCCTTATCTGGCCTAGCCGAAGAAACGGGAGCTTGGCATAACATCTTGAATATTCCCTTGCCCCATGGTAGCGATGGCCATGCCCTCTGCCGCGCCATCATTGAACAGGTACGGCCAAAATTAACAGCATTTAGACCAGATATTCTTTTGGTTTCTGCGGGTTTTGATATGCATAATGATGACCCATTAGGCAATCTCGCCCTTGCCACCCACGATTATTATCGGCTGGGGGCGCAATTACAGGCAATAGCACAAGAATTATGCCAGCAGCGGCTTGTTTGCGTGCTAGAAGGTGGTTATAATCTTGAGGTGCTGGGGGCAAGCGTGGCCGCTTTTGTGGCGGGAATAATAGGCAAGTAAATGAGTACAGCACGCATCATTCGGGTAACCAATGTAGAAAAACAGGCGGGTGAACAGCTAGTGACCTATTATATGGGCGCACAGCAATACCAATGGCCATGGCAAGGCACAGCACCCCTTATTGGTGATGTGTTGATGATTAACCCCTTGCAACCCGATGAGGAACCGCGCCTCATTGCCAGCGCCAAGCAAGGAAGCTGGAACACAGAAAATAATGATGCCTTGCGGTGGCGCGCGCCTTTTACTACTGAGAGCATGTCGCGGCTTGATGTTTTACACCGCCGCCATCTTATGCGTCGAGCGGTGCGCCATTATCTTGATGAGCAGGGTTTTATAGAAATTGATGCGCCATTGCTGGTGCAAGGGGCATCGCCTGATATTGCCATCAATTCCTTTAGTGTGGGGGAACGCTACCTCGTCAGTTCTACTGAATATCAATTAAAAAGGTTGGCGATTGGTGGTATTGAAAAATTATACTCTCTCACACAAAATTTTCGGGAAGGCGATAGCAGCCAATATCGCAACCCTGAATTTACCATGCTGGAATGGGGGCGTGTGGGCAGCAAAATTGCCGATATTGAAGATGATGCAGAAGCCATGATACTGCAAGCCCTACAATCATTAGAGTTACCCACCACCATCGATTATCAAGGGCATCAGATTAATGTGAAGCGGCCATGGCAACGCTTATCGGTATTAGCTGCTATTCATCACATCACTGGCGTGGCCATGGATGATTTTGATGTAAAAAATTGCCATAAAACCCTAGCCGCCATTGGTTATGAGATTCGCCCCGATTGGGCAGAAAACCAAATATTTCTGTTCAGCCTGATTTTAGACCATGTTCAACCCCAATTGGGGCTTACCCAACCGGTATTTCTGAACCAATGGCCATTTTTTCAAACCACTTCAGCAACGCCAGATGTGAACGATCCTACATTAGCCTGCCGCAGCCAATTATTTATTGGCGGTATTGAATTAAGCGATGGGTTTGCAGGGCTTGCCGACGCCGATATGCAATGGCAACTCTTCAATAATGCCTTAAATATGCGCGCGCATGAAGGCCAGAAAGCCGTGGCGTTGGATAAAAAATACTTGGCCGCCATGCAATTGGGTGCCCCCCATGGGGCGGGCATGGCCATGGGTTTTGATCGGCTGGTGATGTTACTCACCAACCAACCCCATATTCGTCATGTATTGGCCTTTAATTGGGATGAGTTATAAAAAAAGATAGGCTACCCTGCAAACAAGCCTTCTCGGTGGCCTTGTACCTCAATATCCGCTATATGCTTTAATTGGGTAAATTTTGCCAATTTCTGACCCGCAACATCCACGGTTATTGCCATTATTTGGGCATTCTTAAATTGCGCCGCATCTTTTTTATAAGCACGAATAACGCGTTGACTATAAATTGTATTGCGCAAGGGCGGCACAATACTGATGTTAAAAGCATAGAGGCACTGCACATTTTCTGGTTTTACAAAACGGCTGGGCAAAAATACACCGCGATCATCCAAGGCTGTTTGATCATTACACAATTTCTCATAAAGAAACGGCGCGATGGGATAACCACCACTATAACCAACGGGCAAAATCTGGCCATTGCCCATGGGGCAGCACCATAAGCGCATATAGCGATAGGCGCTGCTCATAATATATTTAAGCCGTGCGTAATCAACCCTATCAACTGGCTGCTCATAACAGGCCCAATCGGCTAAAAGAACAGCCAGAAAAAAACGCCGCCAACGGGCAGACCCTTCAGCGCCACAAACATGGTTAATCTCTTCTTGTAACTGATAAGGGACAAAACCAGCCATGGACTGAGAAGAAAAATCATTGGCACGAATAATTGATAAACTATCATCAATCCATGCCGTTAATTCGGCAAATCCCATCATTTGCGGGTCTGGAATATCCCTTAAGCAATCCACTTCCATTATCGTGGCAATGGCATTAGGGCAAGGGTAATGGCTTATCGCTAAGGCTACGCAACCACAAAATCATATTTGCACGATCTTCTGCTTTTTTTAAGCCGGCAAAAGACATTTTGGTACCAGGAGCATAAGATTTAGGCGATGCTAGAAAATGGTTCAACTCTTCATAATCCCAATTGCCTGTTTTTTCTAGGATGGCCTTAGAATAGGAAAAACCTTCCACATGACCATGTTTATTGCCCACAATATTCCACAAATTGGGGCCTACCTTGTTGGGGCCACCTTGATTAAAGCTATGACAAGCACCACAAAGCTTAGCCGTGCTTTCGCCTTTGGCCATATCAGCTTTTGCCAGTAACGGGGCAATTGGCTCTATGGTTTCAGCTTTTGCCGCCTCGCCCCCTTTATTGCCCACCTCTTCTTTTACTTCCACTTTATAGGCCGGTTCTTTCAAATGCTCTGGCTCCACTAGTTTTTCAGCCAATATGCTAGAGCCAAGACCAATAATACCAGCAATCAGAACCGCTGCAAAAATTTTATTCTTTTCCAGATCAGCCATAAAAATAACAACCTATTATCAACATCAACACAGAGAATATATATAAAGCAGAAAGATTCGTAATCAGCAATAGAGCTTTTCTGAGCATATTGCCTCTAATAGCTGCCTGTAAATTTAT
The DNA here is from genome assembly GCA_049318825.1 of Alphaproteobacteria bacterium. Lineage (GTDB taxonomy): Bacteria > Pseudomonadota > Alphaproteobacteria > JBMOFM01 > JBMOFM01 > JBMOFM01. The sequence continues at coordinate 36,293 of JBMOFM010000015.1, read as the reverse complement.
AGCCACACTATTTTTAGGGATGAGGCTTATGTTGATGATAAGATTTTCAAAACACAACAGCTTGTTAATAAAACATTGCCCCCTAGAAAAAATTGCGTCTTTCAAGAAAACGCTGCTATAATGTGCTCTCATTTTTTGTGAACGCAATAGCAACGTGACTGATTTTTTTGCTCCTAATGGCCAAATAGCAATACAGGGATTAGCAGGCTCTTTCTCTGATACCGCCGTGCGTGTTCTTTTTCCACAAGCAATTCCCCAATTTCATCTTTCCTTTGAAGACGTACTACAATCTGTGCGCTCTAACCGTGCCGATATGGCGATTATTCCTGTAGAAAACACTCTTGCGGGCAGGTTGGGTGAATTATACAAAATGCTGGCAGAAAGCGGCTTATACATTGTGGGCGAATATTTTCAACCCATTCGGCTTTGTTTATTGGGCCTGCAGGGAAGTACAATTTCTTCCCTCTCCCATGTGCATAGCCACAAACAAGCCCTTTCTATTTGTCGTACATTCTTGGCGGAGCATGGTATTATAGGCATAGAGGCTATTGATACTTCTCAAGCGGCACAAAAATTGGGGCAGTTCATTAACAATCAATCTCAAAACCCTATTGATATGGAAGCCAATCATGGGGTTATTGCTTCATTCTTGGCGGGTCGTTTATACGGTTTAGAACTGCTGAAAGAAAATATCGCCGAACAGCAGAAAAATTTTACGCGTTTCCTTATTCTCTCTACATCCCCAGGGGATACCGAATCGGTTCACTTGCCCTATATCACCACCCTAGCCTTTCGCTTGCGCCACGAACCAGCCTCTTTATATCGTGCGATTACAGGATTTGCTACCAGAGGGGTTAATCTGTTGCGCCTTGAAAGCCATATGTTTGGTGGCCGTTCTGCCGCTTGCCAATTTTCTTGTGATTTGGAAGGACATGGTGGCCATGCGCCTTTAAGCATTGGCCTTGAAGAATTATCACACATAGCGCTGGATGTGAAAATTTTGGGGATTTACCCAGCAGCACCGTACCGTAAAATACACATAATGAATCACAATAGGGCGTTTGGTTGATGATAAAAGAAAAAAAAGTAGCATTTCAGGGATCTCTCGGGGCGTATTCTGATCTTGCTTGCCGTACCGTTTTCCCCAACATGCAAACAGTGGCTTGCCCTTTATTTGAGGATGTATTTGCCGCTGTGCATGAAGGAAAAGCCGATTTGGCCATGTTGCCCGTGGAAAATTCAATTGCTGGTCGGGTTGCGGATATTCACCATTTATTGCCCGATGGCGGCCTTTTTATTGTGGGAGAGCATTTTCAGCCAGTAAACCATTGCTTATTGGGCATCGCAGGAGCTGAAATTAAAGACATAAAAGCAGCCCATAGCCACGGGCAAGCATTGGCACAATGCCGTAAAAATCTGCGTGAAATGGGTATTTTACCAGTGGTACATTCCAATACGGCTGGAGCTGCCGAAGCCATTTCCTTGAAAAAAGATAAAACACAAGGCGCTATTGCCTCATCGCTGGCTGCTGAAATTTATGGGCTTAGTATTTTACGAGAAACGCTGCAAGATGATAATAATAATACCACGCGTTTCTTGATCATGAGCAAAGAAAAATTACAAAATCCCCCGCAGCGCATGCCCATGATCACCAGCTTTTTGTTTCAAGTACGCAGTATCCCCGCCGCTTTATATAAAGCATTGGGGGGGTTTGCCACCAATGGAGTAAACTTAACTAAGCTAGAAAGCTATATGTCGGATAGTTTTCCGGGGGATGATGATTCCATTTCCGCCCAATTTTTCTGTGATATAGAGGGCAAGCCCGAAGATCTTTCGGTGAAGCTGGCTTTTGAAGAATTATCTTTTTTTGTTAAAAGACTGGATATTTTGGGCGTGTACCCTGCCCACCCCTTCCGCTATCAAAAAGAGCGAAAATAAACGGATTCTTACCTCATCAAGTAACTGGCTATAAGCACGCGGTTAGTCGCCAAAACATATGCCCAAGGCTCTGGCCGTATGCACTAAAGGGCTGGCGGGATTAACCGCGTGATAATCGGCAATCGCCTTACTAATGGGAACATCCATCACCTGTCGGTTAGACCAAGCCACCATGCGGTCAAACTTGTTCGCAGCAATTAAATCAACAGCATAAACGCCAAAAGCCGAGGCAATTAAACGATCCAGAGCGCTGGGTTGACTGCCCCGCTGAACATGCCCCAATACGGTTACTCTGGTTTCAGCCTCTACATTCTGGGCAATGAGGTCGCCGATATAATGGCCAATGCCGCCAAACCGCCTTGCACCACCGCGGTGCGAAATTTTTACGCTTTTACCTTTTAAGGTTCTCACCGCTTCAGAAACAACCACCAGCGCAAAATTTCTACCCTGTTGGCGTAAATCAGTGATTTTTTTTGTAATTGATTCTATATTGTAAGGAATTTCAGGAATCAGGATAATATCTGCCCCCCCTGCAATACCAGCATGCAAGGCTATATGCCCTGCATCGCGCCCCATTACCTCCAGCACCATTACCCTAGCATGGCTGGCAGCCGTGGGTTGCAGCCTATCCAAGGCTTCAGTTGCGACAGCCACCGCCGTATCAAAACCCACCGATGTTTCGGTCAGGCCAATATCATTATCAATAGTTTTGGGAATGCCTACCAATGGAAATTTACCAAGGCCAGCCAATTTTTGTAAAATAGCTAAACTACCGTCGCCGCCAATACCGATCACCGCATCAATACCCGCCAACCTTATGCCATCAATAATTTCTTGCGAACGATCAATAGTAACGCCGGAAGCAACCGGCCACGCAAAGGGATTACCTTTATTCGTGGTACCAAGAATTGTGCCCCCTAAACGCAACACATAGCCTTCAACATCGGCCACCGTTAGCGCCCTACACTGTACTGGCCGGTGCAACAGGCCATTGGTGCCATCCATAATGCCCACTACATCATAGTTAAAATAACGAGCCCGATGCACCACTGCCCGAATAACAGCATTGAGACCCGCACAATCACCACCGCTGGTCAATATACCAATTTTTTTAATCGTCACGGTTATACCTTTTACTAAAATCTCAGCCGATGATAAAAATTTACACGATAAAAGTCTATCTTAACTTGCTTTTTATTCTGATCCATGGTGTTTTATAACTCCAATATAATATGTTATCGCTCCTTCTATAAAAATTATATGACCGATATTAGTCAAACCAAGAAAAAACTTGAAGAATTGCGCACCGAACACCGCGACCTTGACGATATCATCGCTCGGTTAGTGGATGATGGTGGCCTTGATCAATTGCAGATACAGCGCTTAAAAAAACGAAAACTGGTGCTAAAAGACATGATCTTGCAACTGGAAAGTATGATTATTCCCGATATTATTGCGTAAAATATAATGGTTTTGCTCGCTTCTACCGATATTTCTTCTGCCGCCCCTATAGTCAGTATTATCATGGGCAGCCAATCTGATTGGTCTGTGATGGCAAAAGCAGCAGAAATGCTTAATTTATTACAAGTTCCCCATGAAAAAAAAATTGTTTCTGCGCACCGTACACCGCAGCGCATGGTTGAGTTTGCAACCCATGCTGCATCACGCGGTATAAAAGTAATTATTGCAGGGGCTGGCGGGGCGGCTCATCTGCCCGGCATGGTTGCTTCTCTTACTATTTTGCCTGTATTGGGCGTGCCGGTGGCGGGTAAAAACCTTAATGGTATGGATAGTTTATTATCGATTGTACAAATGCCGGGGGGCATTCCCGTGGGTACTTTAGCCGTGGGTGAAGCTGGCGCTAAGAATGCTGGCATTATGGCTGCTTCTATTCTGGCCTTAAGCGATTTTAGTTTAGCAACAAGATTACAACAATGGCGCCAACAGCAAACCCTATCGATTGGCGAAGAACCTGTATCATGAGTAAAATCACGGCAGAAAAAAAATTCCAACTCGCCCCCGGAGAAGGCGTTATTGGTATTTTAGGTGGCGGCCAACTGGGAAGAATGATGGCCATTGCAGCGGCTAATATGGGGTATCAAACCCATATTTTTTCACCCGATGAGGACAGCCCTGCCTTTGACGTGGCGACTTTTTATACTCGCGCCGCCTATGATGATAGAAAAGCCTTGGCAGAATTTGCCCAAAAAGTTGCCGTTATTACTATTGAGTTTGAAAATATCCCCTTAGATTCGGCGGAATATTTGGCTCAGCATACACCATTTTTTCCACCACCCGCCGCTATTGGCATTACCCAAGATCGGGCGGCAGAAAAAAGCTTTATTAACGGTCTCGATATTTCTACAGCACCTTGGCGCGCGGTGGAAGAGTTGCAGCAAATCCCTTCTTATATTTCAGAACTGGGCGATAAGGCCATTATCAAAACCCGCCGTTTTGGCTATGATGGTAAAGGCCAATGGCTGATCTCGCCTGAAAAACCACTTGATATGCCCTTGTTGCAGCAAGAATTGGCCGATATACCCGTAATTATTGAAGGCTTTTGCCCTTTTACAAAAGAAATATCGGTTATTGTATCTCGCTTTCAAGATGGCAGGGTGTGCTGTTATCCGGTAACAGAAAATGAACATAAAAATCATATTTTATCTGTTTCGCGAAGCCCTGCTAATATTTCCAGTCGCCTTGCTGAAATAGCCACCGAATCGGCTATTTCCATTGCAGAAGCCCTCAATTATGTGGGAATATTAGCAGTGGAAATGTTCGTCACCCCAGATCATCGCATCGTGGTGAATGAGTTAGCGCCACGCCCCCATAATTCAGGGCACTGGACAATGGATGCAGCGCCCTGCAGCCAGTTTGAACAACATATACGCGCTATTTGTGGTTTACCAGCCGGCGCTGTTTATCCATGCCAGACGGCTGAAATGGTGAATATCATTGGCGATGATGTCACAAACTGGCGGAATTTCCTTGAAAAACCACATTGTCATCTGCATCTTTACGGTAAAAAAGAGGCGCGCTCCGGAAGAAAAATGGGCCATGCCACCACTATTATAGAAAGAGGAAAGTAATGAGTAGCCATAATAGCAGCATCAGGGTAGAAAGCGATACCATGGGAGTGGTGGAAGTTCCTGCTGATCGCTATTGGGGTGCGCAAACACAGCGTTCCCTGCAAAATTTCAAAATAGGCGGCGAAAAAATGCCAGCCCCACTTATTCGTGCTTTTGGCATTCAGAAAAAAGCTTCTGCCCTTGCTAATATTACCTTAGGGCTTTTGGATCAGCGCTTAGGGAACGCCATTGTAAATGCGGCCGAAGAGGTGATCGATTTAAGTTTGATTGAGCATTTTCCCTTGGTGGTCTGGCAAACAGGATCTGGCACCCAAACAAACATGAATGCCAATGAAGTGATTTCCAACCGCGCCATTGAAATTTTGGGTGGAGAAAAAGGCTCTAAAAAGCCAGTACACCCCAATGATCATGTGAATATGGGGCAATCTTCCAATGATAGTTTCCCCACCGCCATGCATATTGCTGCGGTGGAACAAATTCATCATGAATTATTGCCAGCTTTAGAAAATTTACACGCCGCATTACAAGAAAAATCCGTGGCATTCAAGGATATTGTAAAAATTGGCCGCACTCATTTACAAGATGCAACCCCCATTACCTTGGGGCAAGAATTTTCTGGTTATGTCACCCAAATCACCAATGGCATTAAGCGCATAAAAAATACCCTCCCCCACCTACTTGAACTGGCGCAAGGCGGCACAGCAGTGGGCACTGGGTTAAATGCGCACCGTGATTTTGCCATGGTTTTTGCCGCTGAAACGGCTAAAATTACTGGCCTGCCTTTTGTTACTGCCCCCAATAAATTTGAAGCGCTGGCCAGCCATGATGCGTTGGTGGAATGTTCTGGCGCATTAAACACATTGGCTTGTTCGCTCATGAAAATTGCCAATGACGTCAGAATGCTGGGTTCGGGTCCACGCTGTGGTATTGGTGAAATTATGCTGCCTGAAAATGAACCCGGTTCATCTATTATGCCGGGCAAAGTGAACCCCACGCAAAGTGAAGCCTTAACCATGTTATGCGCTCAGGTCATGGGTAATCACGTTGCTATTACCGTGGGCGGCTCCAATGGCCATTTTGAGCTAAATGTTTTCAAGCCTTTGATTATTTTCAATGTGTTGCAATCCATTCGCTTGCTTGCCGATGGTGCCCGCAGCTTTGCTGAAAATTGTGTTATTGGCATTGAAGCAAACACGGCGCGTATTGAAAAATTATTATATGAAAGTTTGATGCTGGTTACCGCGCTTAACCCCCATATAGGTTATGACAACGCGGCCAAAGTAGCTAAAAAAGCCCATGCAGAACACAGCACCTTAAAAGAAGCGGCGATTGCTCTTGGTTTATTAACCGCCGAACAATTTGATGCTTGGGTAAAACCAGAAAAAATGATCAATAATAAATAATTTTTTGTGAAAAAATATAGCATTAATTTACAAGGCCACGCTACTAGCGTGAGCCTTGAACCTGAGTTCTGGCAAGAATTGCAAACCATTGCCGCTGCCCGTAAATTGCCCATCAGTACTTTAATAGCAGAGATTGATGCCAATAGAATAGACGCTTATGGGGGCAATCTTTCTAGTGCATTGCGGGTTTATGTATTAAAAACCATCAAGCTTACCAATAATTTATCTTAAAAAAAGCAGCCTGCTTTTATGAAAAACAGATTCTATGTCTATTTAGAAACCAACTATTAACATAGATCATGACAATAATATCTTATGATCGGAAGCGTTAGAGAGCCTGAAGTTTAGATTTTATCTAAGCACGCAGAAATCCAGCGTTTCTACATCCTGAAGCAAGCTATTGGTGGAGCAGGATATTGAGTGGGTATCAGACAGTATTAGAGGGGTTGATTTTTTCTCCCTTTGCACAAAAAAGAGAATGGTTTGTTGGCTTTCCTTTAGGGGCAGTTATACACCTTTTTGAGGATAATCCGAGTATATTTGTCAGCGATTTGTTGGGGCCACTTGACCTTACCGGTGTAAGGATGCCAATTATTAATATGACAAAGCCGCCAGCTTCTGCCCCGCTATTGCGTTATGAAAATGGCTTGGAAATGGCGAGTGATTTAGTACACCGTTCTCCAACCGCGCGTGATCTTGCCAGAGATGCTTTAGTAGATTTTTTCTTTTTTTCAACCATGGCACGGCAAAGCATATTGAATGCTGCCCATATGGTGGGCGATGATAGCCTGAACCATGATGCGGCCATACAGGCCGTGCACAACTTGAATGCAGGAAGATTGGCTGATCTCTATCTTAAATTCTCCCAACCCGGATCATACAACAAACTTCACGCCTTATTTGAAGGGTGTCAATATGATCAAATTGATGGTGAATTGATTAATACTCCAGTTGATATAGCTAATCCGCAAAAACGGCCTATTGGTTATTCTATTGGTAGGGCTTTAATTCTACCACGTTCCCTTATTGAACCCCTGAGCTTTTCAATAGAAAGTGCCTATGTTAAGGAATTGGTGGATGATATACCCTTGATTGACTTTCCACCAGAACCGGCTTTACATTCTTGCCGAAGCGCCGCTTAACAAGCGGCTTATTTACATAATGCTATACCGCACTATTAACTCAGCCCACATCTCATCTCACACATCGTTCAGCTATTTTATGAATAGCTAAGATAATGCTTAAAAAAAACCTAAGCGTCTTTTAAAGTTTATTTTAGCGAATTTTAAAAGATTTTATCTATAAAATAAAAACTATAGTTGAAAAATGTAGTTTTTTGAACTAAGAATGAATACATATTGATGCGAGAGGTTGTGTGCAATGTATGCTCTTTATATTCTAACCTTTGTTTCTGCAATGGTGGGAGGCATAAGTATGTCGCCTTCCTCGCCCACTCCCATCAAATCTCAGGAAGAATTGATCGCGCCACTGGCTCGCAATATACTGATATGTCATCAACGCATCGTAAACACCATGGCAGCGGGTGGGGGCATTCTACCCGCCAATTGTCAAGCTGCTATGAATACGGCGGCCTACCCCAATAACGATACTAACGATGCTTTTGATGGTTTGGTTGGCGCCCGTATGACCGCCGAAAATGGTAGTGTGGGGCTAGGCGGTGATTTTTTTTATGGTTGTACAACCTTAGTTGATGGATCGAGCGCGGTAATCACTGTGTACCCACCGACTAATAATAGACTTTCTCCTTCAGCCGTGATGAAAACCTTACAAGAGAAAGGCTACACCCCACTAACAATGGGGTTGGTTTCTGAAGTAGCAGGCGTACGGCAATTAAGAGGTGGCAGGATTCGTCTCAATGCTGTGGTCAATTTTAATGCCCCTGCTCTTACCTTACCTATTGGTACACCTGTTGGTTCTTTAGTTTTATACACCGCAGTTCCAACCTGTAGCTAGAAAATGCTCAAAAGCAATTATATTCCTTTTGAATACAGTACCGTGACAAAATTTTTGATGCATATCCGCATAAATTAATTTAGTTATTCCTCATACATTATTTATATGTTGTTGTGGGTTGTGTGCAGCATGTCTGCTACAACCTTTTTGTTTTATCCGCCTTGTGCGCAAGGCATTGTTTGAGGAGGTAGTTATGCGTCATAATGTTCATGGTCGGAAGCTGAATAGAACGTCATCCCATAGAAAAGCCATGTTTGCCAATATGGCAGTTGCGTTAATTAATCATGAGCAGATTAAAACCACGCTGCCTAAAGCAAAAGAACTGCGCCCAATTGTTGAAAAAATTATTACCTTGGCTAAAAAAGGCGGTTTGGCCAACAGACGTTTGGCATTGGCTCGCCTACGCGATGAAGCCACGGTACGCAAATTATTTGATACTATTGGCCCACGTTATCAAGAGCGTCAAGGCGGTTACACACGGGTATTAAAAGCTGGTTTCCGTTACGGCGATGCTGCTCCAATGGCCGTGATTGAATTTGTTGACCGTGATGTTAGTGCTAAAGGTGGTAAAGCTGTTGTTTCTGAAGAATAGTTCAGAAAATAGAGGTAGGATTAAACTCTTATCTCTAAGGCTTGAGATTTAATAATAAAAAGGCGTTCAGTTTTTATAATTGAACGCCTTTTTTGTGGTGTATAGAAAACAAACCTCCTAAATTAACGACGACTAGTCATGTATCGCTCTTTTATGGGTTTTGGAAAGGGTTGGTTTTAGCCTGTACGCAACAGGAATTCGCCTGCCATCACAAAACCAATAAACCTTAGATGTGATTATCGAGCGCTATGGATATAGCGCAAGAAAATGGTGAAAACTAAAAAATTTATCAAAGCCCAGAAACAATGAACTGGCCACATAAAAAATTATACATAAAATTGATAAAAAGAACAATTCTATCTGATAGCAACCACTGCTAAGATATAAAAAACTTATAAAAACCAGCCACTCTCCAAAAAAAGCGTGGCGTCTCCTACGGGATTCGAACCCGTGTTACCGCCGTGAAAGGGCGGTGTCCTAGGCCTCTAGACGAAGGAGACATTCGATAAAGATTGTTTACCCCTGCCATAAAAAATAATCAATAGTTTATTTATCTTGCAAACCGTGCAAGAGCGACGCATACCCCATTGCTAGAATAATCGGCTATAATCTTGGCATGAATAATAAACAACACTATGAAACCACCATTTCAGAACAAGCTTATGGGCAGCGCTTAGATAAAGTGCTGACAAGCTTATGGCCAGAATTTTCCCGCGAGCGCCTGAAAAAGCTTATTCTGGAAGGGCAAGTACAGCTGGATGGCAAAGCCATTGATAACCCAGCACATATTATTCGGCAGGCACACTCTGTGTTGTTATATTTGCCAGAAGCCATTCCAGCCACGCCTGTGCCTCAAAACATTGCGCTTAACATCATTCATGAAGATGATGACTTACTGGTCATCGACAAGCAAGCAGGATTAGTGGTGCACCCTGCCCCCGGTCATCTGGATCATACATTGGTGAATGCTTTATTGTATCATTGCGGTGAAAGCCTTTCTGGCATTGGCGGCGTAAAACGCCCTGGGATTTTGCACCGGCTAGATAAGGATACAAGCGGCCTGATGTTAGTGGCGAAAAATGATATGGCCCACGAACAGCTTTCCGCCGCCTTACAAAATCGTACCATTAAAAGGGTCTATCATGCCTTGGTATATGGATCACCCATCCCTTCTCATGGCACGGTTATTAGCCAGATTGGCCGCAGTGGGAATGATAGAAAAAAAATGGCTGTACAAAATTTTGGTGGCAAAGAAGCCATTACCCATTACCAATTGCTGGAAAATTTGGGAGGGGTTCATAAAAAATCGGGCAAGCCCATCGCCGCCTTGGTTGAATGTCGGCTAGAAACAGGAAGAACCCATCAAATAAGGGTACATATGGCGCATTTAGGCCATGGCCTATTGGGAGATGAGCTTTATGGACATATGCCCAAAGGATTTGACAAGAATCTGCTAACCCTCAACAGGCAGGCGCTCCATTCCATTGAAATCAGCTTCAATCATCCGCGCTCTGGCATCCTCTTGAAATTTCATACCCCATTACCATATGACATGGAACAACAGATCCATAACCTTTCTGTTGACGTTAATAGCGGTTAAACTACTTGCTTTTTTATATGTTTTTTGTATAATAATTTGTTTGTTGATTGTTGTTAGGTGATGATTGTGACTACTGCTGTGGCTGTGTTACCTCGGTTTAATGCCTTACCAGTATTATCTGGTGAAAATGGTCTTGCCCGTTATCTTTTACAGATCAAACAATTTCCCATGCTGGCAGAAGATGAAGAATTTCGTCTGGGTAAACGCTGGAAAGAGGATGGCGATGTAGAAGCCGCCCACCGGCTAGTGACCAGCCATTTGCGTTTGGTTGCCAAAATTGCCATGGGCTACCGTGGTTATGGTCTGCCCCTTTCTGATCTGATTTCAGAAGGCAATGTGGGTATGATGCAAGCGGTTCGCCGTTTTGATCCTGATAAGGGATTCCGCTTAGCAACCTATGCCATGTGGTGGATTAAAGCCTCCATTCAAGAATATATTTTGCATTCATGGTCATTGGTAAAAATTGGTACCACCGCCGGTCAAAAAAAGCTGTTTTTTAATCTACGCAAGCTTAAGGGCAAAATACGCGCCGCTGAAGAAGGGGATTTAACCCCAGAACAAGTACAGCATATTGCAACCACTCTGGATGTAACAACCGCTGAGGTTGTTTCCATGAATAAGCGCATGACCAGCCCCGATTACTCGCTTAATGCCCGCATTGGCGATGATTCGCAAGCGGAATGGCAAGATTGGTTGGAAGATGAGCGTGATAATCAGGAAATGGTTATTGTAGAAAAGCAAGAACGCGCCAACCGTGCAGCGTTATTAAGCCAAGCCATGCAAGTGCTGAATGACCGCGAAAAAAGAGTACTGGCTGCAAGACGCATGAGCGAAATACCTTTAACCTTGGAAGATTTAAGCCAAGAACTGGGCATAAGCCGCGAGCGGGTACGCCAAATAGAAGTTAAAGCTTTTGAAAAAGTGCAGAAATCGGTTCTTTCTTCTTCTATTTGAAGCAATTGATAATAGCAACCTTATACCGCCGCCATTTGTTCACAAGCTTTATCAACACACCCCAATATATAGCGAAAACCGTACTGGGGTGTGCTGATACTATCTAAGCCATCACAATATTATCGCGCTTGCTAATATTGCTGGTAGCGTTTCTTGTATCCACCACCAAGGGCATAATATTGGCAAGGGCTTGGTAATCCACCCCATCATGGTCCGTCGCGATGAGGGCAACATCAAAATTACCACCAATTGCCTGCTCCCATTTACAAGAAGCATGGCCGGTAAGGTCTCTAAATTCGCGCGTGGGTGGAATAACGGGTACATAAGGGTCGTAATATTCCACCAAAGCCCCCCGATGCTTCAGCAACTCCATTAATGTAAGGGCTGGACTTTCACGCATATCATCAATATTTTTTTTGTACGCAATGCCCACCAATAAAATTTTAGTGCCTTTTAATGCCTTGCCTAAATAATCATTCAAAGCCGTGGTTAGTAGATTCACCACATGGCGGGGGGCTTCAGTATTAATTTCGCCTGCCAATTCAATAAAGCGGGTATGGCAGCCATATTCGCGGGCTTTCCATGTTAAATAAAATGGATCAATAGGGATACAATGCCCACCCAGCCCCGGCCCTGGGTAAAAAGGCATATAACCAAAAGGTTTAGTTTTGGCCGCTTCAATCACTTCCCATATATCAATGCCCATTTGCCGATAAATAATTTTCAATTCATTCACCAAGGCCACATTCACGCTACGGAAAATATTTTCCGTTAGTTTTACGGCCTCAGCGGTTTTACTGCTGGAAACCGGATGAATTTTTTCAATAAACACTTGATAAAAATCGCAGGCCAATTTCAAAGAAGTAGCGTGATCTGCCCCCACCACTTTAGGAATGGTGGTGGTAGAAAATTTAGCATTGCCGGGGTCTTCGCGCTCTGGAGAATAAGCGAGAAAGAAATCTTGATGCGCTTTCAGGCCAGTTTTTTCCAAAATTGGCTGCACCACTTCAATAGTGGTGCCGGGGTAAGTGGTGGATTCTAAAACAACCAACTGCCCTACCTGCAAATATTCAGCCACCGTTTCAACTGTTTTTTCCACATAAGAAAGATCCGGCTCACGGTAAGGATTAAGCGGTGTGGGTACGCACAGCACCACCACATCGCACCCCCGCAATAAAGAAAAATCGGTGCTGGCTGAAAACAAGCCCGTATCCATCATCTGGGCCACCGCTTCTGTAGAAACACTGCGCAGATATGTTTTTCTGGCCGCCAATATTTCTGGCTTATGAGCGTCTATATCCAACCCTTGCACGGTTAAACCTTTTGCGGTAACAGCAATAGCAAGGGGAAGCCCCACATAACCAAGGCCAATAATGCCAATAACGGCTTTGCCGCTCACAATTTTTTCTGCCAAAACAGAAGCTGGGGAAATATTCATTTTTCAGCGATCACATTATTGTTGAGTATAGAACTCATACAATTTTCTAATACCATCTTCCAGCGGCACTTTGGCTTTCCAGCCCAATTGTTGGATTTTTGAAACATCCAATAATTTCCTTGGCGTTCCATCTGGCATCGAAGGATCAAATTCAATCTCTCCCCTAAAGCCAACAACGCCAGCAATTAAACGCGCCAGATCAGCAATAGAAATATCTTCACCTACCCCCACATTAATCAGTTCTGACGAATCATAATGTTGGGCTAGAAAAATACAGGCCTCAGCCAAATCATCGGCAAATAAAAACTCCCGCTTGGGGGCACCGCTGCCCCATACCGTAACAGAATGGGCTTTGTTTATTTTCGCTTCATGAAATTTACGCAACAACGCGGCCAATACATGGCCATTTTGCAAATCAAAATTATCACCATAACCATATAAATTGGTGGGCATTAAGGTGATGCCTGAAAAGTTAAACTGCTTGCGATAGGCTTCTAACATTTTTAAGCCTGCTATTTTAGCAATAGCATAAGGCTCATTGGTTGTTTCAAGGGCACCTTGCAACAAATATTCTTCCTTCAAGGGTTGTGGTGCCATTTTGGGATAAATGCAGGATGAACCCAGAAAAATTAGCTTTTGGCAGCCATAAAGCCGTGCTGCTTCCATCACATGGGTTTGAATCAGTAAATTATCACGGATAAATTCTCCTCCCAAAGTATCATTAGCATGGATACCGCCCACTCTGGCGGCCGCTAAAAATACATATTCTGGCCGATTCTCAACAAAAAATGCCTCTACCGCTACCCAATGCCGCAAATCCATTTCTTGGCTGGTTTTTAGCAGAATATTTTCATAACCATGATGTTTGAGGTTGCGCACAATGGCCGATCCAGCAAGCCCACGGTGCCCCGCCACATAAATTTTTGCCGTTTTATCCAAAAACCACCCGTTGCGTAAAAACATCAATACTGTGATAAATAAACACTTCCATTTGATATTTATTGGAGATTCTCTTAATATCCCTTCCATTTACAGAAAATAGAAGACAGATTAACGCCAATAGTTTTTATTGAATAACACAAAAAGGAAAACAAGCAAATGAGGATTGGAAATTTTATTCATTCCATGCTTTTGGGTAGTGCCGTTCTGTTAACAGCAGGTTCTGCTGTGCAAGCACAAGATTATCCAACATGGTACGGCCGCGTGGATGCTACCCATAATTTTGTTAATGATGCAAAATTTGGTACTGGTGCTGGCAAGGGTTCTGCTAAATTTGATAGCAGCTGGGGCGCAGAAGGTGCTGTTGGTTACGATTATGGCAATAATTGGCGTACAGAATTAGCCATCGGTCAAGTACAAGCCGATGCGAACCGTAACGATGTTGGTACAGCATTAAGCGGCGATGCTACAATTAACACCGCTATGTTCAACAGTTATTATGATTTTGATATTGGCTCCCCCTTCAAACCATATGTTGGTTTGGGTTTGGGTGTGGCCACGGCTGATTTGGGTAGCCTGAACACGGGTAAAGGTTCGATTCTTACCGACAGAAATACCGGCCTTGCTGGCAATATTCTGGCTGGTGTGAACGTGACCATGACCCAGCAATGGTCGATGAATATCGGTTACAAATATCTGCAAACTGGCTTATATAAAGATGAAGGCCGCCCGAATGGCCTGAAAGAAGATTTGCATGTGCATCAAGCCTTGGTGGGTTTAACCTATCGCTTTTCAGCACCACCAACCACAACGCCAGCAGTAAAACCAGTGGTTGCCGCTGCACCAGTAGTACCAGCACCACAGCCTAAAGTTCAACCTCCAGTACAAGCAGAGCCAGCTAAGCCAGTGAAATACACTGTGTTTTTTGACTTTGATCAATCAAACATTACCCCACAAGCTCGCCAGATCCTTGATCAGGCTGCCTTGAATGCTAAAAGTGGTAAAATTACCCATATTGATCTTATTGGCCATGCTGATACATCGGGCGGCGTTCAATATAACCAGAAGCTTTCTGAAAAACGCGCTGTTGCTGTGGCCAATTATTTGGCAGGCAAAGGCGTTGCTAAAAAAGAAATGTCTGTTTCTGGTAAAGGCAAAAGTCAGCCATTGGTACCAACCGCTGATGGTGTAAAAGAGCCTCAAAATCGTCGTGTGGAAATTGGTTTTACCTCTAAATAATTGCAGCAGGTAATTTAATTACACAAAACATTTTAATAAAGGAGGGCAACTCCAGCTGAATAGGCTGGGGTTGCTTTTTTCATATGAGCATTAAAATTCTACCCGACCATCTGATTAATTTAATCGCCGCTGGTGAGGTGGTAGAACGCCCTGCCGCGGTGATAAAAGAATTGGTAGAGAATTCTTTGGATGCTGCCAGCACTCATATTATGGTGCAGCTGGAACAAGGTGGCTTAGCCAGAATGATGGTGAAAGATAATGGCAAGGGTATTCCATCACAAGAATTACCTCTGGCCATTGAACGCCATGCTACCTCAAAAATTAATGGCGAATCAACTGATATGGAAAGCTTTTTATGCTTAACCAGCTTTGGTTTTCGTGGTGAAGCTCTTCCTTCAATTGCGGCGGTATCGCGTTTTTCTTTAGCCAGCCACAATCATGCCGCCCAAGATACGGGCTGGCAAATTATTAAAGAAGGTGACCATTCTTATCAATTACAACCTCATTCTATTCAACAGGGCACAATGGTTGAGGTAAAGGATCTTTTTTTTAATGTGCCAGCCCGCTTAAAATTCATGAAATCGCCGCGTTCTGAAAGCTTAGCGGTGCGCGATGTCATGGAAAAATTAGCCATGGCCAACCCCTACACAGCCTTTGAATATGTGGATGAAAAACGCACAATATGGGCAGTAGCAGCAGAAAACCCAGATCATGATCGACCAACAGCAAGAAAAAACCGCTTAGGCGCACTGTTAGGGGCAAAATATCTGCAAGAAACAAGGGATCTTACAGCAACTTTTGAAGAATCATCCCTATGGGGGCTGATTGGCATTCCCTCTACCCACCGCCAGAACAGTGCTGATTTGCATTTTTTTGTTAATAATCGCCCGATTAAGGATAGAATGTTACAAGCGGTATTGCGCGCGGCTTATGGTGATGTATTGCCATCGGGGCGTTATCCCATGGGGGTTGTTTTTCTTGATGTACCCCCAGAAGAGGTGGATGTTAATGTGCACCCAGCCAAAACCGAGGTTCGCTTTCGCTCCCCTTCATTGATTCGCAAGCTTATCAGCAGCGCTTTTACGGCTGAACGACCCACCACGGGTATCGCCAGCCTTAATTTAGCAGCAGAAGCCGTAGAGCGCATGAGTTCTTTGCCGGTTGCCCATGGTAATGCCCGCGCCTATCAACCCATTCATCGCTCTTTTAGTGGCAGGGAACGCTGGGAAACCCCAATAAACACCCAAGCAGACAGCCCTCTATTAAAAGAAACATCTACGCCTTGGCGCGATTTGCAACGCGTAGCCCCGCCCATGGCACGCGAGGCAACAAATTGGAGCAGCGCTTCTCAATCTTCAACGGCGTTTGTGCAAACAGCACCAGATTTTCCTTTGGGCGCGGCCATTGCACAATTGCACCATACTTATATTTTAGCGCAAACAGCCAATGGTTTAATATTAGTGGATCAGCACGCAGCGCATGAACGGATTGTTTATGAAAAACTGAAAAAACAATCGGTGGAAAATACCTTGCCCACGCAAATATTATTGGTGCCATTAATGCTGGAGTTGCAGCCCAGCCATGCGGATGCTTTATTGGCGCATCAAGAATTATTACAACAAGTTGGCTTAAACATAGAGCCTTTTGGCCATGGCACAATCATGGTGCGTGAAGCCCCCGCTTTATTAGCTGATGCCGATATATTGAGCGGTTTATTGCGTGATATGGCGTTATTAGCCATGGATGAGAAAAGCACCGATCCATTAAACAAAATACAGGAAAAACTCTGGGATTTAGCGGCCGATCATGCTTGCCGCCATTCCGTAAGGGCTGGCCGCGTGTTGAATGTAGAAGAAATGAACGCGCTATTGCGTGAAATGGAAAATACCCCAGATAGCGGGCAATGCAACCATGGCCGCCCTACTTATGTGTATCTCAGCCGCGCCGACCTTGAAAAGCTATTCAACCGGCGTTAAAACGCAGCATTACGGGTGCTGAACGATAGCCCTGTTATAAAAATTTTACTCCCAACTTTTAGCTCTATCTCCAAATGCCCTCAATCAGTGTAATTGTGATCCTATTGTTAAGTTTTAGCGGCTGATTTGTCGTTTTTATATTGCTCGCAGGGGAATGACGTGTTACCCACATTCTACTGTGTCTTTATAACTCACCATTAAAATTGTATAAATTTTTGAGCGTCATTCCTTAACATCAACCTTTGAGGAAATAATAATGTTTGGATGGAAAAAAACATCGCCTGATCTTTCAGCCGCCGCAACCAATGCCATCAACACACAGCCGCCAGTAAAAACTACCGATTCGGTTGATTTATCAGCTCCAATAATGCCCGACACAAGCCCTAAAAAAGAAATATCTGGTACAAGAGAACCCCAAAACTCAATCACCCCATCGGATGCCCCGTCCCCCCTGCCTGTGCAAGCCAATCAAGTTGCTCCTACAGAACCACAAGCAGATGATGCGGCCAAATCTTCTGTCAATTCTGTTAGCATAAGCCTTGATTTAACCGCAGAAAGTGATGTAAAAGAAAAGCCATCAGAAAGCTTATTGCTGGTTGGTTCTGGATTGCCTGTTTCTTCTCCTGTGGCTCTTGATTCTTCAAGTACCACAACAAATACTAACAATCTGGCTGCCGATGCCGATAATTCTATTATAAACCACACCCCGAAAGGAACAGTAATGAATCAAAAATCTCCCATGCCCACTTTCCCTACCCGTAACGATGCTCAACGCCCAGATGCAGCACGCAGGGATGTACCAAACGCCATGCCTGCTTCACCATTTGCAGCAGCCATGATGCCAAATTCAACAGCAACAGCAACCCGCGCGCCTGAAGCATCTCAGCCTAATGAAGTACGCAAGCTGATCGTGGGTCGGGAGATTTGCCTTTCTGGGGAAATTAATGCTTGTGATTTCCTGATCGTGGAAGGAACAGTAGAAGCACGCGTGCGTGATGGTTTCCGTATTGAAATTGCTGAAACTGGTTTGTACCGCGGCACCGTGGAAATTACCGAAGCTGATATTGGTGGCCGGTTTGAAGGTGAAATTATTGTACGCGGGCGCTTGCGTGTTCGCTCAACTGGCCGCATCGAAGGAAAAATTCAGTATGGTGAGTTGGAAGTAGAAGCTGGCGGCCATCTTGAAGGTGAAATTCGCAGCCTGCAATCGGCTGGCCGTGTAGCAGCACAGCCATTAGCCAGTGAAACAAAAACAGTAGAAAAATCAGAGAGCAGCAAACCAACAGAAACTGTTGTGGCTGTTGCAGCTGAATAATTGAGATAAAGTCTTTATTGTTGATTTATTACTTTTCTCCTACTCTTAAAAATATTTTTTGGGGGTAGGAGATTTTTTATGCATATAATATTGGGCTGAAGCCTCTAATTTTAGTAATCTTTCTTATATTCAGATCTATCCCTTATACATAATGACTGAAAGTTTTAATCGCGCTGAAATTATTGAAACCGTGAGCACAAAATTGGGCTTACCTGAAGAACAAGCATCTCTTTTAGTTGAAGGAGTTCTGGAAGAAATTATTGCAAGTCTGGTTCAAGGTGAAACAGTAAAAATATGGGGATTTGGCGCGTTTGACATATTGGGCAAAACAAAACGAATGGGGCGAAACCCGAAAACGGGTGAAGAATATCTGATTGAACCCCATTTAACGGTTATCTTTCATGCCAGCGAATGTTTGAAGCAAAAGTTCAACACCATGGATACCTCCATTCCAGCACAATCCTTACCCAAGCAAAAAAATCTAAAAAAATAAATTTTGCCTTTGCGGTTATGAGAAATATGTTTTTTATTTCTATCATCATGATCTTACGATATGATGACAGACAGAGACATCATATTTGAGAGAAATCCGCCATGTTTCCTTTCGGTAACGATAACCCACAAAAAGAAGCAGAAAAACAGCAGCGTGGGCCAATGCGTCAGGCCATGCGTTACGCTTTTAATCCTGATATAGGCCGCAGCTTTTCTATATTAAAAGAGGCCTTTGGCGGCATCATCCAAACTTTTGCTCAGCTTTTATATTATGTACAATTAATTGATCAAAATCATCCAACTCTTACAGGGCAAGATCGCAGCTTCAATGGGTTAATACAGGCACTCAACCAAGCATCCAAACGGGTAAAGTATGATCGCGATCACGTTCCGCAAGCCGCTGTTTTCCTAGGAATAATCAGTATTTTTGCTAGCGTTATTTTTGGCTTATTATGGATTATTCTCACATTTCATTGAAAATAGGTTATTCCTACCTGTAATTTCCCTATTTATGCGGCCGCCTTTTCTTTTGCTATCGGCTGTTGGTTATTGGGGATTTCATTACCCTGATCTGCCAACAGATGTTTAGGCTGATAAAATTTTAATAGCTCGGTGCCAACATCACTTGCTGGCTTCCATAAAAAATTCTCTTCATAACTTTGTCCTAGCCAAAATTCTTCTGGGTTCCCCGCAAGCATATGCTTAACGATAGTAGGACAACCCAAAAAAGTTTTTAACAATAATGGTGGCCGCCCCAAACAAACCGTGGTGCGCTGATGAATGGCGGCTATTTTTTCTATTAAACCTGCCATGGTAAGCTGATTATTATAAGGACAAAGATCAAACGCCCCCATCGCAGGCAATTGATGAAAACGAAAAGAATGCAGCACGGCTTCTACTACCTGTTCTTGCGAAATCAGCCGGATTTTTTTATTAAAATCTGCCCCTAAAAATATTGGCCACCCACCACAAGAAAGTTTTTTGATCTCTAACCAACATGTGTTTTTTATATTCAACATCATGGCTGTTCGTAACACTATACAATCCAAGCCTTCAGTTTCAGCCAGTTTTAAGTGCTTTTGTTCTGCTTCAATAATTTTTTGCAGTAATTCGCTAGTGCCAACCAATTGATCTGCCTCGGGCAAATGGTTAAGCATTATTACCCTATTAACCCCAGAACGCGCCGCCCCCAAAATCAGCTTATCCAGCGTTCCTTGGGTTTTATCGAACGGACGGGTTACAAAACCCACATGTATAATAGCCGCCGTATTTTCTAATGTTTTGTGCCATAGATCAATCGAACGATTCACCGTAAGAGCGTCTGCAATAATCCGCACAGAAAAGCCCATGCTGCGCAAACCAGCGGCAAGCATATCGCGAATAATCGGATAATCTCCAGTAATGGCAATAATCGGCAAGTTCAATTACACACCATGATAGCTTTTATACCATTCAACAAATTGCGGAATCCCTTCTGCTAGGGTTACCGCAGGTTTGTAACCTAATAATTGTTCAGCTTTTGTTATATCCGCCCAAGTTTTTACCACTTCGCCTTTTTGCATATCGGTATATTCAATAATGGCTTTTCTACCCACAGCCTCTTCTATCTGTTTTACCAAATCTTGCAATTCCTCTGGCCGATTATTGCCCAGATTAATTTGCTGGTGAAGGCTCTGACCATCGCCTTCCCATGCCAATGAGGCCAATACCCCATTCACAATATCATTCACAAAAGTAAAATCGCGTGCCATTTGGCCATGATTATTCAAAATAATCGGCCGCCCCGCCATAATGGCTTCTGTAAAACCATAATAAGCCATATCTGGCCGCCCCCATGGGCCATACACCGTAAAGAAACGCAACCCCGTGGCCCGAAAACCGTAAAGCTGCGTATAGGCCTCTGCTAACAATTCCCCCGCCCGCTTGGTTGCACCATAGGCCGAAGAAGGCTGATCAGCAGCACCAATATCATTTTCACGAAAAGGCACAGATGAAAAGCGGCCATACACCGATGAAGAGCTGGCATACACAAAATGTTTTAATTTAGGAAAACGACGGCAACATTCCAGCATCACGGTTTGCCCCATCACATTGGCATCCACATGATCATATGGGTTTTCCAACGAGTGCCGAACGCCTGGTTGTGCTGCTAAATGAATAATTCCAGAAATATCCGAAAACACATCGGTTAGGGTAAGCATGGTGTTACGCGCCGCCACGCTCACTTGATTAAAAGCAAATCGCTTTTTACCCGCCAAACGGGCTAAGCGACTGCGTTTAAGATCCGTGTTATAATACGAGTTCATATTATCGATGCCAATCACGGGAATATCTCTTTCCAAAAGAGCTTCCGCAACGTGATAGCCAATAAACCCAGCAACACCAGTGACAAGAATGGTCATAATTTTATCCCAGAAATTCAACTTTTATCAATTTGCCGTGCTTCATCCACAAGCATCACAGGAATACCATCAATAACAGGATAAGCAAGCCCCGCTTTTTCACTAATCAGTTCTTGCTTATCAACATCATAGCGCAACGGCGTTTTTGTGAGCGGACACACCAAAATATCCAATAATTCAGTTGCAAGAGAAGCTTTAATTATAGATTTGGGCAGCGTGGGCGACATATATTCTGTTCCTAGCATTTCACGAGACGAATCTATTATACAATAATCGTACATTACCGATGGTAGATTGTAGCAATCTTGTTCTCTATTCTCACCACAAAAATAGCGCCATGGACAATTTTTCTAATTATCCGACGATAATCTGTACGTTCCTTTCTCACGAAATTAATGAAACAGCAAATTTTTGGTTTCCTGAATAGCAATACCCAGCTCCTTAAAACCAGCCAGCGGTTCTGTGCCCATCAGCAATACAAAAATGGCCGCAAAAAAACAAATAGCGGTAATCAGCAACAATAACATCATATCCCTTACATGATCCAGATTGGCCAAGGGGGGTATGTGCGCACTGGCTTGGGGGATATGCTGCGTGGGCAGGTTGCTTTTAACCTCAATCACTGGCCGGAAATGTAATAATGTGCTGAATAAAAGCCATGACCAGCCTTTACTATCTTGCCAGCCTTTTTCTTTAATGTTTCTAGCCCATTGGCGCACGGCTTTCTGAATTTTAAGCCGAGGCATGCCAATAGAAGCAAACACAATAAACCCCATGGCCACCAGCGCTATGAATGCCCTGAATGGCTGGTAGAAAATATTCATATAACGATTAATCGCCAAACGGTGCTTTTGGGCTGAATGCACTTGCCCCGGCAAGGCCAGCCAACCGCCCACCCGCACCGCTGCTGCAGCCTGCCACGAAACATACAACAATAACGCCATGATGCCACCCACAGCATATAATAGCACGGGCGCAATCAAACCATCAATAAAACGATGCAAGCCATTTTCTAAAACGCTTTCCATCAACCCATATTCTTGGTTCATGATTTTTTGCGGCCACCCCGTCTGTTGAATAATATTTTGCGCGGTTTTTAGATTTTTTTGGGCAGCCGCGGTGGAAAAGTTTTTAATGACAACTATATCTTCAAAAAAATATAAACAACGGGTAAGCAATAGAAATTCGATAATTTTTACCGCATAAAATTTGTTGTCCGCCCAATCCACACCATAACTAAAAACCAAAGGTAATAGAGTGACCAGTAAGAGATAGAAAAAAGCCACCCCAGTTTTATTGGCAATTATTTCCCTTTTCAGTGTAATATGCTGGCATAAGCGTTGGTAATGGCGGTAAAAGAAATCATGGGGTCTGATAAAATATTTTTTTACCCATTTTTTGTCTGTTAATAGGGCTTCTGCCCCGATAGCAGCCAATACAATAAAACCCGACATTTATAACCCCCAAAATATTATACCACCAACTATTTACAACCCCCTGATATTTATAACCCCTAGCAAGCGGCTCAATTATAATAGCATGATAGCGGAAAAAAGCCTTCTCCCCCAAACAGGAATTTATCACTGCCGCGTGATGCATAAAAGACTTGTGCCCTTTATACATCGCTTTAGCTATTGGGTGCGGGGAATATTGGTGAATATTGATGAATACGAGCCATTAAATAAACAATCCTTATGGCTGGGCTACAATAAAGCCGCCCCCATTACCATCAATAACCGCGATCACGGCCCGCGCGATGGCAGTGCTTTACGGCCATGGGTAGAAGAACAGCTGGAAAAAGCCGTCATAGCGGGCCATCCACCTGTCAAGGCACAGCATATTTTTATGTTCAGCTTTCCACGGGTTTGGGGTTATGGTTTTAGCCCCTTATCGGTATTTTTTTGCTATGATGCCAACCACCATATCAGCGCGATTATTTATGAGGTAAAAAATACTTTTGGCGAGCAGCATTGCTATCTTGCCCCCATCAATCATCCACAATTACCATTGCGCCACCACACCAGTAAAATATTTTATGTTTCTCCTTTCTGGTCGGTAGCGGGGGACTATAGCTTTAAGATGGATTTACCAGCCAGCACATGGAACTTAGCCATTAGCTATAGGCATGAACAAACACTACGTTTTATAGCCACCCTGCAAGCAACATGGCACCCGCTCAATAATACAGAATTGCTGAAAATGGCAATATTATCATGGCCGGTGGGCTTAAAAATTATGGCCACCATTCATTGGCAGGGATTAAAAATATGGCTGAAAGGCTCTGGCTTTTTTCATCGACCCCCTCTCCCCACCGCTAGCACCAGCTTTATCAATAAAAATTAATTTGCCTATTTAATAAAATATTAGTAAGATTATTGCAATGAAAAACCGATTATATTCATGGGTTAACGCCCAACAAAAACAACTGCCAAAACGACTGATGGTCAAATTATTACGCCATATTGTTGATGGCGTTATCACGGTGCGTTTTCCTGATGGCACGCAAGAAACATTTGGCACACAGGGCAAAAAAATTACGCTGGATCTTCACCATCCACGCGCCATCTGGGCTTTGCTTATTGGTGGGCGTGCGGGTTTTTGTGTGGCTTATGTAGAGGGATATTGGAGCAGTTCTGATGTAGAGGGGCTATTTTCTTTAGCCAGTACTAACCAAGATCAGTTACAAAAAATATTGGCTGGCCGTTGGTGGTATCGGGCGTTAGGGTTATTAACCCATGCTCGCCGCGCTAACCATGTAAAAGGCGCAAGACGTAATATTATAGCCCATTATGATTTGGGAAATGATTTTTATGAAGCGTGGCTAGATGGTAGCATGACCTATTCCAGCGGGTTATTTTTAACAGAAAATACCACCCTAGAAGAAGCACAGCGCTTAAAATATGAACGGATTGGCCAATTAATCGACATTAAAGCTGGGCAACAAATATTAGAAATAGGGTGCGGTTGGGGTGGGTTTGCTGAATTTGCAGCGCGCAAAAATGCCCAGATTACTGGCATTACTATTAGCCCAAGTCAGCAACATTATGCCTTACAACGCCTGCAACAAAAAAATCTAACCGCCGATATTCGTTTATGTGACTATCGCCATTTATCAGGACAGTTTGATCGGATTGTCTCGATTGAAATGCTAGAAGCCGTGGGCGAGAAATATTGGCCTATTTATTTTGCCCAAATTGCCAAACTATTGAAAGCAGGTGGAATGGCGGTTATTCAGGTGATTACTATCCGTGAGCAAGATTATGCCCAATATCGGCGTGAACCTGATTTTATTCAGCAGCATATTTTCCCCGGTGGCATGCTACCAACGCGCCGCCATATAGCGGCCATAGCAGCAGAACAGGGCTTACAAATTATTGATTCTTATGGGTTTGGTAAGGACTACGCCACCACCTTGCGCCACTGGAACACACGCTTCCAAGAAGCTTGGCCACGGTTGAGACAAAATAACTTTAATGAACAATTTAGACGCAAATGGGAGCAATATTTCCATTATTGTGCGGCTGGGTTTAGCACGGGCGCTATTGATGTATGCCACATAACATTAGGGAAACCCGCCATTAATATCGCTTTTCCAGCAATTTCCTTACCCTCTAGGCAAGAAGAAGAAGCAAGTACGCGCCAAATAAAAGTGGCTTAATATGAAGCTGCCCCCAGCAAAAATTTGTAAAAATCCTATGGAACAGGTTGACTAAAGCCCCGCTATAATCATAATCTATGATATGTTGCTGGTGAAAGAGTACCGCCCACAATAATGGGTGGGTAATTTTAGTGGAATTTATGTCCTGCTTTCATCTTAATATTGGGTTTTTGTTGGAATTTATTAATGGGTTCATTATCTAGCCATATCAAACGTTTGATGCTGCACAAAAGGCAGCGCGTTGCGGTGATGATCCTTCATTATTTTGGTTTTTTCAGTTTCCATTTTTCTAGGGCTTCTGGCTCTTATTATCACCATATATTTCTGCGGCGGCTTTTAACCATGCCAGCCTTGCGGATGATTTTTCAGGAATTTTATCATGACAAGAAGAATGTTAATCGATGCCTCTCATCAAGAAGAGGTTCGTGTTGCCATTGTTGATGGCACTAAATTAGAAGATTTTGAATTTGAAAGCGCGGTACGCCGGCAATTAAAGGGCAATATTTATCTAGCAAAAGTCACAAGGGTAGAGCCTTCCCTGCAGGCTGCTTTTGTGGAATATGGCGGCAACAGGCAAGGGTTTTTACCTTTTTCTGAAATTCATGCCGATTATTTTCGTGTGCCAATAGCAGACCGCGCCGATGAGAATATGGCGGGTTATTCAGAAAAAAATCAACACCTTGTTGAATTATATCCTATTGAAATAAACGATACCGCAATAGAAAATCAGCAATCCGTTCTGCCTTCGCCCGATGAAGAACGGCAGCCAGAAGAACAGCTGCGTTTTCTTTCAGTAGAAACACCGCAATTGCATTCGGCTTTTGAAGAATTACCGCAAGATAACCTCGTGCAACCTTCTCTTGAGAGTGAGGCTGATTTTAATCATGACGCATCGTCTGAAGACAGAATTGTGGATGTTGCAATAAACAGCACCGATAGCGCCAACCATGATGGTGATGAGACCACCGCCAGTTTTGTAGAAAATTCTACCGACGATTCAATGGCTGCAGCCACCGATATAGAAACATTGGGCGGCGGGGAAGAAGAGGAAGAAGATGTTCCTCGTTCACGCCGTGTTTCCGTGCCGCGTTATAAAATTCAAGAGGTTATCCGCCGCCGCCAGATTATGCTGGTGCAGGTATCTAAAGAAGAACGGGGCAGCAAGGGTGCTGCTCTTACCACTTATCTTTCTTTGCCTGGGCGTTATTGCGTGTTAATGCCCAACACCCCCCGTGGTGGTGGTATCAGCCGCAAAATTGCTAACCCGCGTGATCGCAAAAAAATGAAGGATTTGCTCGGAGAATTGCAATTACCCGAAGGCATGTCGGTTATTTTGCGCACCGCTGGGCTTGAACGCAGCAAGTTAGAAATTAAGCGCGATTTGGATTATTTACTGCGCCTGTGGGACTCAATTCGTGAATTAACCCTGCAATCCACCGCTCCGGCTTTAGTGTATGAAGAAAGCAGCCTGATTAAACGGGCGGTGCGTGATCTTTATGGCCGCGATACCGATGAAGTGCTGGTGGCAGGGGAAGAAGGCTACCGCATGGCCAAAGATTTTATGCGCATGATCATGCCAAGCCATGCCAAAAAAGTACAGCCCTACCGCGATGAAATTGTACCCCTATTCCACCGTTATCAGGTGGAATCACAAATTGATGCCGTGCATAACCCGATTGTGCAATTGCGCTCTGGCGGTTATGTGGTAATTAACACCACCGAAGCCTTAGTGGCCATTGACGTGAATTCTGGCCGTGCCACCAAAGAGCGGAACATTGAAGAAACCGCCCTAAAAACCAATATGGAAGCGGCAGAAGAAATTGCCCGCCAATTGCGCTTACGCGATTTGGGTGGGTTGATTGTGATCGATTTCATTGATATGGAAGATCCACGTCATGATGCACAGGTTGAACGACGCTTAAAAGAATCGCTGAAAAATGACCGTGCCCGTATTCAATTGGGGCGAATCTCGCCTTTTGGCTTATTAGAAATGTCGCGCCAGCGTTTGCACCCCAGCGTCATTGAAAATAATTTTTCCGTGTGTAGCCATTGTAAAGGTACGGGTTTGGTGCGCTCGGTAGAATCGGCCGCCTTACTCACGCTCAGGGCGTTGGAAGAAGAAGCCATGAAACAACGGGCCAGTGCCATTCAGTTGGCCATCGCCACCCCTGTTGCTTTATATGTGCTCAATCAGAAACGCCGTGATTTAACCTCTATAGAAACACGCCACCACATTCAGGTGGATGTGCAAGCGGATGACAGTTTAATTTCACCCGAATATCGGTTAACGGCCTTGCGGCCACGCCATGAAATGCCTATTCCAGAAAAACCTTCGCCAGCATCCCACAGCATGGTACCAGGCCGTGTGCATGATCATGTTGATGAAGATGATCATGACGATGATGTCACCAGCGATGATAATGCAGCCAATAGCACGGAAACATCGATTGGTGGTGAAACATCTCTTGCGGCAGCTGAAAGTAAAAACCGCCGTCGCCGTCGCCGCCGCCGCCGTGGGGGAGAAAATCGTTCGATTACCGATAATAATACCGATCTTGCGGAACAGGATTCTACAGAAACCAACGCTGATATAACGGCATTAAATGCTGCCAATGATGGAGAAGAAGAAGTAACGGCCGTTACTTCTTCAATAATAATAGCAGCCGCTGTGGAAGAAAATACTGAAGCACCCGCCGCCGCCCATACAAGCGATGGCGAGGATGATTCAGCCGCCACTAAAAAGAAACGCCGCAGCCGTTTTCCTGCCAGACGCAGTAGAAAAAAAGCTGATTCAGCAGAGATCATCTCCGCCAATGCGGGTGAAGACACAGGGGAAACAGCCATAGAAATCGCTGTTTCTTCACCGATGATTGAGGCAGAAGCACCAGCCATTATTAATGTGGCTAATGATGATGCCTCATCATTCATCTCTGTAGCAGCAGAGCCAAGGCCAGAAGTGCGTTCGGAAATTATAGCCATACCGCCCTCATTACCCACGGCAAAAGTTCAGCTGGCAGCAGAAACGGTGGAAATAAGCAAAACCGACACCGACGATCATCCAGTGAATCGCCCGTATGAAATTGTGAATGATGCGCCGGAACAGCCACGAAAAGGCTGGTGGAAAAAATTGCTGAAATAATAAAGCGTGATGATTCGGCTGATCAATTCACTGGTGGATTTTCCCCATGATCTGCGGGGCGGGGTGCTGGCCATTGGCAATTTTGATGGCGTGCATTTAGGGCATTGCCATGTGTTGGGAATGGCGGCAAAAACTGCTGAATTGGCTGGTGTTTCTGCCTTAGCCGTCAGTTTTAACCCGCACCCTCGGCGTTTTTTCAAGCCAGAAGAACCACCTTTTAATCTCAGCGGTTTGGAAGAAAAAACCGCCCTCATGCAAAAAATGGTGGCCGCTCACCTAGTTTTACCTTTTACCCATGAGTTTGCTAGCCAATCGGCTGAAGATTTTATTGTTTCGTTAAAAAAACATACAGATTTCAGCCATTTGGTGGTAGGGGAAGATTTTTGCTTTGGCAAAAATCGTTCGGGCGATGCCACTATTTTAGGCCAAATCAGCACCCGCCTCAATTTTGGTTTAACCTTAGCGCCGCCTTTGCATGATACGGGCGGGGAGATTATTTCTTCCAGCCGCATTCGCAAATTTTTACGCGCTGGCAACCCAATTGAAGCGTCGCATTTATTGGGCCGGCCTTGGTGTGTGCAGGGTATTACCGAGCAAGGGGATGGCCGCGGCCAACAGCTTGGCTTTCCCACCGCTAATTTTGCAGCGGGCGATCTTTTATCCCCCGCTTATGGGGTGTATGCCGTGACCTGCCAATTAGAAGGTTATGATGGCTTACTACAAGGCGCGGCTCATTTTGGGGTGCGCCCACAATGGCACCGCCCCACCCCCTTATGGGAAGTGCATTTATTTGGTGAATTTCCTTCGCTTTATCAGCGCAATATCACCCTTTATCTCCAGCATTATTTACGCGCTGAATGCCGTTTTGATGGTGTGGAGGCGTTAATTGCCCAAATGCACGCCGATTGCGCTCTGACCAAGAAATTATTGCAATAATATAAAATTAATATTATATTGCGTTATACTGTATATATCAAAGAATCCTCACCATGCCAGCCCCAACCACCGCAGAAATATTGGATTTGCTATTAAACCATTTAGAACAATGGCAGCCTTATTTATTAAGTGTTGAAAAAGAAGGGTTTGGGTTGGGTAATAGCGGCTGGGGTATTGGAAAAGGCACGGTGGAAAGCCCACATCAGGAAAAATTACAAGCAGTGATAGAAGCTTTTACCGTCATGGTAGAAAACCCTGAGCAGCCCATTGCCGCCCTCACTAACGATCAGATAAGCCGAGATGTTATTGGTAATTTTTTTCATATTGAGGGCCCCAGCCTTACACGCATCAGCACCCACAGAAATGCTGACTATGTTTGGGGTTTTGACCATAAATATGTTGACCATTTTGATGGTGGAACCTCAACCATGATTGCCTGCCAACGGGCATTCAACCTCATTGCCCCTGCTATACAAGATTGGATTAAAGAAAATAAAACCGCTTTTGCCGATGAATATGATTTTAGGGAAGCAGCGCGCTTGCTGCACACCCAATATCGCCATTTCAGATTTCCCCCTGCTGATCCTTCCCCCCAAGAGCAACAAGCTATTACACAAACAATCGCGCTCATCACCCCGCATATGGAGGTGTTAGAAAAAGTAAGCAAAGAAGGTATCTACCGTTTAAGCTTGGAATATCGCAAGATTATTCCCCAATGGCAGGCTGCCCTTGAAGCTATTTTTGATAGTATTAAAATCCTCGCCCCAGCCTTCCCAGAAATACAAGGGGTAGATAAAAAAGAATTCCATATTAATGTACCAGACATGGAAAAAAAATTGGTGACATTGCTGACGGTTCATCCTGAATTTGCCCCCGCCTCGGCCGTGCCTGATTCCGCCCGCAGCGATCACAACACCCAAGCAGTGGTCAAAAAACTGCCCACCAACAACCGCTTACCAAGAATCAAGCTATAAAATTATAGTTAAGCTCACATAAAATGAGCTTAACTATAAAGGGCGCGACTGCGGCCTCGCACCCATAAGGGTGCGTGAAATGATAGATAAAACCAAGCTCATTTTATTGGAGCTTGGTTTTAATATGTAGATTAATGCCCCAGATAGGCCGCTTGTATTTTAGGGTCGGCCAGTAAATCGGCGGCGGCGCCTTGCATTACCAACTCCCCATTGGCTAGCACATAGCCGCGTTTAGCCAATTGCAGGGCTTTATGAGCGTTTTGTTCCACCAATAAAATTGACAAGCCCGTTTCACGGTTAATCCGTTCAATGGCAGCAAAAATTTGTTGCACCAGAATGGGGGCTATCCCTAGGGAAGGCTCATCCAGCAATAATAAAGTTGGCTCTGCCATTAATGCCCGCCCAATGGCCAGCATTTGCTGCTCCCCGCCCGACATGGTGCCAGCCCGTTGCTCTTGCCGTTCTTTCAGCCGTGGAAAAAGATCATAGATTTGCTCAATATTCTGGTTAAAATGTTGAGGGTTGGCCAATATTGCCCCCATTTGTAAATTTTCTTTCACCGTCATTTTAGGAAAAATGCGCCGCCCCTCTGGCGATTGCGCAATACCCAAAGCGGCTACTTGATGGGCTGGCTTATCATTAATTCTTTGGCCTTGAAAATAAATATCCCCCGCTAATGGCTTGGCCACTGAAAAAATAGCCATCAACAGGGTGGATTTGCCTGCACCATTTGCCCCCAATAAGGTGACTATTTCACCTTTTTCTACCACAAGGCTGACATCGAGCAAGGCCTGTACCGCACCATAATGCACCGTGAGGTTATTAATTGCCAGCAAGCTCATGCTGCCTCCCCCAAATAGGCTTTAATCACCCGAGGATCATTGCGGATGATGGCCGGCGTGCCTTCAGCAATTTTGCACCCATGATCCAGCACCACAATATGGTCGGAAATCTGCATCACCACGCTCATATCATGCTCTATTAATAATAAGGCCGTGTGTGTTTTAATATCCAGCAACAGGGCGTTTAATTCTTCGCTTTCCTTAGGGTTCAGACCTGCGGCGGGTTCATCGAGGCATAATAATTGTGGCTCCATGCACATGGCACGAGCAATTTCTAACCGCCGCTGCGCGCCATAAGAAAGACAACCCGCCTGTTGATCGGCAACACTCAGCAAGCCTGTTTTTTCTAGCCAGAAAATAGCTTTTTCTACCGCTAGCTTTTCTGCTTTTTTATAAGAGGGCAGCCCCAATAAGCCGGCCACGCAAAAAAATGAGGCTTTCATCAACAGATGATGCTGTGCCACCAGCAAATTTTCTAACACGCTCATGCCAGAAAATAGGCGAATATTTTGAAAACTACGGGCAACCTTGGCCTTCGTGGCAATTTTTTCTACGGGTAATCGTTGTAATTGGTGGGTGTTGCCTGCTGTATCTTGCAGTAATATTTGCCCTTGCAGCGGTTTGTAAAAACCAGTGATGCAATTAAACAAGGTGGTTTTGCCAGCACCATTAGGGCCAATAATTGAGGTAATCTGCCGATTAGCAGCCGCAAAGCTCACATCATCCACCGCGGTTAAACCACCAAAACGCATGGTGAGATGATGAATGCGTAAAAAATCGCTCATCCTTATCCTCGCTTATTCAACCAATGAGCATAGCTTAAGGAAGGCGCGCGCTTGGCCGCCAAACCAGAAGGGCGCAACAACATCATCACCACCATGCTACAACCAAAAGCTAACATTCGATATTCCGCTAAATCGCGAAACATTTCAGGCAAGCCCACCAATAAACTGGCCGCCAATACAATACCCAATTGGCTGCCCATGCCCCCCAATACCACAATCGCCAGAATCATCGCCGATTCCATAAATTCAAAGCTTTCAGGGCTCACAAAACCTTGGCGTGCTGCAAAAAATGCCCCCGCAAAACCACCAAACATTGCCCCCACCGCAAAAGCTGATAATTTAATGCGCGTGCGAGAAAGCCCCAAAGAACGGCAGGCTATATCATCCTCACGAAAAGCCTCCCACGCCCGCCCCAAGGGCTGTTTTCTGATGCGCAACGAAAACCAGTTTACCAGCAAAGCCAAAGCCAGAATAAGATAATAGAGAAAAATCACGCGGTGCAGGCTAGAAAATTCAATGCCCAACCATTCATGGAAAGCGCGGCTGCCTTCTGCTGCATTATTGGTAAATTGTGCCAAACCAAAAAAAGACGGGCGGGGAATATTGCTAATACCATCGGGCCCGCCCGTTAGCCCCGACCAATTCACCGCAATAAGGCGTACCATTTCACCAAAGCCAAGGGTCACAATCGCAAAATAATCGCCGCGCAACCCCAATACGGGCGCACCCAGTAAAATACCCGCCGCCGCCGCCAATAATCCTGCCAATGGCAAACATTGCCAGAAACTTAAACCAAAATGTGCCGAAAGCAGGGCAAAACCATAAGCCCCCACCGCAAAAAACGCCACATAGCCTAAATCCAGCAAACCCGCAAGACCGGTGACAATATTCAGCCCCCACCCCAGCATGATATAGGTAAGAATTAAGGTGGCCACATCAATATATTCACGCCCAGCCCATAAGGGCAATAACAGGGCGAATAAAGCCAATAGTCCGCCGATTATTTCCGCCTGTTTTTCACGGTATAAGGGCGTGGCCTCTGATTGTGGCCTTCGTAACTGCCAGCTTTTTATGCCAGCTTGCAATAAGGGCTTGAGCAATAATAACACTAATAATAATGCTGATAATAGCCCCCACCTGCCCCAATTGGTAATAATAGTGGGCGGCGTGCCCGCACTATCCAAGCGTAACGCCACAAAAGGCAGTAACATAAAACTGGTGGCCAACCATAAAAACAGGGTGTTTTTTATGGTGCTAGCCATGAGGGTGGTGGTTGCTGTCATTGTTATATTTTCTCTACTTCCACGCGCCCTAATAACCCACAAGGGCGTAGCATTAATACCAATATTAATATGGCAAAAGCGGCAATGTCTTTATAAGCACTATTGGCATAGCCTGCCCAGAATGTTTCAATTAAACCCAATAATAAGCCGCCCAATATTGCCCCGGGTAGCGAGCCTATTCCCCCCAAAACAGCGGCACTGAAGGCTTTTACCCCAATTAAAAAACCAATGTTAAACTCCACCACCCCATACATTAAGGTAATTAATACCCCCGCCATCGCCGCCAAAGCCGCGCCAATCATAAAGGTAAAAGAAATGGTGCGCTCTACATTAACCCCGCACAAAGCCGCCATTATTTTATCCTGCTCAGTAGCGCGCTGTGCCCTACCTAGACTGGTGCCTTTAATCAGCCAAGTAAACCCTGCCATTAATAATAGGGTAGTGCCCCACACCACGGCTTGTAAGTAACCCAGCCTTATGGGCAAGCCATCGGTGTGTTGAGAAAAATTCCAGCCGCCTTCAATTAATGAAGGCAGCGTTTTTACCCCCGCTCCTTGCGTGATTTGCACAAAATTCTGTAAAATAATAGAAACACCAATAGCCGAAATAAGTGGTGCTAAGCGCGGGGAATGGCGCAATGGCTTATAGGCCAAGCGATTAACCCCCCAGCCATAAATCGCCGCCAGCACCATAGAACCCAACAACACCAATATGAGAAGAATCGGTAAACTGGCTACACCCGCCAAGCCTAACACAGCAAAAAGCAACACCGCTATAAAAGCTGACACCATATAAATTTCGCCATGGGCAAAATTAATCATGCCAATAATGCCATAAACCATGGTGTAGCCAATGGCCACCAAACCATAAACCGCGCCAAGGGTAATGCCATTAATCAGTTGCTGTAAAAAATAGGAAATATCCATGAACCACTTGTGCCAGCAATAATTCTAATGCCCGCTCAAACTGCTCTAAAATAACCTTATTGGCAATAGTTGCTTGCGTCACATGATTATCTCAAGAAGATACTGCGTTTATTATGGGGTATTTTTCAACGATGTTTTGTATCGTGATAATTTTGGTGGTGGAGGGGTATAATCTCTAAAAACTTCCGCAATATCAGCTTGAGTTAGGAATCTGTTTTCTTTATTCGCAGGATCCGAATTTTCTTCAAAAAGCTTGCTTCCTTCTTGGAAAAATTGCCCCCAATTATTTTCAAGGTGAAAAATTTTTACAGCTTCATTGTGGGGTAACAAATCTTGAAAGCGAACATAACCAATAATAATCATATAGTTAGTATTAGAATAATCAGCAGCCCAAATATTAAAAAGCAGTTTTCTTGCTTGCTTGTTTTGAAGTATTTCCCTTCCTTCGGCCAAGCTTAATCTGGTTTGTGGATGACATCCCTCTGACATGAACTCGATTAAAAAGTTCCCAGCGGCTGGTATCATTTTATGGGCATCGCTGATATCACGAAAAAGTTCGATGGCTGTATCTTTAGTCAATAGCTTGGGATATTCTTCCCACCTATTGAGAGGTATAGATTTCTTGTAAGGATCAACCCCTCTATCCGACCAAAGCTCTCCCCCTCTATCTAAAGTGCTTTTTGCGAAAGGCAAAGAAAAAATATAGGCGTATTCTTCTTCAGAAATAGGTGGAGTATTCATGGTCCAATATTCTCAATATTATATAATAAGATTTTTAGGACGATACAGCGTTTTTTCACCCCTTGGTCGATCATTGGGTTGGCCTTTAGATGCGTTAATATATTGTATGACATGACCATTATCATGTTCAATCATCCTATCATTGGCACGGTGAATATGCCCGTAAAACCACTGGCTAATTTTACCAAACACATCGGCTTCCACCACTTTTTTCATGCTTGGATTGCCAGTATAGGCACCAATCACATGCAGAAGTAAATCTGGTTTTTCTTGATTGATGGCTTGTCGAAATACTAGCTTTAAAGAAGAATTGGGGGTATTTTTTCCTAAATTCAGCATTTGTTGTATATATGCAGTGGTTTCCGTCCATTGTGGCCTCACCAATTCTGGGTGAGAAGCTGTATGGGTGACAACTACAATTTCCTTAACATCAGCGCGCAATTGTAAAGCAGCAACCCGCTCAGCCAACATTTCGGCCTCTATTTCTGCTCTATCTGCAATTAATTGTCCTGTAATCTCTGGATGTGGGTAATGAAAATTTTTTATACCTTCCGTCACTGTGTCTTCAGCAAAAACGCCCTCACCCATCCTGAAGTTCCACCAACCACAAACACCAACAAAAGCCACGCCATCCACCACTGGGGTATCGCGTTCCAGAAATACTATTTTACCCTTTTCCAGTAAATCACCCAATTGTTCACTCAACTCATCCAACAGGCTATCAAAATTCATCCCTTCATCCGCTTTTCTTAAATAGGTGATATATTCTGTGTTGCCTGTCACATAAAAAACCCCGTTCAAATCTCTGAGTTTGTTCACGTAAATATTGGGAGACATTCAATAAATCAGGATCAACATCGCCAATTTCAACAAGAATATCAGTTTCTTCTATTACCTCCGCATCACTTTCAGAGTGGTACTTCCAGCGATCAACATGACGGTCGCTGCTTACACTGATAGAAACGGACATAATACATCACTTGGATTTTTAAACGAAAAAATTCTACGTAATAATAACTTATAAATATAAAAAATCAATAAACCTTACCCTAACTGCAATCACATCACTTTAAGGTTAGGACTGCGCACAAAAGCGCATCCCATATTAGGTCTTTACACAAATAGGAAAAGGATGTATAAATGACCTCAAGAACGCAATTCGCACGTGCCACTGGCCTTTGATGGTTATGCAACGACGTAACGCGTATCCTTCAACCTTTCCGGCTTTGTATCCGGATAGATGGAGCTTACGATGTTGGATGTTGTTGTAGGTAGGTCACTGCCTATTTGTTGGTTTTTTTCCAGAAAAAGATTCTTTTCGCAAGAAATTGTTGAGCACTATTGGCATTTTGCTTTTAGTCGCCATTTTTTATTGTGTTTTTTGTTGACCGTAACGGTTGATAGGAAAGAGAATCTCTGATGAATCAACGTATTAATTCCTTTTTTGCTGATAACCAACCCGCAACCCCTTGTTTGGTGTTTGATTTGAATGTGGTGGCCGATAATTATCGCGCCCTAGAACGCGCCATGCCTAATTCTAATATTTACTATGCGGTAAAAGCTAACCCTGCCCATCAGGTGTTGGAGTTATTGGTGCGTCTTGGCTCAAAATTTGATTGTGCCAGCGTTGCTGAAATGCACGCTGTATTGGCCGCTGG
>JBMOFM010000014.1:0-80965 GCA_049318825.1 Alphaproteobacteria bacterium | reverse complement strand
TGGTTTTTTTAAGGTGAGCGCAAGAGGGTAAGAGGCTGAAGGGATACACCCCCGTGAACAGTTTTGCTGTGGATTTGGGATGCAGAAACCCAGCCCCTATTTATCGCCGCCATGGCATTGTGGTTTGGGCAACGGGCATTAGCAAAATTATAAAGTTGAAGTGGTAGAAACAAATTTTTTCAGCTTGTCTCCTGTTAGAACATATCGAGCATGGTCTTGTGCTCTTTCATGAAATCCAAGATTTTGGTAAAACTCTCTGGCAGCATGATTATCCAATTGAGCGCCAAGCGCAAAACGTTCAACGCCTTCGTGGTACTTGATGGCAATGACTTTTTGCATGAGCATTTTGCCAACACCCATTTTTCTATAATTTTCTTTCACGTAAAGATTTTGTAGTTCAAAGCCAAGAATAGCTAAATGAAATTGAAAACTCTCATAACCAGATAAGAAGCCCACAATTTCTTCTTCTGTGGCGACTACAAAAACAGAAAAATAATCCCAATATTGCGTCAGCTTTTTGCAATCTGGTTTCTCATTGACACCATGATAGAGATTGAGCTCGTGACATAGCCCCACTAATTTTTCGGCATCGGTTATATCCGCTTTTCTAAATATAAAATTTTTAGTCATTCACGCCTCATGCAGACAGCACTTTATCAATAGTTATATTATAGATTCACAAGGGTGGTTTCTATAATTTTATTATTGTTCTGGTAAAATATCATATTGTGGATAAATAATTACTCTGCTAGAAATCCAAACCAGTAGCACCGTATTATTTTTGTGATGATCATGAACAAAGATCCCTCCATTACATCAGATCAGTTATTAGCCTGTTATGTTGAGCCTGATCGCCAAACAGCCTATTTATTCCGCCAATTTAGAGCGATGAACGCTAAAAAGCAGCATCATGTGATCATTGCTATGCATTTCAACTATTTGGCCGAATTAAACCTTTATCTGCAAGATAAACAAATTCAGGTTCATGGCTCAATTAATCCAGCAAAGATTGAATGGGAGGGGTCATTACGTATCGGTGATCTAGCCGAATATAGAGATAAGGCAATCGAAGCTAATTCGTGGATTGAACAATTTAATTATTGGGTGCAGTTGCCACAAGAAACCAATAATTACTTGGCCGCCAACCCTGCTTCTATTGATTTTATTAAAGAAGTTTTGTTTCAAGCGGGTAACCCAGTTGTCAATAGTTTCGCTCATTCAATTAATCTTGCGGAAAATCTTATTCAATCATTACAAGTAAAAGATAAAAGACTGGATTTATTGGCGATTGCCCATGATGAGCAGTCTGGATCCGCTGAATTTATGGAATATCTTCCTTCTTCATATCCTCATTCTTTTAATAATTTGGGCAAAGAAGATAAAAAAGCACTGACTGATGTATTATATCATTCTTATATGGCTCAGCTGAGCTTC
This sequence comes from Alphaproteobacteria bacterium, assembly GCA_049318825.1. Taxonomy (GTDB): domain Bacteria; phylum Pseudomonadota; class Alphaproteobacteria; order JBMOFM01; family JBMOFM01; genus JBMOFM01. The sequence continues at coordinate 79,531 of JBMOFM010000014.1, read as the reverse complement.
ATGATGAAGGATTACGGGTTAGTATTGCGCCATAAATCTGAAACTGTTCAGCGTTCGATCGGTTATCATTCAACCGAATGGGCGGTGAAGTTACATAAACTATCAGGCATTAATTATGCTGATCTTAATGCTGATTTTTTTCAACGGCCAGAATTACCCCTATTGAGTTTGGCCAAACAATTATCTGATTACACCCCACAGGCCGTGGCCGAGCGCTATGTGCCTGCCTTGAACCCATTGAAAAATCTGGTTGATAACATGCAAATAATATTTGATGCGCTGGATTATTCATATTCATCTGGCCAAATAGTTGAAAAAATTTGTGGTTTTTGGAAAAATATTGGGGTGATTGAAACCCCGTCCATCCCCAATAATCAATCCAAGGTAAAATATAAGATTTAGCCCAATAGAAACTATGCCCAACAAAAATTATTGGTGTGATGGGGCGGTTTTAATAAGCTGCATGGCTTGGCTATAAAAAATTTTATAGCCTTCGGCCTGATCGCTGCTGCGCCAATAATAATAGGGGGCTTTGGTGAAATCGGCAGTTAATAAGCCTTGGCTATTGGCACCTGCTGCCAATAATTGTTGAATGATGCTTAAATATTTGGGGGTTTCCACCGCAAAATTGGGGGGTGGGCCATCGGCGGGGCGTTGATCTTGCGGCCCCCGCAAGGCCATTTCTAATGGGGTGAGGTTATTTCGATTGCGGATATTGGGCAATGCTTTGTGATGCAATAGCATGTTCACCGCTTTATCATGGCCATAGGCAGCGTGGATATGTAAGGGGGTTTCACCGCGGTCATTCTGGCTATTCACATCCAGCCCTCGTTCGGCCAACAGCCCAATAATTTCTGGGTCTTCTACCAAATGCAGGGCGGTATTTTGGTTGGAATCTATAAATTCTACGGGGGCACCGCGTTGAATCAACAGTTTAATCAGGGCACTATTCATGGGGTATTTATGCACCGCTTGCCGCAATAATGGCCAGTTTGGCCAAGTATCATCCGCCTTATTGGCGTGATAGCCAAGCTTAATATCCACCCCTTCATTCAATAATTGTTCAACAAAAGCAACATGAGATTGCTCGATAGCCTCGCGCAGTAGCTTTTCTTTATCCCCCGCCATGCCGCCTTTTTGCGCTAACATGGCCAGCAATTCATGATCCATTTGTGCTTTGGCCAGATCATAGGCTGTAAAGCCGCGTACATTTTTGAGGTTAGGGTTGGCGCCATTGGCCAGCAACAAACCCACCATGGCTTTGTTTTTATCGGTAACGGCTTTATGTAAGGGCGTTTCGCCGCCATCGGTTTGAATATTAACCGGTGCGCCATGTTGCAGTAAAAATTCAACCACTGGGCTGTTTTTATTGCTCACCGCGCCATATAAGGGGTTATAGCCATCATAGGAATGATGGTTAATATCCGCGCCATGTTGCAATAACATTTCTATCACCGCTGGGTTTTGCGAGCGTTCCAACGCTGTGTGCTTATATAGGCCCACTTGATTAGGGTTAGCACCATGGGTTAATAAGAGCTTGGTTAATTCTGGCTGTTCGCTGGCCAGAATAAGCGGCGTTTCACCATCGCCATTGCGCAAATTAGGGTTGGCCTTATTATCCAGCAATAGCTGCGTGAGTTCCAGATGATGGCCGATAACCGCCAGATGTAACGGCATGTGGGCATCGCTACTCACATCATTCACCTCATTGGGGTTGGCGGCCAATAAGGCTTTTGCCTGCGCTAGATTATTGGTTTTTATTGCTGTTATCAGGCCAGAATCATTAAGGGCTGGCAATAATTGCTTGGCGGGCGGTGGGGGCGGTGAAAATATTGCTTTTCCCCCCGCATGGGTTGCACCCCATTCTGCACGCAAACGCTGATATTTTTCCATCAGACTAATAGATTGCGCTAACCGATAATTGCTGGGATCGGAAGTCAGCCGTTTTTGGGCATCTTCTAATGCTGTGCGGTTGTTCTGCGCTGGCATATATAAAGGGTTGGCGCCATGTTGTAGCAACAGCTCCACCATATCCGGGTTGCTGAAATAAATGGCGGTATGCAGGGGGGTGCTGTTTTGCTGGTTTACCGTTTCTGGATCTGCCCCTGAATGCAATAAAAGATTAGCGGCTTCTGGCGTGCCAGTGAATATATAAAATAACGGGGTGCGCCCCATTTGATCGCGGGCATTCACATCCGCACCATGTTCCAGCAATAAGTAAATTAGGTTGACATCGCCTTTTTCTGCTGCCTGATGCAAGGGGGTTTCCTGATAGCGGCCAGTACAGGCCTGTTTTACATTAGCACCATATTGCAATAATAGGGTGATATGATCGTAACGCTGTTTGCGAATATCACTATAGCCCGATGCGTTGGGGTTAGCATTGGTGGCAAAAATAGCATGGCTGAGTAAAGAACAGCCCCCCAACCGTTCATCGAGCATAGCATTCACATCCGCGCCTTTTTTTAGGCGTTGCTCTAATTTTTCAATGGCGCCTTTTTCACTGTGACGCTCAACCAAGGTCAGCAGATCATCAACAGCACTAATGGGCGGCGGCGGCGCCGCACTAATGGCCATGCGCACCGATGCGCCGGCCGTTTTTTCTGCTTGCGCCAGTTGCGGGCAAAGCAGTAAAGGCAAACCTAAGGCTAGCATAAAAGGTAAAGGGGTAACCATGCGCTTATGTTTCAGCATCCCGCCTTCTTTCACTGAATTTTTTCTATGATCTTGCCTCAAACTATCACGATTATGTTAAGGGCAAATTATAGGCAGATAAAATGATTCTGGATAGCCAGCAAGGCTTAATGCTTGGCTTTAGGCACAAAATGTTTTAGTTGTAGGCTGGTATGTATGAATAATAATAAGGTTAGCATGTCATGGTTTTGCGGGTTGCTACTTGGAACGTCAATTCAATTAAAGCCAGATTGGGTATAGTAAAAGATTGGTTGGAGCAGCATAACCCTGATGTGCTGTTGTTGCAGGAGTTAAAAACGGCCGATTTTCCAGAAATGGAATTTTGGCCGCTTAATTATAAAATGGCGGTGGTGCCGCAAAAAGCCTATAATGGTGTGGCTATTCTCAGCCGCCGCCCCATGGAAGTGCTGCATGATAAATTGCCGGGCGATGATGAAGATCTACAAGCCAGATTTTTAGAAGTGCGTTTAGAAAACCCAACCCTTCACATTATTTGTATTTATGCGCCCAATGGCAACCCTAAGGATACACCCAAATTTTCCTACAAAATAGAATGGTTGAAGCGTTTAGAAAAGCATTTGGCTGGGTTATTGGCGCAAGAAATCCCCTTTATGGTGGGGGGGGATTTTAACATTATTCCTGAAGATATTGATTGTTATGACCCCAAAGCATGGCTGGGCGACGCTTTGTTTAGTACGGAAGCCAGAGCCTGTTACCGCCGCTTGATTAATATGGGCTTAGTGGATGGGTTTCGGGTACAGCATCAAGAGGCTGGTCATTATAGTTTTTGGGATTATCAAGCCGGCGCATGGCCAATGGATCATGGTATTAGAATTGATTATTTTTTATTATCGCCAGAATTGATTGACCGCATGGAAAGCTGCTCGATTGATAAAAAACCAAGAGGCTTAGAAAAAGCCAGCGATCATACACCCGTCTTGATCAGTTTAGGCTAAGAGAATGAGGGCAATTATACGGTTTTATTTATGCTTTTATCATTAGAAACAACCACCACTGGTTTATCGCTTTTTTTGGCGGTGGTGCCAGTGTTTTCACCAGCGCTGTAGGGAACAAAAACCGCCACTGGTGCTGTTTTTATTTCTTTTGCCGTTGTTACATTCGGCTGGCTGTTGCCTGCGTTGGTTGTTGGCTGTGTTTCAGCTTTTAGTAGCGCAGCGTCGGCTTGTTTTTCTTCCGCTTGTTTTTGTAGGCGTTGCTGTTCTGTATAAGCTTTTAGCTGGCTTTCTGAAGGGTATTGGGCTTTGACATCGCCGGTGGAAGCATCGCGATATTGTAATAAAACCGTGTTGCTTTCACGGTCTATGTTCAATACAGGGCTAAAATATTTAACATAGGCCACACCAGTGGAGCTATCCGCTTTTTCAGATGCTGCATTTTTAGGGTATTGATTGGCAGTTGGTTGAACTGCCGTAATGCCAATATTTTGTATCGCAGAAACACTCATAAAGCCACACTTTCAATCTCATTCAAGCTACTTTATTAATATTGTATAAGATTATAGTAACCCCAAAATTGAATTTTGCAAAGCAAAAAGTGATATAAAAATCACAGTAAGGTTGATAAGAGCTTAATTAACAGCCCGCGCTTCATCAAAAACCGTAAGAAATTCCTGTGTTGCTGTTTCTACCCCTTGAGGATGCTGCCAAATAGCCGAAGACACGCATAAAAAATCTGCCCCCGCATTGATTAAGGGCAGCGCATTTTTAGCTGTAATACCACCAATGGCCACGCATGGTATTTCCATAATATCCGACCAGAATGTTAAAATTTCTGGTTCTGGTTTATGCGGCGATTTTTTGGTGGCGCTATCATAAAAGGCGCCAAAGGCCACATAATCCGCCCCTTTTTCTGCTGCATCCATCGCAAGGTGGCGGCTATCATGGCAGGTAACGCCTAACATTAAATCCTTGCCCAATAAGGCTCTGGCTTTTTCAATCGGCATATCTTTTTGGCCGATATGCGCGCCATCACACCCCCAATATTGCGCCCAATCTGGTCGATCATTAAGAATGGTGGCTACCCCATAATGCTGACAAATTGGGAGAATAGCCTGCACGGCTTCTTTTATAACGGCCTCTTCTGCACTTGTTTCATCAGGGTTTTTTAGCCTAATTTGTAAGGCCGTAATTAATGCCCCGCCAACTTCAAGAGCCTTTTGTAAATTTTTACAAAATTCAGAAAGCACCAATTGTGGCGGGGTCATTAAATAAAGTTCACAGCCCCTTACAGCCTGATGGGAAACGGCTGAAGGGGTGTTAGTTTTTTGCTGCTTAGCCAATTAAAAGCGGCCCAAATAAATATTGATAATATTATTCAGCATGGCCAAGGCTTCAGCTTTTGGTCGTTGGAAAGTATTGCGGCCAATGATTGAACCATGACCACCACCATCACGAATTTGGCGAATTTCTTCATAAATTCCATCCAATTCTTTGGTTTCACCACCCGAAAACACCACAATACGGCGGCCATTAAAGCAAGATTGCACCACATGGGCAATTCTGTCTTTCAATTCCCCCACAGGAATTTTTTGCTCGATATACACTTTTTTGGCAGCATCCAATTCCAAATCAGCGGTGGGTGGTTTTACCTTAATAATGTGCGCGCCCAACAAAGTGGCCATATGCGCGGCATAAGCCACAATATCCACCGCGGTTTCACCTTTTTTAGAAACACTGCCGCGTGGGTAAGACCAAACAACAACCGCTAAACCAACGGCTTTGGCTTCTTCCGATAATTCACGAATTTCTTCCATCATGTCATAGGTTTGATCAGAACCCGGATAAATGGTAAAACCAATAGCCGAGCAACCAAGGCGCAAGGCATCTTGCACAGAAGCGGTAACGGCTTGATCTGCATCTTCTTTCAAGCGAGAAAGGCTGTTGGCGCTGTTCATTTTCAAAATCAGCGGCACTTGTCCAGCATAGGTGCTAGCACCCGCTTCCAACATGCCCAAAGGGGCAGCATAAGCAGAAAGACCAGCCTCTACAGCCAATTGAAAGTGATAATGAGGGTCGTAACCAGCGGGGTTAGGGGCAAAACTGCGGGCAGGGCCATGCTCAAAGCCTTGATCCACGGGTAAAATAACCACTTTACCCGTGCCACCCAATTTACCATGGCCTAAAATACGGGCGATGTTGGTTTTGGTGCCCGGATTATCACTCTCATAGTAAGAAAGAATTTTTTTAACTTTTTGTGTAATTTTCATGTTGGTTCATGCCTTAGGAATGAATAAGAAAAGCAGTACATAACCGAGGTAAAAGAGTTTTTCAACCATCATTCAACAAATCGGGCAAACAAAGCGCAGCTAATAAATATCCACCTCGCTGCTGTTGAATAGAAGCAAGGCGGTTGAAAACAAGAGGCGTGCCAGCAAAAGCTACATATTGAATACCAGCTTGAAAAGCCGCTAACGCATAGCCTGCGTTGCTGCCCGCGTCATAAATACCAATAATCGGGGTGGGGCTGGCCAGCGTTGAAAGCTGCTGAAGTAAGGCACTAAAAAAACATGCCCCCATATATAAACAAGAATCGGGTGGATTAATAAGGCATAAGCCTTGATTTTTTTTTCTGGCTATATCCAGCGCTTGCCGCGCATCTTCCATGCCTTGTGTGTAAGCAAAATGCCAATCATTGGGGTTTATGTGGCCAGCCAGCATACATCCCCCACTGTGTTACTGGCGGTTAGCAGCATGGCCAACATATTGATATTGAGGTGGATGCCACTGATTTCTTGCCAGCTAAAACCGGTGGCCAGCTGTTGGCCATTGATATAAAGCTGAAAATAGTGGCTGGGCTTTATATCCTGTTGGCCTTGTATGTGGGGCGCTGTTGGCCAATCATGGATAATAGCTGGTTGCGGCGCGCCCAATTTAGGGGCAATATGCCCAGCGATAATTTGCTGGCACATATTCTGCCAGTCGGCAGCTTGCGTGAGCTGAATGCCAAGGCGCTGTGCCTCGCTTGCTAAGTGAAGAGCAGCAGGCTTTTGAGGGCTAGGCAAGGTGGCTAAAAGATCAATGCCACAAAATAAAGTAAATGCTTCTGCTAGGCTTAAAAATAAGCAATCTTGAAAAGGATCGCAATTTTTGGTGCTGGTTGAATTGTGAAAAAGATTATCGCTGGATAAATGGGCAACCCCTCTTAATAGGCCGATAATATCAGCCATTATCTGGCGGTCATTGCTACTATTTCTGTACCATTGTAGCGTCCCTTCCTGCCCATTTAGGGCATAAAATTTTTCTGTGCAACCAGCTAGTAACTCTATGCTAACCATGGGCGTGAGGGCTGGTATGTCCAGCTCTGTAAAAGCTTGGGCATCAAAAAATGTGCGGATCTGTCTGATCATGCGGGCACGTTTTAATAAATTGCCACGGTTTTTTTGTAAATGCTCTGGTAAGGAGAGGGGGTAAGAAAGAGCAGGCTGGGACAATAGGCTTTCCTTTAATTGATTGCGCAACAGCAAGGGTAATGTTATAGCCATAAAACCGTTTGTTTTGCAAAATATTTGGAAGAAGGTACCAATACAATGAAAGTAACCGCCATTACCATTCGCGCCGGAAACGTGCTGGAGCAGGATGGCAAGCTATGGGTTGTGCTGAAAAGTGAAATTTATCAGCCTGGTAAGGGCGCCTCGGTGGTGCAGGTGGAAATGCGTGATTTGCGCAGCGGCACCAAAACCAATGTGCGCTTCCGTACCCAAGAAACTGTGGAAAAAGTGCGTATTGACGAATATGATTACAATTTCTTATTCGCTGATGCTGAAGGTTTTACCTTCATGAGCCAAGAGAGTTTTGAACAAATTACTGTTTCCAAGGAAATTGTGGGAGAGCCTGGTGCCTTTTTACAAGATGGTATGGTGTGCAGCATTTCTACCTATGAAGGTCAAGCGCTTTCCGTAAGATTGCCGGAAACCGTGGTCATGTTGGTGGCTGAGGCTGATCCTGTGGTAAAAGGTCAAACGGCTTCATCTTCTTACAAACCAGCGGTTTTAGAAAATGGTGTGCGTATTTTAGTGCCGCCTTTCCTTGAAGCGGGCGAGAAAATTGTGGTGCGAACTGCCGATGCTACTTATGTAGAGCGCGCCAAAAAATAAAGCCAGACCTTCCTGTTATGGCTGGTAAAGTAGATTTTATTGGCCATAGCAGGGTGTAAGTAATGCTGTTTTTTTGGGTTCTCAAGGTAAAGTTCTTATGATTCGTTCTCCTATTTTTAACGTGATGGTAAAAGCAGCGCAACGTGCTGGCCGTGGTTTGGTAAAAGATTTTGGTGAAGTAGAAAATTTGCAGGTATCACGCAAGGGGCCGGCTGATTTTGTTTCTAGCGCTGATATGAACGCTGAAAAAATTATTAGGGAAGAGCTGGCCAAAGCCCGCCCTCATTTTGGTTTTTTAATGGAAGAAAGCGGTGCTAGTGGTTCTACCGAAGAAAGATGGGTGGTTGATCCATTAGATGGCACCACTAATTTTTTGCATGGTGTACCCCATTGGTCTATAGCCATCGCCGTTGAACAAAAAGGGGAGATTACGGCTGGGTTGGTATATAACCCCGTGCGGGATGAATTATTTCTGGCTGAAAAAGGCGGCGGTGCTTATCTTAATAATCAGCGTTTGCGGGTCTCTGCCCGCCGTAACTTAGCCGATAGCTTGATTGTTTGTGGTACGCCGCGCCCGGGTAAGGGTAGTATTGCTCAGTTTCAAAAAGAATCAGCCGTTATTTTATCAACTGTTGCTGGTTTGCGCCGTTTTGGTTCGGCGGCTTTGGATTTAGCCTATGTAGCAGCTGGCCGTTTTGATGGCTATTGGGAGCGTGATCTGGCTCCATGGGATGTGGGCGCAGGGATTATTTTGGTACAAGAAGCTGGCGGTTATGCCACTGATTTGGCAGGGAAAAGAAATCCTTTATCGGGGGCTTCTATTTTGGCGGCTAACCCCAATTTACATCCGCAATTAAAAGATGTTTTGGCGAAAGCTTAAAGCTGTAACGATAATGGTGGCACAATGATTGTTGTGCCTGCCATGGATAAAATGATCAAAACCCATATGGGGTAAGCCCAGTAAAGTAAATAATAATTGTGCGTAATAATTTGTGGGGCAGTGGGGCAATGAAAAAAATAGGTTTTTCCAGCAAAAAATTATTAATAGTAACCACGGCTCTTTCTGTGGCCTGTATATCATTAGCGCTGCAACAGGTGCAAGCGGCTGATAGCAGTGTAACTATTGATTGGGGGGTGTTGTATGGTCAATCTGCGGCTGTGCAGCCTTCTGCAGCATTTGAAAATGCCGATCACGTTCCCGCCCCGCAGGAATCTACTGGTGCCTTGGTAAAAACTTCTCCTGTGCCAGCCCCTGTATCCACCCCAGCGCCTGTGGTCGCTTCACCGCCAGTTGTTAAAGCTGTACAACCGCCCAGCTTACCGGTAGCCCCGCAACCCCCCACCACTTCAGTGGCCGTTGTGCCAATAGTGCCGCCCGTGCGTATTGCTCCGGCACCAACCGTGGCAGCGGCACCAACGCCAACCGCACCTATTTCAGCCAAGGCAGAAATAGCACATGCTACGCCACAACCATTAGTGACAGAGGTAAAAGTAGCCGCGGCCTTGCAATTACCAGCTGAGCCAACCAACGATGCTGGCAATCAAATGGCAGATGCAGAAGGCTTAGCGCCAGAAAATACCCCGCTGGAAGATGCTGCTTCTAAAAATACTGGGGCTGTTCATTCTCCGCCCATGGCACCCATGCCGCCTGCAGAAGAAATTTTGGTGAATGCTGTTCCCGTTGAAAAAACTGAAATTGCCCCCCACCAAGCGGCTGTGCCACCTCAGCCGGTGTCTGTTACCCCGCCGCATTTGCCTCAACCAGAAAAGCAGCCAGAGAAAATACCAGAGAAAAAATTACCGCCAGCTAATATAGGCGGTGCCAAAACCAAAGCGGTGGTGGTGGTAAAAAATGAAAATGCCCCCGTTGCAACCCAAAACTCAAACACCAGCTCGGTGCCAGCCTCTGCCGCAAAGCCAGTATCAGCGCCAGTTACCCCTATGGTACATTCTGCGCCAACATCTGTGGCGAGCAGTTCGGTTGCCACCAGTTCCATTGCTAATAATAGTCAGGGTTTATTGCTCTATCGTGGTCGCGCCACGGCTTTATTGCCAGCGCATAAGGCGCAATTGCAACCATTGGCAGCCGCCATGAAAAATGATGCTAGTTTAATGCTGCGTCTGGAATCTTTTTCGGCTTTAGCTATGGATACGCAGCAAGAAGTTAACCCTGCTTTCCAGCGCTTGGTGTATATTCAAGATTATTTGGCCAGTGAAGGCATTGGTTTTAATCGCTTAAATATCAGCTTAAAACGCGCTCAAGATGGCCGTGAGCTGGTAAGGGTCAGTTTGCCTTCTGGCAAAAAATAGGGATGGGCTTACAATCACCCATGGATAAAAACAGCTGATATAAGGAGTATCGACCGTGCTTGCCGACCGTTTGAATCGTATTAAACCATCCCCCACCTTGGCAGTTATACAAAAGGCGCGTAGCCTGAAAGCCAGTGGCCGTGATATTATTAATATGGGTGGCGGCGAGCCAGATTTTGATACCCCAGCCCATATCAAGCAAGCGGCGATAGATGCCATGAACCGCGGCGATACAAAATACACCGAGGTTGACGGTACGCCCCAGTTAAAAAAAGCAATTGCGGCTAAGTTTTTGCGCGAGAATGGCCTTACCTATGCACCCGAGCAAATTTCAGTGGGAACTGGTGGCAAACAGGTATTGTATAATGTGTTCATGGCTGCGCTTAATGCTGGCGATGAAGTGATTATTCCAGCCCCTTATTGGGTTTCTTACCCAGATATTGTGCTATTGGCAGAAGGTGTACCGGTGATTGTGCCTTGCTCAGAAGAGCAAGAATTTAAGATTACGCCCGCACAATTAGAAGCGGCGATTTCTGAAAAAACCCGCTGGCTTATTCTGAACAGCCCCTCTAACCCCACTGGCGCTGCCTATAGTGCTGAAGAGTTGAAAGCACTGGCAGAAGTGTTGTTACGCTACCCAGCCGTTAAGGTGCTGAGCGATGATATTTATGAGCATTTACTGTATGATGGTCAGGTTTTTGCAACCATTGCTGCGGTAGAGCCAAAATTATATGATCGGGTGGTTACCTTAAATGGTGTATCCAAATCCTATGCCATGACCGGTTGGCGTATTGGCTATGCGGGTGGGCCGGCTGCCTTGATTAAGGGCATGAGCAAGGTACAAAGCCAGAGTACGTCTAACCCTTGTTCTATTGCGCAGGCAGCGGCCGTTGGCGCTTTGGAAGGGGATCAACAATTTTTAGGCCAAGCGGCGGCTGTTTATGTAGAACGGCGCGATAAAGCGGTGGCTTTTTTGAATAATGTATCAGGCATTTCGGTGTTATCGCCGCGTGGTGCCTTTTACTTATATGTTTCTTGCCTTGGCCTTATTGGTAAAAAAACCCCAGATGGTAAAATATTGCACAGTGATAGCGATGTGGTGGGCTATTTGCTGGAAGAAGAGGGGATTGCCTGCGTTCAGGGTGAAGCTTTTGGCCTTTCTCCTTATTTCCGTTTATCTTTTGCGGTGGCCACGGATATATTAATGGATGCCTGCGCCCGCATAGAACGGGCTGTGAAAAAGCTGGTATAAGCCCAATGGTTGCGTGGTCAAATTATGGGCAAATTGATCTGATTAGCGATTTGCATGTGGATCGCTGGCCGGATCACCCGTTGGATTGGCACAAGCTTGCCTGTTCACCCATTGCCGTGGTAGCGGGGGATGTTTCGGATAGCATTGCCCAAACCATGCAGGAATTGGGGCGGATTGCACAAGCCTATCAACAGGTATTATTTGTGCATGGCAACCATGAATTTGAGGCCAGTTTTTCAACGGCTTCTCTTGCCGAGTGGTCGATATTGCAGCAGCAATTATCGCAAGAAATAGCCTATATGGATAATGTACATTTTCTGCCAGATAGACCGGTTATTATTGGCGATGTGGCTTTTATTGGCCAATATTTGGGTTGGGATTATCGTTTGGGTGAACCCTATATTCACGCATGGCAATCTTTTGAGTATATTCGAGAATTTTTAACTGAGTATCATAACCTTGAGCATTCAGTAGATTTTTTAACTGATTTGGGTAATATGGCGGTGGGCGAAGCCCTTATCCTATGGCAGGATTTACAGCAATGTGAAGAAAATCAGGCCGTGAATTCTGTGGTGATGATCACCCATACCTTACCGCGTAAGGAGTTGATTTCATGGTGGGAGTATCCCTCTAACCCTTTAGCGGCGGGTATTTATGGTAATAGCCACATGCATGATTTGCTCACAGAGGCTTCTGTGCCTTCTAAGTTGAAGCTCTGCCTATTTGGCCATAACCATAAACAACAGAACAAGTTACTAGATGGTGTGCGCTATATCAGCAACCCGCGCGGTCGGCCAGCAGATTTTAACCGTGTGGAGTATGCGCCCCTTACCATCGATATGAGGAATATGGCATCAGCGGCGCTATCCCTGCAACCGGTGATATTGCCTAAGGTTAAACCATTACGTCTCCGTTCTTTTTAGGGCCTGTTCGCGCACAACAAAGCTGACATTCTTTACAATGAAGGCCTGTTGGCAGACGTTTTAGCATTTGCTACCACTGGCGCGTTTGTAGCTGCTGCATCTGGAGCTGCGTTCATGCATTGTTCAGGATATTTTCTTTCCAAACGTTTGAAAATCATATCTTGAGCCCATTCTTTCTCTTTTTTCAATTGATCTTCTGATGCATTGGCTCCCAACAAAGCTCTTTTTTGCTCGACAGACCTTTCAATAGTTTGCATCACTAAGTTTTTTTGTTCTTTTAGTGATAATGTTGGTGAATCGGGGTCTGGTTTTCCATATTGATCTTTTATTATCATGGAAGCTAATTTTTCTTTCAGATGTTCTTCAGCAAGATATATATGTGCAAAAGCTTGTGAAGCAATGTCAGCAATGGGGTTGTAGATTATATTTTCCATATCTGTATAGGCTAGCTCTCCACCAATAGTTACTGGTTTTTCTGCAAATGATTGGTGCCCAATGGGAAGATCAGCAAAAATAGTATCCTTCTGATTTTGTATGGCTCGCACAACTGATTTGTCGACAAATGTAATCCCTTTAGCTGCTGTGGTGTCGTTCGCTATGAGACCGTATATTTCTGTATTACTAACATAGCCGCTAATAGAGGATCCTGAAATATCGGTATAACCATTATCTGGTCCGTTGCTGCGATTACGTATATCACAAGAACTGAGTTGAATTCTTATATTCTCTCCATCCCTTATTGTTAATCCTAGGGTTGTGCAGTTGTTTAAACCAATGCGAATATTCTGACAACCATCCATTCCAGAATTTATGCTATGGTCACCGTTCAGGATATAGGCATTATTGATAATGATAGGCGCCGCACTTTCAGAAGTAATATCAGAAAAATTGCAATGTTGAATGGTAGCGGCAAATTTTTTGACATTTTGAGGCTGTGTGCGAAGATCATAAGAATTTTTTTGGGTTGATAGGGTTTGACGCATATTAGGTTGCGTGGATGTATCGCTATTGCCATTAATACTTAACCCTAAGTCAGTGAGCTCCATCCCACTAAAATTAACATTTACAAGATGCGTATCCGTAATATGTAACCTATTAGCTTTTACCCCTGTAAAATTGGCATCGCTTATTTCACCCAATCGATTATGAGAGGAATCCGTTGTAGCTTTTATCATTAAATTCGTAATAGTACTGTGGGAAAGATCAGCTCTATCTAATTTAACATTGTGCATTAATTCTGGTAGATCATTCACAATGAATGTTCGCTGCATATTGGCGTCACACAAATCAATATTTCTATAGGTGCAGTTTTTTAATATTGTGCCACTAAGATCAGCCTGTTGCAGGTTAATATTATTTAATGCTGCAGAACTTATCTTGGCTTGTTTCAGCTCAGTTTTTTCAAGATTGCAGTCGGTGATGGCCGTTTGCTCCATATAGGCGCCATTCAGTTTTGCTCCAATCAACACGCTACCATGAAGGGTCGCATGGTCTAATCTGCTGTCGTTAAGAATTGCGCCATTCATATTACTCAGCAGGATGTTGCTATTATTAAGACTGGCATGCGTAAAATTGGCTCCAATACAGGATATATTGGACAATATAGAGCCTTCTAATGATGCACCCGTGAGATTAGCGCCATTAAGATTAAAGCTGCTTAATGTGCAGTTATTTAAGGTTGCGCCAGTTAAATCAGCGCCTTCAAAACTCACCCCTTTTTGCCCTTCCACGGGGCCAGTAAAGCTTTTATCATTTAAGTTAACATTGTGCATGATGGCGCCAGCAAAATTAGCCCCTTCAATATTACAACGGGTAAAATCTTTATCGGATAAATTGCTGTCAGCTAAATCAGCAGCGTTAAAGTTAATATCCACCATGTTCACGCTACTTAAATCCACCCCAATAATACTAGCGCCCGTACAATCGGCAAAATTCATATTTGCGCTTTTAAGGTTAGCTCCTTTTTCAATGATGGCACCGGCCAGATTGCAGAATGCTAAATTTGTTCTAGCCATTTGCGTGCTTTCGGAAATAGTAACAGAGGCTAAATCACCCCAGCTTAAATCCACATCATTTAAGATGGCGCCAGTTAAATCAGCGCCTTCAAAACTCACCCCTTTTTGCCCTTCCACGGGGCCAGTAAAGCTTTTATCATTTAAGTTAACATTGTGCATGATGGCGCCAGCAAAATTAGCCCCTTCAATATTACAACGGGTAAAATCTTTATCGGATAAATTGCTGTCAGCTAAATCAGCAGCGTTAAAGTTAATATCCACCATGTTCACGCTACTTAAATCCACCCCAATAATACTAGCGCCCGTACAATCGGCAAAATTCATATTTGCGCTTTTAAGGTTAGCTCCTTTTTCAATGATGGCACCGGCCAGATTGCAGAATGCTAAATTTGTTCTAGCCATTTGCGTGCTTTCGGAAATAGTAACAGAGGCTAAATCACCCCAGCTTAAATCCACATCATTTAAGATGGCGCCACTTAAATCGGCATTCGTCAATTTTATACCCGCAACCTGAGTGGCGGAGGAAAAAATAGCACCGCTTAGGTTAGCGCCCGTTAAATTTGCGCCATTAAGATCCGCGCCGCTTAAATCCACCCCGCTTAAATCCATGTAGCTTAAATCTCTGCCGCTGAGATTCGCCCCTTGTAAATTAGCCCCGGTTAATATTGGACGCTGATTCCCTTCACCAAAAATCACATCATTATGGAATGAAAGATTAACATTACGGAGTTGCGCATCCTTAAAATTTACCCCGCTAACATCAACACCATTAATTTTAGTGTTGTTGAGTTTGGCTTGTTCAAAATTAGCCCCGGCTAAAATGCTGCGGTTGAGGTTGGCTTCATTGAAATTGGCATGGATAAGTTGGGCTTCTTGTAAATTAACATCTTGTAGCGCTTGATTACCTTCAAAATCACAATTTATAGCATTGACGCCTTGCATGTTGGCGTTATTAAAATGGGCCGTATTTAGATAGGTTGCTGTGCCATTAGCAAAAGTGGCATTGGCTAAATCAGCTTTATAAAAATTGCTATTTTCTAAAGAAGCACCAGAAAAATTAGCCCCCGCTAGCGAGTAGGTAATGCCTTCTTCGGCAGTGGCTGGAGAAAAATTAGCATAATCTAAAATTGCCAGCGCTAAGGTGGCACCACGTAAATCCCAACTGCTGAAATCGGCACCCAAAAAATCAGATTGCCCATTAAAAATTGCCCCTTGGGCATTAACCTGACTAAAAAACCTACCACCTCCATTGCTGGGATGATCTAATGCAATATTATATTGTAGAGATTCAAAGGTAAATCCTGCAATATTCAGGCCCGTTGTTTTATGTCTGGCTCTTTCTATATAGGTTTGGGGATGTGCATAGCCCTGTTGTTGCCAAGCAGGTATAGAATTATCAATGCGAATACGCGTTGCAGCCGCCGCCGCGGCAAGCCTTTCTTCATTTTTCTGGGCTGCTTCTTGATTTGGTACATAGGTATTGTAAACAACTTTACCAAGAGCACTACTCCGGCGAGTTCCTCCTTCACTACCCGTCGATGATTGTGAAGATGAATTATGTTCTTCAACCATGCTACTTGCTCCCTATCAACATTAAGGGGCGTTGCCCTCAATTTCATTACATATTTTTAATGTTGCATTAATTTTTAATTTTAATCAACAAAAAATACTATATTTGGTTAAATATAGGTAAATTTTTTATGTGATAAATCAATTCATTTGTGATAATAGCAAAATATAAATAAAATTTTATGTGATGAGAAGGCAGAGAAAAGGGAGGCAGGTGATGGGTTTATTGGGGGTTCTTTTCACGAAACTGTTGCCACCAATGCAATCTTTTGGCTATTTCCCGTTCAAGGCCACGCTCAACGGGGTGATATAAAGAATGCCGTGCTAGGGTCTCAGGAAAGTAATTTTGGCCAGCACATCCATGTTCCGTGTCATGATCATAAATATAGCCGTGGCCATAGCCCAGATTTTTCATTAATTTGGTGCTGGCATTGCGGGCAAAATAGGGCGCTGGTTCATGGGGATAGGCTTCTGCTAGTTTTTGCGCTTTTTTCCACGCATTATAGGCGGCATTAGATTTGGGGGCATTGCATAAATAAATAAGGGCGTTGGCTAAGGCCAATTCTCCTTCAGGGCTGCCAAGCCTTTCATATTGATCAGCCGCCGCCGCGGTAATATGCATGGCTTCTATATCCGCAAGGCCAATATCTTCTACGGCCATGCGCATCAGTCGGCGGGCTATAAAGCGTGGATCTTCCCCGCCTTGTATCATTCTCGCCAGCCAGTAAAGGGCGGCATCGGTATCCGAGCCACGCACGGCCTTATGCAACACGCTAATCAAATCATAATGCTGTTCTTTCGATTTATCATAGAGTGGGGCGCGTTTATTAAGAAGTTGTGCTAATGTTTTTTCATCGAATATTGCGGAATCTGGCTCGGATTGGGCTATATTGGTCAATATATCAGCCATATTGCACAAGTAGCGACCATCGCCACCCGCCATGTGTTTAAGATGGCTGCGGGCGGCTTCTGTAAGGGGGAGAGGCGTACCAAGCTGCGCTTCAACCTTTTGCAAAAGGCTTTCCAAGGCATCTTCGGTTAATGGTTTTAATAAAGCCAGTTGACAGCGCGAGAGCAAGGCCGAAGATAAAGTAAAAGAGGGGTTTTCAGTGGTGGCCCCCACCAGAATAACTAAACCAGATTCGGTTGCTGGCAATAATATATCTTGCTGTATTCGTGTTAAACGGTGGATCTCATCAATAAATAATAGGGTAGGGCAGGGGGAAAGACCATGACTAAGTTGCTCGGCCTCTTGAAATGCTTGCTTAAGTTCGGCAGCACCGGCAGTAACCGCGGCCAAGGCAATATAGTGATACCCCATTCTTTTAGCCAGCAAACGGGCAAGGGTGGTTTTTCCACAACCTGGGGGGCCCCATAAAATAATAGAAGCAAGGCGGCCAGCCAATAACATGCGCCCCAGCAACCCATGGGGTTGTAGCAAATGCTCTTGCCCTTGTATATCTTCCAGCTTTTGTGGCCGCAATATTTCTGCTAGAGGCTTGCTGGATAATGGTTTAGCTGAAGATGGTTGCATGGCACGCACAATATTAAATAAACTTATATAAGGTAAGAATAGCCCAAGGATCAATTATTCTTTCGATGCAGCACCAGATTAGCATGAACAAAATTATCATTTTTATATGGTTATTATTAGCCCCTATTCAGCCGCTACTGGCTAAAGACATGCCGCTTTATACCGAACTTGCGCTGGTTATGGAAAAGCGCGATATGGGCAAAATTACAGCCGCCATACAGCAAGCATTGCAGCAACGGGGCAATGAAGCCGGCCAGCCCGATCAACCCGAACAATGGATATATGTTGCAGCAGCAGAAAAACCCATTGCTCCACCATCCATAAAAACAGTGTTTCAACCCTATATTGGCTTTTATGAGCAATATGGTTGGTGGACAAAAAAAACAGCCCTTAGCAGCCCGCAACATATTCCAACAGCTTTACGCGCCATCGCAGAATTAATTAATGGCGCGGTGGATGCACAGCAATTGCAAGCGGTGGGGGCAGAAAAATTGTTGGCTAATGCTATGCAAGGAGCAGAGGTTGTAATGGCAGCCCAAAAAATTGCTGGAAATGGCGTGTATCCCGTACCGGCATGGCGTAAGAAGCAAGGGCGTGTGCCAGCTTTAGCCAATAATTTTTTAGAAAAGGCGGAACGAGATGGCGTACTATCCAGCGTGGAGAAGGAAGGCTGGATTATCAATGACCGCGGCCATGGCGATTTAGCTTTTGATAATGGCGTGGTGGGGGAAGCTATGTTGCGTTTATTTCATGCCACGGGAAATGAGCGTTACCGACAATCTGCTTTATGGGCAGCGGATTGGGCCTTGCGTCAACCCATTGTACCCAATTTCAACTATAACGCTTTTCATGCCCTATTATTAGCAGAAGCCTATAAAATTAGTGGCGATAAAACTTATATAAAAGAAGCCATTGAAAAATTACGCTTGGGGTTTTTTTCTGGAATGGTGCAATCGGGGCCTTGGCGTGGCAGTTGGGTGGATGGGCATAATGCCCGCCTTGTGTATCGCTATATCATGATTAGGGCAGCGGTAAAAATAGTGGCTGCTTTACCCAGTGATACACCACCCAATATTTCAACTGAACTATTGGCAAATCTACGCGCTGCTATAGAGGCTGCCGATCAACTCACCCTTAATCATGATGCTGTTGCCGCTTATCAACAAGCTGCTTATGCCGTCTGTGAAGCCAATTTATTAATTCCTGATCTGTTGGCATCATTTGGTCAAGAATTTCAAACCAACCATCGGGCAGCTAATCAATTAATTTTTAAGGCAGCATGGCAAGCCTATGCCCAGAAAAATGGCCCTAATATTGCTACATTAGGGTGTTTAGCACGGTTGGTGGCCGCAGAAAAATAACAGCCAAGAAACAAGCCCTACATTATTGAAATTGGCGGTCAATTTTTCGCTGCAAAATCAACATATTCATGCGTTGAATAATAGCGTACAGACAAGCCCCACCAAAGCCTATACTCATTAAAAATAACGGCCATAACATGCTAGGGTGAATGGAAGTACCGCCTGCCCGCAATAGGCTGGCGGGTTGGTGCAGGGTGGCCCACCAATTCACCGAAAAACGGATGATGGGCAAATTAATAGCTCCCACCAATAATAATAAATGCGCCATTTTCAGCCCTTTTTCCTGATGTTGGAACGCTGAGGGCAGTAAAATAAAAGCCATGTATAAAAAGCCCAATAATGCCATGGAAGAAAGGCGAGCATCCCACACCCACCATGCCCCCCACATGGGTTTACCCCAAAAAGAGCCACTAATCAGGCATAATAGGGTCATCAACAAACCGGGCAAGGCGGCGGCTCTGGTAAAAACCCCCGCCAACGGGTGCTTGAACGCCAGTGCCATTAAGGCGGATATGGCCATCATGCCATAAATACTCAGCCCCCACCATGCCGCTGGTACATGCACATACATTAACCGCACCGCTTGCCCTTGTTGATAATCTGGCGGTGAATAAATTAAGGCGGTGAGTAACCCCGGTATCAAGGCCAGCATTAATAACCAGCTCAGCCGCTGCAACCAAGGAACCAGCTTCTTAAAACGGTTGGGATTGGCAAAAAAATCAAGCATCAGCATAACCTTGAATAAATCGATTGGCCAATGCTGGCCATGATGAGCGTGGAAGTCAAGATGGCGTGTCGCGTGGGGTGATGTTGATTTAGCTAAAATTAATAAAAACCTAGGTATTGCTAAAAAATATTTTTGTGTTACCCTCGTTATTGACGAAAAATCGTCAATAACGAGGGATAGATGTTAAAAAATATAAAAATAACTAATTTTTATAGTATTGGTAAGACACAAGAATTATCTATTGCAATTGCTTCTAAAGACCATTTAGATGATTCCTCAAGGCTGCATGAAAAAAGTAGCACCTATTTTAATAGTGTTGCTTGTATTGTGGGTGCTAATGCTTCTGGAAAAACCAATATGTTAAAAGCCTTAGCCTTTTTAGCTTGGTTTATTGAGAACTCATACTCTTCATTCAAGGCAGAGCAACGAATTCCTATTGAGATGCATAAATTAAGAAAAAAAGATTCAGCTTCCATCGAGATTGAATTTTATCAAGGAGATTATTTGTACAGTTATTTTTTAGAACTGAACCCAAGGCAAGTATTAAAGGAGCAGTTGAAAGTAAAAACACAGAAAAGATTTGTGAATATATTTACTCTTGAACGCAATGCTGAAGAAACTGTCATAACAACCGCTCAATCATTAAAAATCAGTGCAAAAGATGAAGAGCGAATAAAAAATCGACCTAATATTTCTCTCTTATCTGGCTTGATTGACCTTGGATATTTTCCAGATATTTTGTTTTTTAAGAAGATAGAAAGCAATGTTAGTCAAATGGGAAATGAGCAGGGGCACAGTATAATAGACTCTTTCAATCTATCACAGGCAATGTATGAAAAAAATGACTTAAGAGAAAAGATTTTATCTTTTTCTAATGAAATAGATTTTGGTATTTCAGAATTTAGTTTCCGTGACATCGTATTGAGAAAGCGTGATGACCCAGATGAACAAAAAAAAATAACATTACTTGAATGTAAGCATTATTCTCAAAAAGATAGTTTCTTATTACCTATTTTAGAAGAATCAAATGGTACGCAGCATAGTTATGCTCTTCTTGCTGAAATATTTCCTATTTTAGAAACTGGTGGCTTAGTTATTATTGATGAAATCGAGACAGGTTTACATCCCCATGTTGCAAAAAAAATTATTTCTTTATTTGAAAATAAAGAAACCAATCCCAATGATGCACAACTTATATTTTCTACCCATCAGCACTTATTGCTCAATGATAGAACAAAAACTCAAATTTTTATTGCTGAAAAAAATAATGCATCTTTAGAAACTGAAATATATCGATTGGATGATGTACAAGGAGTACGGAATGATGAAAATTATTTTCATAAATACCTTGCTGGCACTTATGGTGGTACACCTGATGTTAAGTGGCTATAAGGGGCAACTCAGTGGCTAGAAAAAAGAAGCGCGTAAAAAAACATTCCGTTTTAGGTGTGATGGAAGGGATAAAAAGAGAAAAAGCATTTTTTGAATGTTTGCAGGCTTTATACGAGAACAAAGAGCAAATTAACGTTACTATTGATCCTAAACATGGAGGTACTCCAGATTCATTGCTCGATATTCTATTAAAAAAACTACATTCGGGATATGATAGGCTTTTTTTATGGATAGATGAAGATACAGATTTAAGACAGGAAGGTCGTGAAAAACTATTCAAAAGTTGGTCTCTAACCGAGCCCCAAAAATCATCCTTCTTAAATTGTCGAGTGAGTGAGATTCAATGTCAGTATAATCAAAAAATGCGTAACCCCATTCTTATTGTCTCTCAGCCTATATCTGTTGAATCTTTTATACTTCGTGTTCTAGGAAAAAAGCTGTGCCATACAGATATGAGTGATGATAAAGAGTTATTGGAGCAACAAAAAAAAGAATTAAAAAGCTCATTGGAAGGGGTATTGGGAATAACTCAAGAAGATGAATATTATAAAAATAATATCAATAAGGAGTCTCTTGAAAAAAGACGTATAGAAATTTCAGAACTTGATTTACTGATTAAGATGATTGAAGGAGCGTAGCATTTCCACTCTATGGAGAGATTAGCGCTCTAATAGGGGTAATATTTCTGGTGATTTTACCATTTCCAACACAAAAGAAGAGGTAATATCCCGCACGCCCTCAATTTTTAACAGGCGTTTGAGGGCAAAATCGGCATAGGCGTCTAAATCTTTGGCCACCACTTTCATTAAAAAATCGCACGAACCAGCCATTAAATAACAAGAAAGCACGCATTCCTCATTTTTTATCGCCGCCTTAAACGAATCCGTGAGGCTATCATTATGGCGTTGCATGTGCACCTGCACATAAGCCGTGATCCCCAACCCTAATTTTTTCTGATTAAGCTGCACCGTATAACCGCTGATGATGCCTGCTTCTTCCAAGCTTTTTACCCGCCGCAAACAAGGCGAAGGCGAAAGCCCCACGGCTTCTGCCAGCTCCACATTGCTTAAGCGCCCATTGCGCTGCAACATCGATAAAATGCGAATATCTGCTGCATCAAGCGGTATCATTGGCATAAAATGTATGTAATTGAAATATATGAGCAATATTATGCCAATCTTATAGTGGTAGCAAGTGCAAAAAGCAAGCATCTGCCCCGCAATATCTGCTATGCTGATATTTATATATAGCATAACTATAAGGGAAAATTTTATGTGCGCTGCAACCAATAATATCAGCCTTTCCAACCCCTTGGGCACGGATGGTTTTGAGTTTGTAGAATTTTCTGCCCCTGATCCAGTGGATTTGGAAGCCTTATTCATCCGTTTAGGTTTTTCGTTGGTGGCGTTGCACCGTTCTAAAAAAGTGCGCTTATGGCGGCAAGGCGAAATTAATTTTATAGTGAATGCTGAAGAAAACAGCCAAGCGGCGGAATTTGCCCGTTTACATGGGCCTTGTGTTAATGCCATGGCCTTACGCGTGGCGGATGCAGCCTTGGCTCTAAAAACCGCTTGTGCCAAGGGCGCACGGCAAGTGAGCAGCAATATTGGGGTAATGGAATTAAATATTCCAGCGATTGAAGGGATTGGCGGTAGCTTGTTATATTTGGTGGATCGCTATGGCACGCGCGATATTTATAGCGTGGATTTTAATTATTTACCGGGGGTAGAAATGCGCCCGCAAGGGGCTGGCCTTACCCATATCGATCACTTAACCCATAATGTTGAAAAAGGGCGCATGGATGTGTGGGCCAAATTTTATGAGGATATTTTTAATTTCCGTGAAATTCGCTATTTTGATATAGAAGGTCGTCATACTGGCCTGCATTCACGGGCATTATGTTCGCCTTGTGGAAAAATACGCATCCCGATTAATGAATCGGCGGATGATAAAAGCCAGATTGCAGAATATCTACGCGATTATAAGGGGGAAGGCATTCAGCATATAGCCTTGGCCACGGGCAATATTGTGCAGTCGGTTGAAAAATTGGCCGATGATGGTATTAATTTTTTAGAAGCCCCGCCCGCTACTTATTACCAGCAGTTGGATGGTCGCCTACCAGAGCATGGGCAAGATATTAGCGTGCTACAAAAGCATGGTATTTTGATGGATGGTAGCAGTGGCGGCAAAATTTTGCTGCAAATTTTTACCCGCACGGTTATAGGCCCGATTTTTTTTGAATTAATTGAACGTCATGGTGATGAAGGTTTTGGCGAGGGCAATTTCAAGGCTTTATTTGAAGCCATGGAGCAAGATCAAATTCGTCGGGGCACTTTAGCCGCCGAATAAAGAGAAAGCCGAATAAAGAGAAAGGAAGTGACCAATGGATGTGACTATTAACAACTTCACTGGCAACAACCCCACTGGTTTTGATACCAGCCGTTTTCGTGGCAATTATAGCATTTGTCAGGATGATTGGTCGGTGGATCAGGATTATGCTGGTTATCAAGCCGCCGATCATGCCCTATGGCGCCAGCTTTATGCCGAACAATTACCGTTGGTTAAGCAATATGCCGCCGCAGAATTTATCACGGGCTTGGAAAGTTTTGATTGCAGCGATGGGCTGCCCGATTTAGCCAAAGCTAGCCAGCTCTTAAAAAAGCGCAGCAATTGGGAAATTGTGGTGGTACCTGGTATTATTCCCGTTCAGCCATTTTTTCACCATTTGGCCAATCGTCGTTTTCCAGTCACCAATTGGCTGCGCACGGTGGATGAATTGGGCTATTTGGTAGAACCCGATATTTTTCATGATTTTTTTGGCCATGTTCCATTGTTAATGAACAAGGTATTTGCCGATTTTGTGCAAGAATATGGCAAATTGGCTCTCAAGGCATTGGAATTGGGGGTGGATAGTTTTTATTCCCGCCTATTCTGGTTTACGGTAGAATTTGGCCTTATCCATGAAAATGGTGAGGTTAAAGCTTATGGGGCGGGTATTTTATCATCCCCCATAGAAACCAATTACAGCATGAACAGCACCAAGCCCCATTGGCTGGGTTATGATATGCTGAGGATTATGCACACGGATAATCGTATTGATGAATTGCAGCCCAATTATTTTGTGATTGATTCCTATCAGCAATTATTTGAATCCACCCTTGTGCCCATGCAAAAAGTGATTGACCAATTAAAAGATGTCAGGCTGATTGAACGGGGGGAAATAATAGCCAGCGATGTGGTGATTAAAAAAGGAAAAGATTGATGCGCCGCTATATCAGTTTTCCAAAAATTGAAGGGTTGTCCTCGCGCCAAGCCCACGCCGATTTGCCAGCAGGTACGTATGAGCGCGAATTGGGCAAGGAAGGCTTTTTTGGTCCTTCCACCCATATGTATCATCAACATCCCCCCACGGGTTGGGTATCGATAGAAGGAGAGCTCAAGCCCCGCGCCTTTGATTTGTTGCAATTGCCAGATAATAGTGATTGCCCTTTTGCAGCACCCATTATTTTACATAACCCACATATTACGGTGCAATTTTGGCAAAGCCGCCATTCCATGCAGCATTTGGCGCGCAATGGCGATGGTGATCTGTTATTATTTATCCACCAAGGGATGGCGGATTTATTTTGTGATTATGGCCATTTAAGGGTAGAGGCGGGCGATTATATTATGCTACCGCGCAGCACCATGTGGCGTTTAGAGCATCAAGAATCTGTATCGATATTGATGATAGAGGCCACCAATGGCAGCTATTTATTGCCCGATAAAGGCCTGTTGGGCGATCATGCTATTTTTGACCCCGCTTTGCTCGATACGCCCCATATTGATGAAGCCTTTAAGGCTCAGCAAAAAACAGGAGAATGGTGCAAACAGACAATAGTAAAAGTGAAAAGGCGGGGAGCCATAACTACCCTTACCTACCCCTTTAACCCGTTAGATTGTGTGGGCTGGCATGGCAATTTAGCCGTGGTACGCATTAATGTGCGCGATATTCGCCCGTTAATGAGTCACCGCTATCATTTACCCCCTTCAGCCCATACCACTTTTGTTGCGCCGCGTTTTGTGATTTGTACTTTTGTGCCTAGGCCTTTTGAAACGGATCCAGCAGCATTAAAAGTGCCATTTTTTCATAATAATGATGATTATGATGAGGTATTATTTTACCATGCGGGGCAGTTTTTTAGCCGCGATCATATTAAACCCGGCATGATGACCCTACACCCTTGCGGTTTAACCCACGGGCCGCACCCCAAGGCTTTAGCGGGGATGTTTCAACCCAAAGCCGCGGCCACCGATGAAGTAGCGGTGATGATTGATACGCGGGATGCGCTAGAAGTGCCCAATTTGGTGGAGGGTGTTGAATTGATGGCATATGTGGATTCATGGAAAGGCAGTCAATAATGAAATTAGCAAGCTTAAAAACTGGTGGCCGTGATGGCACATTAATTGTTGTGTCTGAAAATTTACAACAGGCGGTAAGAGCCAGCGACATTGCGGATAGGTTGCAAGATGCTTTGGAGGATTGGCATAATATAGCCCCGCAATTACAAATATTGGCCCATCAATTAGAAGCAGGTAGTGCAGAAGGGATGTTTAGCTTAGATCCTCAATTATTGGCGGCGCCCTTGCCCCGCGCTTATCAATGGTTGGATGGTAGTGCCTATGTCAATCATGTGGAGCTGGTGCGCAAAGCGCGGGGGGATACCGTGCCCGAAAGCTATTGGCATGATCCCTTAATGTATCAAGGGGGGTCGGATTATTTATTGGGCCCTTGCGATGATATAGTGGTGGAAAGCGAAAATTTCGGCATTGATTTTGAGGCTGAAATTGCGGTGATTACCAAGGATGTGCCGCAGGCAGTGAGTGTGGAAAAAGCGGGTGATTATATTGCCCTTGTGCTGTTGGTGAATGATGTATCGCTGCGCCGCCTGATCCCTGATGAATTGGCTAAAGGGTTTGGCTTTTTGCACGGTAAGCCGCCCACGGCTTTTTCACCCGTGGCGGTAACGCCAGAAGCGTTGGGTAAATATTGGCACAATAGCAGCCTGCATTTACCCGTACAATCTTATATTAATGGCGCAATATTTGGTAGGCCCAATGCAGGGGTGGATTTAACCTTTAACTTTGCCCAATTAATTGCTCATGCAGCGCGCACAAGGCCATTAAGTGCGGGCACTATTATTGGCTCGGGCACTATTTCCAACCGTGACCGTGCGGTGGGTTCTTCTTGTATTGTGGAGCGGCGCACGCTTGAAAAAATAGAGCAGGGCAACATCACCACTGAATTTCTGCATTTTGGGGATGTGGTTAAAATTATGGTGGAAGATGAAAAAGGCCATAATATTTTTGGAACAATTGAGCAAAAAATTACCCAATTGCAACGAAATAATAATGATGGTAGGGTAGCCGCCTAATTATGGATAGAGTTTGTTATTTTTTGTGCAAAAGAAAGGTAAATAGAGATGTCGTTGGTGGTTGTTTTTAATAAAAAAAGCCGAGAAGTAAGCTCTGTCTATGAATGCCCAACACCGGAAGCCGCGGTAGAAAAATTGGCCAATATAGAAAAAGTTACGGCGGGCTCTTATGCGGTTAATCTGAGCGATCGTTTGTATTTATTAGAAATATTTAACTAAACAACCGGTGCTATCACTAGCCGTTATGCGTTGGATAGCAAGGATGATGCGGTAGAAAAATTAGAAATGAGAAGGCAGATTTCGCCTTCATCTTACGGTTTACGTATTGCCGTTCCTGTTTAATAGTGCTTTTACTTTATTTATTCAGGCGGTGGAGAGATTGGTTTTTCTCCACCGCTTTTTTTTTACCAATAGCGGGAAATAGAAGCCACCTCGGCTTTTCTAATTTGTTTGGCAATATTGTGGCTTACAATGCGTAGCTTTACTTCCAACTGATTTTGTGAAAAAGGCTTAAGAATATAGCCGGTAACGCCCGACCCTTTGGCTTCTACCACGGAGGCCACATCCCCGCGGCCAGTTACCATTAAAAATGGTACATCCACCGAAGCCGAGCGCAATTGTTTCAATAAGGCCATACCATTCATGCGGGGCATGTTCCAATCACATAGCACCAAATTCACCAATTCTGGCGCGGTGTCTAAAAAATGTAGTCCATCTTGACCATCTGGGCATTCAAAAATTTGCGTAATGCCCATTTCCCGCATCATGTTCCGCATTAAAACGCGGCTTTCTTGTAAGTCATCAATTAATAATACTTTTAAGTCTTCTAAATGGGCTGCCATGGTTTTTTCCTTATGCCGCCTGTAATTTTGCGATTAAAAGATTGGCCAGATCATTCATATTCACGGGTTTAGAAAGAATATTACTATGTTCTGGAATAATAATATTGGATAATTGCGCCCTAGAGGGATAGCCAGTCATAAAAATAGCCTGCATATTGGGGCGTACATCTTTGAGTAGCTCCACCAGCTTTGCCCCATTCATATCGGGCATCACCATATCAGTGAGTAGAAAATCTATTTTGCCATCAAATTCATCCTGCATGGTTAGGGCTTCATGGGCATTACCGGCTGAAATGACTTTAAGCCCTATATCTGGCAGCATGGTTTGCAGTAACTCTAGTAAATCTGGCTCATCTTCCACCACCAAAATGGTGCGGCCATTCAGATTTTTTTCTGAGGTTTCAGCGGCACTTCTCGTTACTTCAGGTGCTTCAACAAGGGGGAGATAAAGATCAAAATATGTGCCATGGCCTAGGCTGGAATGCACATTAATATGCCCGCCCAATTGCGTAACTGTACCATAGACCATGGCTAGACCCAAGCCTGTGCCTTCCCCTTGGGCTTTGGTGGTAAAAAAGGGTTCAAATATTTTTTTTACCGTATGCTCATCCATACCATCGCCATTATCATGCACGCTTAAATGGGCATATTCAGCATAAGATGGGTTGATAATTGTATCTGGCAGTTTATTAGCGGCTATTTTTTTTAGGCCAATTTCTACTTTGCCACCATTGGGCATGGCATCTCTGGCATTAATCGCTAGGTTAATAATCACTTGCCCCATTAAATCGCCATTGGCGCGGCAATATAATTTTTCTTGTGGCAAATCTAGGGTAAGTAGAATGGTTTCGCCTAAAGAAGGTTGCAAGAACACCTTGTTTTCTATCAGCATATAACCCAGCTCTACCACATTTTCGCCCACCAGTTTTTTGCGACCAAAGGCCAGTAATTGGCGGGTAAAACCAGTGGCGCGGCCACAAGCTTTGAGTACGCGCTCCAAATAATCACGCGATTGATGGTCGGCGGGTAAATTTTTCATGGATAGGCGGGTAAAGCCATCAATAATCGAGAGTACATTATTAAAATCATGAGCAATACCACCAGCCAATTGCCCCAGCGCGTCCAGTTTTTGGGCTTGTAATGCTTGGCTATCGGCTAGTTTTCTGGTGGTGACATCATTTTGAATACCAATAAATAAATCTAATGTTCCTTGTTCATCGTAAACGGGGGCAATCGTCAGTTCGTTCCAGAATTTACTGCCATCTTTACGGTAATTCACCATTTCTGCGGTGCAACGCTGTTGACGGCTCACCGCTTGTCGTAAACGGCCAATGGCTAGATGATCGCTATCTTCTCCTTGCAGAAAACGACAATTTTTGCCCATAATTTCTTCCAACCGGTAGCCTGTCATTTGTAAAAAGGCAGTATTGGCAAAAATAATTGGGTTATCTGGATGTTTAGGATCAGTAATCACCATGCCACTCATGGTGGATTCAATGGCCACGGCCAATTGTCGGTTGCGGCGGTTAAGTTCTAATAATTCTGCTTCTTGTCTTTTTTCAGCAGTAATATCGGTTAAAATAATCACCACCCCGCCTGAATTAGTATAGCGGCTTTGTAATAATAAAAATAAGCCATTGGCTAATTGTAACTGCAACCGTTGCCTATCCAAAAAAGGCTTATCTATATCCAAAACTGGCCATTGAGAAGTTGGCGCATAACGACGGATAAGCTGGTAAAAATCTTCAATATGAATACCCTTATGTAAATCTAATTCTTTCATCCATGAATTGGCCTGTTGGTTGACCAACATCAGGCGGGCATCGCAACTAAAAATCATCATTCCATCGGCAGCTGCGGCCATGGCTTCATCCAAAATTTCACCCGTATAATCATGGCGCAATACTTCTTGCATCATGGTGGCTTTGGCTTGAAAAAACATCAGTAGTAAAATGAAAAAAGAAAAAACAGCCAATAATAACAGGTGAATGGCGGGTTGAGCATAAGCTGAAAAAGAAATTTGCTTGCGCAAAAGCAAGGGCCAATCCTTTAAGGCTATTTGCAGTTCATATCCTTGCCAATTCAGGATTTCTTTATCAACAATTACTGCCCGCAATGCGTTAAGCTCAGATAGTTTTTCAGACGCAACGGTAAAACGGGAGGGGCGATATAAATTGAGGTTAAAATCGCGATTAGAATCATTGTGAAATAACAATAAATAATTTTCCCCATCTGCTAAAAGATCAGATGAAAAAAGAGAAGAAAGGGGGAGTAATATTTCATAAAAAAAATGGCTGCCATTCTGGCCCTCATTCTGGCCTTTTTGGCATTCAACCCGCATCCATAAATTATGGTTATTACCTTCATGGTCAGTGGATAGGGTGGGGGTGTTTTTTTGTGCCAACATATGATGGCATAGCCAATCATCCCCCAAATCAGTGATTAATTTATTGAATATCAGGCGATCATTGGGAGCATCTTTAGAAAGGATTTTATCTCCAAATACCAGATTTTGCTGTTGTAATATTTCCTTACTGGGGTTTTGTTGATATAAACGCACCAGATTAAATAAATATTGTTGCGCATTATTCAGTTCTGCCGCGCCTTTATTGGCGGTATATAATAATTGGCTTTTTTCATGATCCATGGTTTTTAATAATACTGAGCTTGAAAGCCAGATGCTTACAATCAGCAACAATAATACGGGCAGCCACAATTCTTCTGATGTCCAGAAACGTTTTTCGCCGCTTGATAAATTCAGTAAGTAAGTTTTTACCATAACAACCCCTGCTGGCTTTCTTCTTTTATATTTGAAGATAAACAATCTAAGGTTGTATTAATTGCGAAGAAAAAAATCTTATGGTTGTTTTTTGAGATGTAACGCGGGCGCAAATTTTTCGATGGCGGGCACCAGTTTTTCCATAATTTTTTCAGTACCCAGCTTATTGGGGTGAATCCCATCCGCCTGATTAAGTAAGGGTTGCAGGGCTACCCCTTCCAGTAAAAAAGGGTAAAATGGTAATTGATATTGTTGGGCTAAGGCGTTAAAGCCAGCCGTTACGGCGTTTACATATTCCGTGCCCATATTGGTGGGGGCTTTCATGCCCAACAGCATAATTTTTATGCCCCTACGCTGGGTTTGCTCAATAATTTGCTGTAAATTGCTAAAACTAGTGGCGGGGGGAATACCCCTTAAGCCATCATTGGCCCCTAAGCCCAATAATAAAATATCCGGTTTTTCTTCCAGCACCCACGCTAAACGCGCTAACCCACCCGCGCTGGTATCACCAGAAACGCTGGCATCGATAATGGTGATGGGCCAGCCACGTTGTTGTAGGTTTTTTTGTAATATATGGGGAAAAGCTTCTTCTGCTGGTAGGCCATATCCCGCCATGATACTGTCGCCCATTAATAATAACCGGTATGGCGCGCGCGTATCTTCTGCCGCTACACTGGTGCTAACACTGGAAAAGTATAGCATACTCAACCATATCAATAATATTCGCAGCGTGAAGGCTTACCCATTGTGATTAATCATCAAACAGAATATAAACCGATTATCATCGCCGACCAGATAGGTTTTTCGGTAACATCGCCCCTATCACAAGAAAAAATGCCTATTCTCAGCAATATCAGCTTTACCATAAAGGCTGGAGAAACCGTGGCCTTAACGGGCCCTTCTGGTTCAGGAAAAACCAGTTTGGGCATGTTACTGGCAGGGCTAGAAAACCCTGATAGCGGCCGCCTTATTATTGGCGGGGTGCAGCCAGCCTTGATGAAGCCAGCACAAAAAGCCGAATGGCGGCGTTTGCATGTGGGGATTGTGTTTCAACATTTTCATTTAGTGCCAGCCCTTACCGCTTTAGAAAATGCTGCCATACCGCTTGAATTAGCGGGGGATGTTGCCGCCCATGATAAAGCCTCTAGGTTGCTGTGCCAATTGGGCTTGGGTAAGCGTTTACAGCATTTTCCTGCCCAATTATCGGGCGGTGAGCAACAACGCGTGGCCATGGCCAGAGCCCTAGCCAGCACCCCGCAATTAATAATTGCCGATGAGCCAACGGGTAATTTAGATAGTAAAACCGCACAACAGGTGATGGATTTGCTTTTTTCGCTGGTGAAAGAGCATAACATTACCTTATTGCTGATTACCCATGATATGCAATTGGCTGCCCATTGCAACCGCCAATTACGGCTGGATAGCGGTCAGCTGGTGCCATGATGATGAAAAATTTTTGCCTTGGTTGGGTGTATGGTTGGCGGCAATTGCGCCATGATTATCGCCAATTCACTTTATTTATGTTGTGCCTGATTTTCGGCAGTTTGGCCATGATGTTGGTGGCTGGTTTTTCTGCTGCCATGATGCAAGGGTTGTTGCGTGATGGGCAGCAAATTTTGGGCGGGGATATAAGTTTGCGTAGCCCGCATCAACCCCCTGCTGCCAACATCATTGAGCGCATGGCAAGCGTGGGCAGGCTGAGTGCCAGTGCTGAAATGCGGATCATGGTGCGTGCCTCCACGCCCAATAGCCCGCCATTATTGGCCGATTTGAAAGCGGTTGATAGTGCTTACCCGCTCTATGGCCAATTGCAAACGCAACCGCCCTTAGAAGCGATTACAGGGCAGGCGTTGGTGGTTGACCCCCTGATTTTGCAACAATTGCATGTGCGCGTGGGCGATCAATTATTATTAGGGGATAAGGTCTTTACCATTAGTGCCGTGCTGCAAAACGAGCCAGATAGGCTAGGAGCGGCCACCATGATGCTAGGCCCACGGATTATCATGAGCCTGCAAGCCTTTCAACAAGCAGGCTTGGGTGGAGTTGGCAGCCTGATTTATTGGCAGCATAAAATAAAATTAGCGGCGGCGCGTCAATCTGCAGATGTTAAGCAGGCCTTGGCTGAGTTGAATCCAGCCCTTGCCGATAGCATAAAAACTGCCGATAACCCTTCTCCAGAAATCATGCGGGTGCAGCAGCAATTGGGGGTGGTGCTTTCACTTATTAGCCTTGCCAGCCTCTGTACGGGTGGTTTGGGCATGGTGGGGGCAATGCAGGCTTTTGCCCGCAAAAAGCTGAAAACAGCCGCGGCTTTTAAGGCGGCAGGGGCTAGTGATGCCGTGGTTTTTTGGCAGCTTTATGCTGAAGGGTTGATGATGGCCATTCCCGCGATTATGTTGGGGTTAATATTAGGCGCGGCGGGGGTGATGCTGGTTGCCGGCTTTATTCCACCGCAACTCATTCCTGTTGATGTGGATATGGGGGTATTGGTGAAGGCCGCTTTCTGGCCAGCCCTGATGGCCTTATTGGTGGCCGCTTTGGCCTGTTTAATGCCGGCCATGGCATTATCGCGTACATCCCCTGCTTTGTTATTCAGGGCTGGAGATGGTGATCTACCCCCCCTTGGTTGGCGGCAATGGCCATATTATCTGCCTTTATTAGGCGGCATTATATTGCTGGTGATTGTGGCGTGGCTGGCGGCAGGGCAGCAAATACTGGCCTTGTTTTTTATGGCTGGTTTATTGGGTTGCTATCTATTTTATCAATTATTGGGCATGTTAAGCCGTTATCTGCTAAAAATAGTGCCGTTTCGCCAACCCTATGCCTTGCAAATAGCCCGCTTACAGCTAGTGCGCAGCCCATCTTTATTATTTTCGGTGATGTTATCCTTAGGGGTGGGGCTTACCCTATTATCGGCGGTTTTTTCGTTGCAGCAGGGGTTTAGCCATCATTTTACCCAACATGCAGGCGAGCAGCCCGATTTTTTCTTTATTGATGTGCAAGACAGCCAGAAACAACAATTTACCGATATATTACAGGCTCATGGCGCGCAGCATATTGAATTGCAACCCATGCTGCGGGTAAAAATCAGTAAAATTAATGGCAAGGCCGCTGCAAAAGCATTGGTGAATGAAAATTATGCTTGGGTATTGCGCGGCGATCGTGGCCTTACCATTGCAAGCGAACCGCCGCCGCATTCCCCCATTATTGCAGGTAATTGGTGGTCAGAAACACCCCAAATACCCCACCCCCCATCACCACAAATGTCAATTTCCAGTGAAATAGCCGCCGCTTTTGGCCTGAAATTGGGCGATGAAATAACCATTGCCGTATTGGGGCGCGAGATAAGCTTTACGATTGCTAATATTCGTAAGGTGCAGTGGATCACACTTTCCATGAATTTTACAATTATTGTAGCACCGGGCAGCCCTTTGGATCATGCACCCAAAAATTGGCTGGGTACGGCCATTATTCCTCAGCAACAGCAACCATTAATGATGGAAGAATTAAGCCGATTACTGCCCAATATCAGCCAAATTAAAATGAGTGAAGCCCTAGCACAATTTTCTCAGATTACCGAAAAAATGAGCCTAGCGGTAACATTGGTGGCTTCTACTACCTTAATCAGCGGTTTATTGGTACTAGCGGGTAGCCTGATGGCCACCCAACATGAACGCCGCTATCGCTGGCTAATTTTTTCTACGCTTGGGGCTTCTGCCCGTATGATGCAGCGCATATTTTTCTGGGAATTTTTTCTGGCTGGCTTTGTGGCCAGTAGCACCGCAGCCCTTTTGGGGCAAGGGTTAGCGCAAGCTTTATTGCATGAACTATTGGGCTTTCCCATAGAAATCAGCCCCTTGGCGGCGTTGGCCAGCTGCCTGTTGGGTAGCTTTTTATGCTTGAGTTTAATGATGTGGGAAAGCAGAGAGTTACAAAAAATTTCACCATTTAGGGGCTTGCGCAATGAGTAAATTTAATGTAAAAAACTAATCATTTTGCATTAATAGAGGATAAAGTCTTGACCATCGCAGAGGAAGATCAACTCACGATCATTGTGGACACCTCTTTTTTTCTTACCGCCGGGCATTACCCCCTGATTGAGGGCGATGAAACCAGCTTTATCAACCAACAGCTATTATTGGCCTTGGCGGAGCTTCCTTCAATTAAAGCGATTATTTTCCCCTCGCTGGTAGCGGATTGGGGGTTGATGGGTAAATTTACGGATAAGGATGGCAATCCTCATCAAATACGCCATAAAGATACCTATGGTGAATTTAATCGTGATGCCATGGAATGGTTTTTTGCCCAATGTCAGCGTGGTACAATTGTAAAAAATAAGGGCAATTACACCATAGAAAACACCCCTGAACCCAAGAGATTTTTTTATACTGGTGGAATGTTGGATGCAGAAAAAAATCCTAAATTATGGATTTTGCAAACCAAAGATCAGGGCAAATTAATAAAAAGAACCATGAATAGCATTACCAGTGCGGGTCATACGTCAATTTCTGCGGTGCAGAATATTTTAGGCGAAAATTGTGGTGAAAGAGCCAGCCTCGAAATAGCACAACAACTGCCTTGGGCAGGGCAGGCAATGATTTTATCAGAAGATAAACAATATTGTTTATCTTTTATTACTGGTAATGACAAAAACCCTAAGCTGCTGGGATCAAAATTTTTTACCCCTTTTAACGCCCCGATTGTCAATGGCCGAGTATTGGAGTTTTTAGGTACGTTATCTGGTAAAACCCGTAACCCGAAAGACCAATCGCCTAATTTAGGAACACAAAACCTTATCAATAAACAATATTTTTCAGCAGCTGTTTCACGGCAGGTTGGCGCGCCTGTTGCCATGGAAGATATTGTGGCTAAGATTTGTTTACAACATCTATCGGCTAATGTGATGCGCTTGGAAACCCCATGTGGTGTTTTCCAATATCAAGTACCTGGGCAAGCAGCTGAGGAGGAGGCTGTTTTATACTCAAGGAGTTTAAGCCAGTATCTTCAGCAAGGCATTAAAGAGATGCCAATTCAGCATAGCTTGAGTAACCATTTTAATGGGGAGGCAGTTACAACAACCCTCAACCCTATTCCCCTACCCAAGCCAATTATAAAAAATCAACCAAGCAATGTGATGTAACCAATTGCCAGTCAGAAAAGCCATACCCAATAAAGCTAGGGAAATAGCATGATCGTATCCCCCCACCAGAAGCTTAATATTGTTGTTGATACATGTTTTTATTTCAAGTCCGATTTACCTATTTCAGTGAACAGGTCGGTGCAAGATCAGCAGTTAACACAGGAGAAAGGCAGAAAAAATCCTTCTTACATCCGCTATATCAATAATCACCTATTATTGGCGTTGGCCGAGTTGCCATCGATTAATGCAATTATTTTCCCTTCTATTGTGGCGGATTGGGAAATATTGGGTGGTTTGACCGATGCTAAGGGAGAATATCACCAAATTAGACGTAATGATGCTTATGGCACTGAAACCCGACAGGCTAAAGAATGGTTTTTTCAGCAGTGTAATCGTGGTAGAATAAGCGTGGGCGGGGATGGTCAATATGGTGTTGAAGAGGTTGGTGGCCGCAATCAAGTGTTTAATCGTCAACAGAAGCACCCCAAATTGTGGGTGCTGGATACGCCAGAGCATATGCAAATTCTAGAGAATCTTCTGAGAAAGAAGGATTCTTATTTTTCAATTGATGACATTAATGGTGCTCTTCAACCCAATGCAGGAGAGCATAGCTGCATGGATATTGCCCAACAATTGCCTTGGGATGGACAGGTTCTTTTCCTTTCGGATGATATAAAATATATGAGAACATTAAGCAATAATATGTGCTTTACCCCGTTTGCCCAGCCCATCGCTCACAGTTCCAGTTTTTCTTTTTGGGGTACGCTTGCGGGGTTACATCATATCGATAGGGAAAATGAGCATCCAAGAGGCAAAAGAATTAATCGCTTAAGCCATTCCTATTTTTCTAATTATTTTTCAAAAATATCTGGCCAGCCTGTTGATATGAGGGAGCTGCTGTTACAGGTTTGTCCATCTATAAAGACCTTTGCTCCTGAAAGATTATATGATAGCTGTGGGGTTAAACCTTATTATCTTGATGGTAACGGTGAAAGAAAATATACACAGGGTCTTCATGATTATATTGGTGCCAGTTTAATGGCAATGGGTTGGCCGGACCCCCAAACCAACCAATTACCGTTGAGCACTGCCGACATCAAGCGTGATGAAAAAACTGATCTTAGGATTGAAGTGGCTTTTAATAAGGCAGCACGCATTGGAAAGCCTGTTACGCCATTACCAAAGCCTATTCCCCGACCAAAGCTTGTTATAAACAAGCAACAAAGCAATATGATGTAATCAGTCGCCAGTCAGAAAAGCCACACCCAATAAAACTAGGGAAATAGCATGCCCGTATCCGTCGATCAAGACTTTACTATTGTTGTTGATGCATCTTATTATTTTAAGCTCAGTTCCTCTATTCCAGTGAACAGGTCGGTGCAAGATCAGCAGTTAACAAAGGAGAAAGGCAGAAAAAATCCTTCTTACATCCGCTATATCAATAATCACCTATTATTGGCCTTGGCCGAGTTGCCCTCGATTAAGGCGATTATTTTTCCTTCTATTGTGGCAGATTGGGAAATATTGGGTGGTTTAACCGATGCTAAAGGGCAATATCACCAAATTAGACGTGTTGATGCTTATGGCACTGAAACCCGACAGGCTAAGGAATGGTTTTTTCAGCAGTGTAATCGTGGTAGAATAAGCGTGGACGAGGATGGCCAATATGGTGTTGAAGAGGTTGGTGGCAGCAGTAAAGTATTTAGTCGCCAAAAGAAGCACCCCAAATTATGGGTGCTGGATACGCAACAGCATGTAGAGATGATTGCTCCATTAATACAAAAAATAAATACAAGATTTGATTTTTTAAGGATTAATAATACTCTTAAACCTAATGTAGGGGAGCATAGCTGCATGGATATTGCCCAACAATTGCCTTGGGATGGTGCGGTTCTTTTCCTTTGCGATGATATAGAGTATACGAGAACATTAAGCAATAATATGTGCTTTACCCCTTTTGCGCAGCCCATTGCTCATAGTCATAGTTTTCCTTTTTGGGGCACGGTTGCGGGTTTACATCATATCGATAAAGAAAGCCAGCATCCAAGAAGACAAAAAATTAATCGCTTGAGCCATTCCTATTTTTCTGATTATTTTTCAAAAGTATCTGGCCAGTCTGTTGATATGAGAGAACTGATGTCAGATATTGGTCCGTCGATACATTCATTTTCTCCAGAAAAATTATATGATAGCTGTGGGGTTGCATCTTATGTTGATGATAATGGTGAAAGAAAATATACGCATGGTATTCATGAATATATTGGTGCCAGTTTAATGGCAATGGGTTGGCCTGATCCCCAAATCAACCAATTACCGCTTGCCGCCGCCGACATTAACCGTGATGAAAAAACTGATCCTAGGATTGAAGCGGCCTTTAATAAAGCAGCACGCATTGGAAAGCTTATTCCCCGACCAAAGCTTGTTATAAACAAGCAACAAAGCAATATGATGTAATCAATCGCCAGTCAGAAAAGCCACACCCAATAAAAATAGGGAAATAGCATGATCGTATCCCCCCACCATAAGCTGACTGTTGTTGTTGATACATGTCTGTATTTAAGAGGCAATGAGCCAATCCCGCGTCGGCACCATGGTCATGGTCATGGTCATGGCGGGCGGCCTGATTACCAGTGTTTTATTAACCATCACCTATTATTGGCATTGGCCGAATTGCCTTCGATTAAGGCGATTATTTTCCCTTCTATTGTGGCGGATTGGGAGATATTGGGTGGTTTGACCGATGCTAAAGGGCAATATCACCAAATTAGATATGGTGATAAGCATGGAGTGCAAAATAGAAAATCGGCCGAGTGGTTTTTGGGGCAATGCAACCGTGGTAAAATATGCGTGGGCGAGGATGGCAAATATAGTGTTGAAGAGGTTGGTGGCAGCAGTAAGGTATTTAGTCGCCAAAAGAAACACCCCAAATTATGGGTGCTGGATACGCCAGAGCACACTCAAATTTTAGAAAAGCTTTTGAGAAAGAGGAATTCTTCTTTTTCAATTGATGATATTAACGATGCTCTTAAACCCGATGCAGGCGAGCATTGTTGTTTGGATATTGCTCAACAATTGCCGTGGGATGGTGAGGTTCTTTTTCTTTCTGATGATATTAACTATGTAAAAACATTGAATAATCGGGTTTCCTTTACCCCTTTTGCTCAGCCCATTGCCCATGGTTCAAGCTTTAGTTTTTTAGGCACTATTGCTGGTTTGCATCAGGTCAATAAAGAAAATATTCACCCGATATATCAACTATTTAATCGCTTG
This sequence comes from Alphaproteobacteria bacterium, assembly GCA_049318825.1. Taxonomy (GTDB): domain Bacteria; phylum Pseudomonadota; class Alphaproteobacteria; order JBMOFM01; family JBMOFM01; genus JBMOFM01. Next base: position 41,196 of record JBMOFM010000014.1, on the reverse strand, counting down.
AGCCATTCTTATTTTTCTGATTATTTTTCTCGTTTATCGGGAAAGCCAAGCAATATGAGGAATCTCGTGAGTGATATTGCTATTCATATTCCATGCTTTGCTCCAGAAAAATTATATGATAGCTGTGGGGTTGCGCCTTATGTTGATGAAAAAGGTGAAAAAAAATATACGCATGGTATTCATGAATATATTGGTGTGGGATTAAGAAAGATGGGTTGGCGGGATTCCGGAATCAACCAATTACCGCTGAGCACCGCCGACATTCAGCGTGATAAAAAAACTGATACTCAGATTGAAGTGGCCTTTAATAAAGCTGCTGATAAAGCCCTGCCCGTTCGCCATAATGCTCCCCCGTCTTACCAATCTAAAACGTCACCAATATTAAGAAAAAACTTAAATCAATCCCTTTGAAACCATTATTGAGCCGTTTTGTCTCCCCCTTTTGGCCGTGGATTTGCGCTAGAATCATCCAACAATAGCAAGACCATAAAAATGGGGAATAAAATGGCAGAATTACTAGAGTTTGCTGGCGAAGAAATTGGCCAATTGCGCGGGGAAATTGCTCGTTTTGCCATGGATAATATCGCCCCGCGCGCTGAACATATTGATAAAGCCAATGAGTTTCCGCGGGATTTATGGCCGTTACTCGGTGAAATGGGGTTATTGGGAATCACCGTAGAAGAAGAATGGGGTGGTACGGGCTTGGGGTATTTAGCCCATGTGGTGGCCATGGAAGAAATTTCACGCGCTTCTGCTAGTGTGGGGTTAAGTTATGGTGCCCATTCTAATTTGTGCGTAAACCAAATTCGTAGGGCCGGCAATGAAAGCCAGAAAAAGCAATATTTGCCTAAATTAATATCGGGCGAGCATGTGGGCGCCTTGGCCATGTCGGAAACTGGTGCAGGTTCGGATGTGGTTTCCATGCAATTGCAGGCCAAGCGGGTAGGGGATCAGTATATATTGAATGGCCGCAAAATGTGGATTACCAACGGCCCAGATGCTGAGGTGCTGGTGGTTTACGCCAAAACCGATATGGCGGCGGGGGCTAAGGGAATTTCGGCCTTTATTATTGAAAAAGGCATGGTTGGCTTTTCCACCGCACAAAAGCTAGATAAGCTGGGGATGCGTGGTTCCAATACTTGTGAATTATTATTTGATGATTGCAAGGTGCCTGTAACCAATTTATTGGGGCGTGAAGGCGAAGGCGTTAGAATTTTGATGAGTGGGCTGGATTATGAGCGGGTGGTACTGGCGGGGGGATCGTTGGGTATTATGCGGGCTTGTCTCGATTTGATGAGCTCTTATGTGCATGACCGGCAACAATTTAATCAAAAAATTGGTGAATTTCAATTAATGCAGGCCAAGTTGGCCGATGTTTATACCAAGCTTAATGCGGCCAGAGCCTATGTTTATAGTGTAGCCACCGCCTGTGATGCTGGCAAAGCCACCCGCAAGGATGCCGCTGCGTGTATTTTATTTGCAGCTGAAAAAGCCACCGAATGCGCGCTGGAAGCCATTCAAACATTCGGCGGTAATGGCTATATTAATGAATACCCAGCCGGTCGGTTGTTGCGCGATGCTAAGCTCTATGAAATTGGTGCTGGTACTCAAGAAATAAGACGGATGTTAATCGGTCGTGAAATTTTTAAGGAAAATGCTGCCTAAAGCAGTTTTTTATGCGATACGCTAGATTTTTTACTTTTGTTGCCTGTTAAGAATAAGGGCCTGCGCTCCGCATATTGACGATAAATCATGATGCAGAGCGCAGGCCCTTATTTTTTACTTATCCAGATTCAACTCTTTGTTTAATGCGGCTTGTGCAGCGGCAAGGCGGGCAACGGGCACCCGAAAAGGAGAGCAGGAAACATAATCCAACCCTACACTGGCACAAAAGCGAATGGAAGCAGGGTCGCCGCCATGCTCGCCGCAAATACCCAATTTCAAGTTGGGGCGGGTGGCACGGCCACGCGTGGTGGCTATGGTAATCAGCTCGCCAACCCCTTCCACATCCAAGGTGGCAAAGGGGTCAAAGCTCAAAATATGTTGGCGTTGATATTCTTGTAAAAAGCGAGCGGAATCATCTCGGCTGATGCCCAGCGTGGTTTGGGTGAGATCATTAGTGCCAAAGCTGAAAAACTCTGCCGTTTCAGCAATTTCTCCTGCTTTTAGGGCAGCACGGGGCAGTTCAATCATGGTGCCTACCTGATAAGTAATAGTAACGCCGCTGGCGGCTTTTACTGCTTCTGCCGCGCGCACCACCACGGCTTTCATCACATCCAGCTCTCTTTTGGTGGCAACCAACGGAATCATAATTTCAGGGATAACGGTTTCCCCATCTTTTTGTTTTAATTCCACGGCGGCTTCAATAATTGCTTGGGCCTGCATTTCATAAATTTCAGGGTAGGTAACCCCTAAGCGGCAACCGCGATGCCCCAACATGGGGTTAAGCTCAGAAAGCGATGCACAACGGGCACGAATTTCATCAATCGCAAGGCCAGTGGTAGCGGCCAGTTCTGCCATTTCATTTTCGGTATGGGGCAGAAATTCGTGCAAGGGCGGGTCAAGCAAGCGAATGGTCACCGGCAAGCCCTTCATGATACTAAAGAGCTGCACAAAATCAGCCTTTTGCATGGGGGCAAGCTTAGCCAAGGCAGCGCGGCGGCCGGTTTCATCTTGCGCTAAAATCATTTCCCGCATGGCGGGTAGGCGGTCAGCATCAAAAAACATATGCTCTGTGCGGCATAGGCCAATACCTTCTGCTCCAAAGCGGCGCGCCATTTCAGCATCTCTGGCGGTTTCGGCATTGGTGCGTACCTTCATGGTGCGCACTGAATCGGCCCATCCCATCAACGTACCAAAAGCACCGGTTAATTCAGGTTGGCGGGTAGCCACTTGTCCCGCCATAATTTCACCCGTACCGCCATCAATGGTTAGGTAATCCCCTTCTTTCAACTCTTGGCCACCAGCGGTAATTTTGCCTTGCTTCATGTCGATGCGTACATCCGAAGCACCCGCCACACAAGGCTTACCCATGCCCCGTGCCACCACGGCTGCGTGGCTGGTCATGCCGCCACGGCTGGTGAGAATGCCAACGGCTGCATACATGCCGTGAATATCTTCAGGGCTGGTTTCATGACGGCACAAAATAACTTTTTCACCCTGTGCAGCCATTTTTTCAGCCTTATCGGCCAGAAATACAATTTTACCACAAGCTGCCCCCGGAGAGGCGGGCAAACCCTTAGCCAAAGCGGCTGGCTTATTGGCGGTATCGATGGCAGGGTGCAGCAATTGATCGAGTGAGGCTGGATTAACGCGCATCACCGCTTCTTCGCGGCTTAATAGCCCTTCTTCGGCCAGATCCACGGCAATTTTTAAGGCAGCCGCCGCGGTGCGTTTACCATTACGGGTTTGCAGCATGAATAATTTATTGCGCTGTACCGTGAATTCAATATCTTGCATATCGCGGTAATGTGTTTCCAAGGTAAGGCGTACCTCGGCCAGCTGCTTAAATACTACTGGCATGGTTTCTTCCATGGAAAGAGCCGTGGATTTAGCCGCTAGCCTTGCTTCTTTGGTTAAATGCTGCGGGGTGCGAATGCCGGCCACCACATCTTCCCCTTGGGCATTGAGCAAATATTCGCCATAAAATTCTTTTGTCCCCGTGGAAGGGTTGCGGGTGAAAGCCACGCCCGTGGCGCAATCATCGCCCATATTGCCAAATACCATGGCCTGCACTGTAACGGCGGTGCCACCATCTTCACTAATATCATGCAAACGGCGATAGGTAACGGCGCGCGCATTCATCCAGCTATTAAACACCGCCCCAATGGCCGCCCATAATTGCTGGTGGGGATCTTGCGGGAAATCTTTACCAGTTACTCTTTTTACCACCTTTTTATAATCGCTCACCACGGCTTGCCAATCGGCAGCTTGCATATCGGTATCGCGCACATAGCCTTTTTCTAGCTTATATTCATCCAGCACTTCTTCAAAATCATGGTGATCCATATCCAACACCACATTACCAAACATCTGGATAAAGCGGCGGTAACTATCATAAGCAAAACGGGGGCTTTGGCTTTGAGCGGCTAAGCCTTCCACGGTTTGATCGTTAAGACCCAAATTTAACACCGTATCCATCATCCCCGGCATGGAATCTCTGGCACCAGAGCGCACCGAAACCAGCAATGGGTGAGCGGCATTACCAAAACCAATGCCCGCATCGGCCATTTCTTCAGCAATAAAAGCCACGGCTTCTTCTACCTGCCCTGCTAAATTTTCAGGGTATTGCTTGCCATTAGCATAAAAATAGCGGCACAAATCGGTACTGATGGTAAAGCCGGGGGGCACGGGCAAGCCCATATTGCACATTTCGGCAAGGTTCGCGCCTTTACCGCCTAGCAAATCACGCATTTTGGCAGAACCAGCCGAACCCTTGGCTGAAAAACGATACACCCATTGTTGCTGTTTATCATATTGGGGGGCAGATTGTGCAGCGGGCTGAAGAGCAGGCGATGAATTCATGGTCATTAACCTTCTATTTTGGAAAAATCAGCAAATTGGTTAAACATATTACGGCAAGCCACTAACAGGCTTAAACGGGAGCAGCGAATATCAGGATTATCATCATTCACCTTAACATTTTCAAAAAATTCCTGTAGCGGCCTAGTGAGGCGTTCGAAAATCACCAGACTGTTATCGGTGTGATCATTGGGGTAATGGCTCAGGCTTTCTTTGGCGGCTTCTAAAGCTTTATGCAATTCTTTGTCAAAGCTTGTAGCATCACTTAGCAATCCTTGTGTGAAGCCTTTGGCTTCTTCAGCGCGTAAAATATTATCGCCGCGCTTCCATGCGGCCATGAAGGCTTGAAAAGCTGGTTTTTCCAAGCGTTGTTGCAGAGTTTGGGCTTTTTCTGTCAGCTTCCAAATATTCACATCTTTAGTTGCTGCCGCTAGCACGCTATCCAACACATCATGGCGCAGGCCATCTTCTTTTAGCTGTACCACTAAACGGGTTTTGATAAATTCCAGCAAATCGGCCTTGGTTTTTGCTCTATCCATCGGCTGAACGGCTTGATGATGCTGCGAAAGCACCCCATCAATCAGGGCGCCCAAATCAAGGCTGACAGAATTTTTTACCATCAGGCGAATAATCCCCAACGCGGCGCGGCGCAGGGCATAGGGGTCTTTTGAACCCGTGGGGCGTTCCCCCACCAGAAAAAAGCCGCATAAATGATCCAGCTTATCCGCCAGAGCCACCACCGCCTCTAAAGCAATTCTCGGCACATCATCCTTTGCGCCTTGGGGCTGATAGTGGTTTTCAATGGCACGGGCAATCGGTAAGCCTTCGGAAATTTCAGCATAATAGCCGCCCATAATCCCTTGCAATTCAGGAAATTCCCCCACCATGCCGGTGGTTAAATCGGCCTTGCATAATAAAGCGGCGCGCGCTGCTTGGTTTCTATCTGCGCCTAAAGCATCAGCCAGATAATCCCGAGCAATAATTGATAAGCGTTCAGCCTTTTGCTGCATATTACCCAGTTTTTCATGGTAGGTAATTCTAGCAAGAGCCGGTAGGCGGTTTTCCAAGCTTTGTTTTTTATCCTGTTCCCAGAAAAACAGCGCATCATGCAGCCTTGCCCGTAGCACCCGCTCATTGCCTGCTTTAATCTGCGCCCCGCCATCGATGGCTATATTATCGGCCACCAGCAGAAAATGCGGTGGAGATGCTACGTTTTCGGTAGCTGCCAATAAATTAAAATATTTCTGGTTGGCGCGCATGGTGGCGCGGCGCACTTCAGAGGGCAGCCCCATGAATTTTTTATCAATATCCGCGGCAATCACCACTGGCCATTCCACCAGCCCCACCACTTCTTCCAGCAAAGCGGCATCTTCTTGCAACTGCAAGCCTTTTTCAGCGGCTTCAGCGGCCAATTGCGTGGCGATTTCTTTTCGCCTTTCGCAGCGGCAAGCCATTACTTTCTGTTGGCGCAAGCCTTCTTGCCATTCTTTAGCATTGGTGGGGGTTACCACGCCATTGCTTAAAAAACGGTGGCCAAGGGTAGAAGAGGCCAGCGGCACATTCACATTGTCCGCCAAGGTTAAACAACCTTGTAAGGCGGCACCATTCCACAAAATCATGGCCTGATGCAAGGGGCGCACCCAAGCAAAAGCCCCATTGCCCCACCGCATGGATTTTGGCCATGAAAATTTTTCCAAAACCCTTTGTAGCAAGGAAGGCAGCAGCCCGCACATGTCAGCCCCGCCAGTTTCAGCAATCACCGCATAAAATTGCCCTTTTGGGGTATCAATAATCTGGCATTGTTCAGCAGAATCTAAGCCATTCACCCGTAAAAAACCAGCGAGTGCTTCACCCGTTGCCCCTAGCCTTGGGCCTTTTTTTTCTTGTTTTTGTAATGGGGTTACTAGGGGTAAGCCCGCCACGGTTAAACCAAGGCGGCGGGGGGTAGAAAATGTTTCAGTTTCAGTGGGTTGCAGCCCCAACCCAGCTAATTCTGCCAGTACCAGTTTTTCCAGCTCTTTTTCGCCAGCATATTGCATGCGGGCAGGAATTTCTTCCATTAATAATTCAACGAATAACTCATTGTTTTGGGCTTGATTACTCATGCTGCCACCTTTTTTTCTTCTACAGCCAGCCAGCTTGCACAGCAGCCCTTAGCAAGTGCCCGCACTCTGCCAATATAGGCCGCCCGTTCGGCCACAGAAATTACCCCCCGTGCATCCAGCAAATTGAAAATATGCGAAGCTTTGATGGTTTGATCATAAGCGGGTAAGGGCAAATTCACCGCCAGCAAACGGCCTGCTTCATCTTCAGCCATTTTGAACTGGGTGAATAAAGAATCGGTATGGGCATGTTCAAAATTATAGGCTGAATGTTGCTTTTCCTGAGGCAAAAAAACATCGCCATAGGTTTTTGGGGCGGGGCTATCTGGGGCGTTGAAGGGCAAATCATACACATTTTCAACCCCCAGCACATACATGGCCAAACGCTCCAGCCCATAGGTGAGTTCCACGGCCACAGGGTTGCATTCAAAACCACCCACCTGCTGAAAATAGGTAAACTGGGTTACTTCCATGCCATCGCACCACACTTCCCAGCCTAGCCCCCATGCACCTAAGGTGGGGTTTTCCCAATCATCTTCAACAAAGCGCACATCATGCAGTTTTGTGTCAATGCCCAAGGTTTGCAGGCTTTTTAAATATAGCTCTTGCGCATTGGTGGGGGAGGGTTTCAGAATCACCTGATATTGATAATAATGCTGCAAACGATTAGGATTTTCACCATAACGGCCATCACTAGGGCGGCGGGAAGGCTGTACATAAGCCGCCCGCCATGGGGCAGAACCCAATGCTCGTAAAGCCGTTGCGGGGTGAGATGTGCCTGCACCCATTTCCATATCATAAGGCTGTAGAATAAGGCAGCCTTCGCTTGCCCAGAATTGCTGAAGGGTGAGGATAATATCCTGAAAGCAGCGGATTGAATTCATAATTGTGTTGTAACCATTCTTAATAACCGAAAGAAGAATTTAGAAGCACATCATGGTTTTGTCAAAAGATATAGAAACTTCTTCAATTTTACCTATTGAAGCGTTTCTTATCACTGTTGCAATATTGATACTTCCCAAAACCACAAACCATGCTAAAAATGAGGTTAAATATCACAATAAAACAATACACGATAAATTTTATATGAACATATCATTTCTTGCCCCAGTTGGTGCTGCTATCATTAAGCAACAGGCTTTCTAATGTATATTTGGGAAATTATGTTTCTGCTGCTGTTGATTATTCTCAACGGTTTTTTTGCTCTTTCAGAAATGGCCTTGGTTTCAGCGCGGCGCGGCAGCTTAAAGCGGTTGGCCGAGCGCGGTAGCCGCGGGGCAAAAGCGGCCATGTTACTCACCGAAGACCCCAGCCGGTTGCTTTCCACCGTGCAGGTGGGGCTTACCCTTACCAGCGTATTGGCGGGCACTTATTCAGGGGCAAGACTTTCTGCACCTTTGGGTAATTGGTTGTTGACTAAAGGGGTGGAAGCAGAATTTGCCCCCACCTTGGCCATGGCCTTGGTGGTGGGGTTGGTTTCTTACGCCACGCTGATTATTGGTGAATTGGTGCCCAAAAGGCTGGCTTTATTAGCACCAGAGCGCATTTCTACCGTGGTGGCCATGCCCATGCGTTTGGTGGCGCGGGTCTCTTCTCCAGTGATTTGGGTGATGCGTGCTTCCACCGAAGCGGTATTAAAGCTGTTTCGGATTACCCATGAAAAAGGCTCAAAAGCCGCCATTGAAGAGGTGCGGGCATTGGTGGCTGAAGGCACAGAAGCTGGCCTATTCAATAAGGTAGAAAGAGGTATGGTGGAGGAGGTGCTGAATTTGGGCGATAGACCCGTGCGCGCCATCATGACCCCCCGCCATGAGGTGGTATGGCTGGATATAGATGCCCCGCCCGAAGAGATTCGCACCACTTTATTATCGGCCTCTCATTCGCGCTTTTTGGTGAGCAAGGAAAAGCTGGATGAGGTGGTGGGCGTGGTATTGGCTAAGGAAGTATTGAACCAATATTTATTGAATAATCAGTTTGATTTAATGGCCTGTGTGCGCCCGCCGCTTACCATTACTGAAAACACGCCCGTGCTGAAATTATTAGAAATTTTTCGCAGCAGCTCCATGCATTTTGCACTGGTGGTGGATGAATATGGCGGCTTAGAAGGGGTGGTAACACCCGCCGATATTTTAATGGCGATTGCTGGCGATTTAACCGAAGCCGGCACGCCCGATACGCCGCAAGCCACCGAGCGTGAAGATGGTAGCTGGCTGGTGGATGGGCGCATGCTGATTGATGAGGTAGAGCGGGCTTTAGCTATTTCTGATTTGCGTTCGGATGATGATTATTCAACCATTGCTGGTTTTGTGCTGCATCAATTAAAGCATATTCCCAAAGCGTCAGAGCATTTTTTCTGGCGAGGGCATCGCTTTGAAATTGTGGATATGGACAAAAGGCGGGTGGATAAAATTCTTATCAACCTGAATGCGGCCAGCAGCGAGGATCATAATGATTAATTCAATGCCTGAATATCAGGCGCTATATCAAGAATCAATCACCCAGCCCCAACAATTTTGGGGGCGGCTGGCACTGGAAAAATTGCTATGGAATACGCCCTTTACCAAGGTTTTAGAAGGTGGTTTTAGTCCATCGGTGGATTATCAATGGTTTGCTGATGGCACATTAAATGCGGCCTATAATTGCCTTGATCGCCATTTAGAAACACGGCCACAGCAATTGGCGCTGATTTGGGAAGGGGATAATGAGGGCGAAGTACGCCAATTTACCTATCAAGCCTTGCATGAAAGCGTGTGCCGTTTGGCCAATGGGTTGCAATCATTAGGGGTAAGTAAGGGCGATAGGGTGGCTATTTATTTGCCCCTTATTCCTGAAGCGGTGGTGGCCATGCTGGCCTGTGCCCGCATTGGGGCTATTCATTCGGTGGTGTTTGGTGGATTTTCAGCCCATAGTTTGGAAGACCGCATTCAAGATTGCGGGGCTAGCATTTTAATCACGGCGGATGAAGGCCTGAGGGGCGGCAAAAAAATTGCCCTGAAAGCGCAAGCCGATATAGCCTTACAAAATTGTGCGGATGTTCGCCATGTGGTGGTTGTACAGCGCACGGGCGGCGAAATTTCTTGGAAAACAGATCGCGACCAATGGTTTCATGAATTATGCGCCGCTCAACCCGTTACCCATCAACCCGTGATGATGGGGGCAGAAGATCCACTTTTTATTCTCTACACATCGGGTTCTACGGGGCGGCCTAAGGGCGTGGTACACACCAATGCTGGTTATTTATTGCAAGCCGCCCTTACCCATGAATGGGTGTTTGGCTGCCGCGAGGGGGAAATTTTTTGGTGCACGGCCGATATTGGCTGGATTACTGGCCATAGCTATGTGGTGTATGGGCCATTATTGAACGGCACCACCGTGCTTATTCATGAAGGCGTGCCCAATTTTCCTGATCCCGCCCGCTGGTGGCGCATGATCGACCGCCATGGGGTGAACATATTTTATACCGCGCCCACGGCCATACGGGCCATGATGCGCGATGGCGATGCTTATGTAAAAAGCAGTAGCCGCGCCAGTTTGCGTTTGTTGGGCAGCGTGGGCGAGCCGATTAACCCCGAGGCTTGGCGTTGGTATCATGATGTGGTGGGCGAGGGACGCTGCGATATTGTGGATACATGGTGGCAAACCGAAACAGGCGGTATCATGATTTCCCCCATTGCGGGGGTAACCCCGTTAAAGGCTGGCTCTGCCACCTTGCCCTTACCGGGGGTGCAGCCAATATTGCTGGATGCTGCGGGCCATGTGCAAGAAGGGGAGGCTGAGGGCATGTTATGCATCACCCATTCATGGCCGGGGCAGGCGCGCACTTTATACCGCGATCATGCCCGTTTTGAACAAACCTATTTTCACAGCTTTGCTGGCCAATATTTCACGGGCGATGGTGCGCGGCGCGATGGGGATGGCTATTACTGGATTACGGGCCGTGTGGATGATGTGCTGAATGTAGCAGGCCACCGCTTGGGTACGGCAGAAATTGAAAGTGCGCTGGTGGCCGCCCCACAAGTGGCGGAAGCGGCGGTGGTGGGGTACCCGCATGATATTAAGGGGCAAGGGGTTTATGCTTATGTAACCTTAATGGCAGGGATAACGCCCACGCCAGAGCTAGAAAAAAGCTTGAAATTAGCGGTGCGCGAACAAATTGGCGCCATTGCCACGCCCGATATTATTCAATTTGCCAGTGGCTTGCCCAAAACCCGTTCTGGCAAAATCATGCGCCGCATTTTGCGCAAAATTGCCGAAGGTGAGCTAGAACAATTAGGCGATACCTCCACCCTTGCCGACCCTTTGGTGGTGGATGAATTAATCAAAGGCCGTATAAAAACAGGCTGAGGCTATAGGAATATGGAACTATGGCATTATACTGATCTGAACGCCGCTAGATCAATTCTTAAAACGGGTGAATTATGGCTCACCGACATCAACAGCCATACAATTAATGATGAAAAAGAAGGCGATTGGGCCAGACATGTTCTGCAAGAATATTTTGAGGGAAAGCTGTATGAGCTAGTAAAAGAAAAGATAACAGATTTACCTGAACAAAAACTTCGGGAATTAGCAGCAGAAGAAATAAAAGATCGTTTAGAAATTCTATTCAAAAAAGCTTTATGGGATAAGGATAACCTTGATGCAGATTTCAAAGGCTTTATTCTCAGTTTAAGTAAAGATAACCCTGAACATGGCCTATTAAGCATGTGGCGGGGTTATGGCGGCAAGCAACCTGTAGCTTTGGTGTTTGATGGAGATGCTTTAATTAGAACAATCAAGAGTTCTTTTTATGACGATAAATATTTGCTTAACTTTCCAGTTTATTATGCAAGAAAGCTTGATGATGTTATCTATCAAAAAGATATAAATGATTATTTGAACATTTTAGAACAAACAATTAATCATCTTGATTTTCAAGAACGCCCCAAAGAAAACGATCAAAAAGTTTTCCTTCCAATTCTTCAGCTAGCAATGCGGATAAAACATCAAGGTTTTCAAGAAGAGCAAGAATATCGCATTTGTTTTACCATTGTCACTGATCCAGAATTAAATACACCAGAGGATCACCAAGCATATGAAAATTACCGAAAAAATCTAAGAATAGAAAAAAAATCTGATGTGGATCGTTTAATTATTTCCTTAGACGGTCAATTACCCAAGGTGCTGAAAAAGCTGGTGATTGGGCCAGCCAAAAATCAAGATGAAATTGTGCAACCGTTAAAACCCTTACGCAATAAATTGGGTTATGGCATCCAGATTATAAAATCGGATATTCCGTTTAAGAGTAACACTTAATTTTTTGGCTTGAAGTAGGGAAGTTTTTTGAGTTCAGGCGGTAATTTTGTATGGTCAATCGGCATTCCATCCGCGCCAATATTTTAGGCATATTGCTTCATTTTTTCTATTCTTTTGTAGTGTAGGGGGTGTTTGTGTGGCAAATCCCCCATAAAACCAGAATGATCGGGAAAATGATGTTCGGTAAAATCACGAAAATGTTGAATAGTGGTTGCTGGGCGGCCACTGAGATACATGCCCACTTCATCGGCTTTATATTCATGCTGGCGCAGAAAATGCAATGAGACTTGACGGCTACAAGTAGCCGTGGTTGCACAGGCAATAGCCACGGTGAGAGCTTTACTGGTCATATTATCATTATTACTGAGCAAACCAACAGCCGCAATAGAAGCGGAAATCAGCCAAGCCCATCCCATCGCTTTTGTTACTTTTTCAGTATTGAGCGATATATCCCAAGCTTTTCTTGAAACGCAATGCCCAATTTCATGCTCGGCTGAGCTTAATATATCCTCTAACTCGTAGCGATAATCTTCTAAATAGCCCCGTGAAAAAACGAGAGAACCCGTTTCTCCAATAACGGCAACATTGCATTCTGGTGTTTCTAAAACATAGATGAGAGGCATTGGCAAATCAGCCTTGTTACACAGCTCCTCTATGCCTTCTTTTAATCCGGGATAAAAATTTTCGTTGAACCGAAAAGCAGTATAACCCATGCGAGCAATTTCTTGCTGGTCTAGGGCTATTTTTTCAGCCTCGCTTTTAATAGCTGATGGGCGTTTTTTTTGATTGCATGTAGTAAATTAGCACAAATATATTTCTTATACAATTATTATCTTATGCAATTATTAGCGTTTCAATCTGCGGGTGAAGGCTGGTTTTTGCTGAAGAAAATTGGGCATGCGCTGTGGGTCAATCACTTGTCCATCGGCGGTAAAATTGGCTTTTTCTGCCTCTATCGCCGAGATACGAGCCATCAGCGATGGGTGGGTAGCACCCGAAAAAAAATTATCCCTATTTTCATGGTCATAATCGGGGTATTCGCTTTTTATTTGCCGAAACATATCAATAACCTGCTGCGGGCTGGTGAGGTAGGCGGCAGCCCTATCGGCTTCAAACTCCAATTGTCTGGCCAGCGCTGCCTTGCCCGCTATCTGCACGCAAATAGTTAAAGCGCAGCTAACCATGGCTAAAACGGCTAGGTTGTTTTTGTTTTTATGGCCGGCCCAAATAGCGGCAGCAGCTAACCCAAGCGCCACTACCCCAGTAATGGCAGAAAAGCCAAAAACAGCATCGTTAAAGCTAGCATCTAATGATGGGTGGGATAATTCATGCGCAATAGCCGCTTGTAAATTTTTTGGTTTTAAGCTGCGTGTTAATTTATTAGAAAAAAATAAGGTATGTTGATTAATGGCAGCGTAGGGGGGTATCGGTAATTTCCACCATGCAAATATTATCAATATGATGGCCAACGGTAGCACTCAGCTCTTCTACCATGGCCACCACTTGTTGTTGCTGTTGTGGGTTAATGGGGGAGGTTGGATAATTTTTAGTGCTGGGGCAAGAAGAAATAGGGTCAAACATATAATATGCCACTATTTATGTAAAATCACACCAAAATAGCATTAAATAAAAATAGAGGCAAATATTATATTTAAGGGCCGCTACCCAATGAATTATGGAATGCGGGCGGTGAGTTTACCTTTTTGTAAGTGCCAGATTTTATCCATGCGGTTGGCTAAATCGGGGTTATGGGTGGCAATCAGGGCGGCCATTTGTTGTTCTTTTACCAATTGCTGTAGCATGGCAAATACCTCCATGCCCGTTTCTCCGTCTAGATTGCCGGTGGGCTCATCCGCTAGCAATAAGGCTGGTTTGGCCACCAAGGCTCTGGCAATAGCCACCCGTTGCTGTTCACCGCCAGAAAGCCGCGCTGGCCGATGGTGCAACCGATGCCCCAACCCCACTTTTTCTAATAGTGCCACGGCCTGTTGTTTGGCAATTGAGCGGGCAATGCCTTGTAAACGCAAGGGAATCATCACATTTTCAACGGCCGAAAATTCTGGCAATAAATGGTGCATTTGATACACAAAGCCCATGGTTTTTAGGCGCAAAAGGGTGCGTTGCTTATCATTAAGCCCATCCACCCGCTCGCCCCTTAGGGCAATCTCGCCGCTGGCTTTTTCCAATAAGCCCAGCGCGTGCAACAGGGTGGATTTTCCTGCCCCCGAAGGGCCAGTTAATGCTACCATTTCACCCGCCTGCAGGGAAAAATCAACGCCATCCAGCACATGCACTGTTTCATCGCCCTGCACAAAAGTTTGCCGTAAATCACGGCAGGCTAAAATTTCAACCATAACGCAAGCCCTCCACAGCATCGGTACGCGAAGCCTTCCACGAAGGGTAAAGCGTGGCCGCAAACGATAAAGCCAATGCCATCAATACCACCCCGCCCACCTCGTGCCAATTAAGGCTGGCGGGCAATTGGGAAAGAAAATATATTTCCGCATCAAATAAATTAGCGCCGGTTAGTTTTTGTAACCATTGGCGAATAGTTTCAATATTTAAGGCAAAGCTTACCCCCAATATTACCCCGAGGCCCGTGCCCACCACACCAATAGAAGCGCCAGTAATAAAAAATACCCGCTGAATGCAACCGGGGCTAGCCCCCATGGTGCGCAAAATAGCAATATCGCGGGTTTTATCTTTCACCAGCATCACAAGGCCAGAAATAATATTAAAAGCGGCCACCAAAATAATCAGGGTAAGAATCAAGAACATTACATTCCGCTCCACCTGTAGCGCGTTAAAAAAGCTGGCATTATTCATGCGCCAATCCACAATTCTTACCCCATCCCCCAGCGAATTTTGCAACCTTGCGGCGGCTTCATTAATGCCCTGTTCAGCATGAGGCAGGCGAATTTCTAACCCCGTTACGCCCTCGCCGCGGCTGAAAAAAGCCTGTGCCAGTTCTAATGGCATAAAAATAAAGCCACTATCATATTCATACATGCCCACATCAAAAATGCCGGCCACTTCCACCACCACTTGCCGTGGTACCGTGCCAAAGGGGGTTTCTTTGCCTTGGGGGCTAATCAGCGTGAGCGGGTTGCCCACTTGTAAGCCATAGCGGGCAGCCAAGCGCGCGCCAATCAGCACCTTTTTTTCATGAAAATTTTTAATGCTTCCAAACACAATTTTTTGGGTAAGCCCTGTTACAGCGGGTAAATTTTCTTCAGCCAAGCCGCGCACCACCACGCCGCTGGCTTGGCCTTGCTGCACCACCAAGGCTTGGCCTTCAATATAAGGTAAGGCAGAAAGCACCCCCGGTACTTTTAATGCCAGCTCGGCCAGTTTTTGCGATTGGTAGAGATTATCCCCACTGGAAGCATACACCGTAACATGGCCATTAAGCCCCAAAATACGCCCCAGCAATTCCTCGCGGAAGCCATTCATCACCGACATCACCACAATTAAGGTGGCCACGCCCAAGGCAATGCCTAGCAATGAAAACCATGTGATAACCGAAATAAACCCTTCTTGCCGGCGGCTGCGCAAATAACGGCCAGCCAAATGCCATTCCAGAAGAGAAAAAGCTTTATTGCCCCTTACAGCTTCAGCTTGTAATGGCGTTGCTATTGATGGGGTGGGGGAATCGTGCGCCATGGAATAATCTACTGTTTAGCCATCAAAAATTATCTTGATAGCTATAGCAGTAATTATTGGCTATTACCAACCCGTCTATTCGCCGCTAATCGTCACTTTACTGCGCGTGGGGGCAGATTGTTGCTGTTGCTTATGGCACAAGGCCGCCAATTCAGCTTGGTTGCTGCTATCGGCGGGGCGATCATTAATAAAAACGCGCCCCTCGCGGTAACTGATTCTGGCCGCCGCTAGCTGCGGTTTCAGCCCAAAACGGGAAGCGGGTATTCCGTGCAGCCGTTCTGCATTAATGGTAAAATCTGGAATAGTGACAGGCACCGCGGGCGATAAATCGGCAGGCAGTACCTCGGTAGACACCACCGATGAATCGGCCGATGGCGGCGCTAAATTGGGTATATTGCTTTGGCTATCGGCTAAATAATTGCATACCTCATCATCCACCACCAGCCCGTCATTTTTAGCCCCGTCATTTTTACTATTCGCACTTATCCCAGAATCTTGGGGCTGGGCTAGGGCTGGGTTATGAGCATTCAATAATACCATACTGGCCAGCAGTAACAAAATTTTTGTGCGTTTTAATCGAGAAAAAGCACCCATACAATAAACCCTGCCCATGATTGAGGATAGAACCCCATCATAACGGCAATAAAATTGCTATTGGGTGAATATAAACAGAAGCATCTATAAAGGGAGAAAAAAATTGGATGCTGGCGCGAGTGACGGGGCTCGAACCCGCGACCTTCGGCGTGACAGGCCGACGCTCTAACCAACTGAGCTACACCCGCATCCAATGAAAATTAACTTAGCCAAATAAATTTTGGGGTCAATCATAATTTCACTGATTATCGGAAAATGCGTCAAAAAGTGAAAAATAGTACTTAATATTCATGCAATCTCATATTTCATTTTAATACGGTAGTGGCAGTAATAAATAATCAGCCACGACATTAGCCACGCCGTCACCGCATCGCTTAAAAAATGTGCCCCGCGGGATAGGCGAAAATAACTGGCGATACAGCCAAGGGCAAATACCAGAAAAATTGCTATAGAGCGCGCTATTGGCTTTTTTATTAATAAAGCAAAAGCCAGCAAGCTAAAAACAATGGAAGCATGGCCAGAATAGAAGGCACAATTATTATCGCATTGGTTGGCAATCATCCAAGCGGGGCTAAATTCTTTACTGCCACCAAACTGGGTAATATCGCGCGGGCGGGCTCTGCCCCAATTATCCTTGAAAATAAGGTTACACACAACCCCCGCGGCCATGCCAATGCTGACAGTTAAATACAGGGCTAAGTTTTTTAATTGCGGCCTTTTTTGTTTTATAAAAATAGCCCCCAGCCAACAGCCCACAATAAAAAGAATCACCAAACGGGTGAGCCAATTATTAAAACCGCGGTGAAAAAATAACCCCAGTTTGCTATTTTCATCCACAAATAAATGGGTTTGCTGGTTGTAAAATAAATGCGCTACCGCCAAATCCATAGAAGGGCGCAGCACAAACACCATGGCACTGATTAACAATGCGGTGATGAGCATGCATAGATATAACCGCTTAACGGGAGAGTTCATATAATTGCCATTCATGGGGTTTGCCACGGTTTTGTAAGGTAAAATGCTGCTGCATAAGGGGAAATTTTTCCGCCAATATAGCGGGTAAGTCTTCTGCTAACACAAAAATCTGTTGGTTTTTATGGTCATCAGGGTCAAAAGCAAGGGTTTGTTCAAAATGATTATGAGCCGCGCCATCATGGGTTAAAATCCGTACATTAATCGGCTCGTGCCGCAAATGATACAGCATTAAAGCGGTGATTTTGCGCTCATTGGTCACCAATGTTACTGGTTGTGCCTGTTCCCCCACGGCTTGCGTGGTGGCAGCGGCCAAAGCTGGCCAGCCCCGCTGTTTAATGAATGGGTCGGGCTTGAGGGTTTTATATTCACCCGCCACATACATACAGCAAATCACCAGCCCAATGGCGATGTTGCTGCGCCATGTCCATTGTTGCCATTTAGGCGGGGTGATGACACTGGCCAATAACACCACAGCAGGATAAGCCGTGGCCGCCCAATTGGCGTGCGCCCGCACCATAAAAGCTTGCAGGCACATTAATAGTAACGCTGGCAGGGCAAAACATAAACATAATAGAAATTTTTCTTGAATAGGGCTTGGCTTAAAAAGGGGTGTTTTTTTGATGGTGAAGCCAACAGCCCCCCATAATAAAGGGCCGGCAATAAATAATTGCCCCAGTAAAAATTCAGCAAGATTATAAAAATGTTGGCTGAAACGGGCGATTTTTTCTTGCCCATCCCAACTGGCATTAGCCGCTGTGTGTTGCAGGGTTTGAAAACCATGGGTTGCATTCCACCACCAATGGGGGGCGGTGATGGCCAGCATGATGGCCATGCCCAGCAGCCAATAGGGTTTTTTATAAAGCTGGCGTGCTTGGGGGCTGATAATAGCATGCAATACCATGCCACCCAAAAAATAGGCAAAGGCATATTTGGCCAATAGGCCAAGGCCAGCACTTAAACCCCATAGCAACCATGGGGTGCGGGTGTTGTGTTGATGTAAGGCATAAATATAGCAAGCAAAAGCAGCGCACCAGCAGCACAGCAATAAACTATCGGTGGTGATGTAAAAGCTAGAGAAAAAAATACCTGGCATGGTCAGGTAAAGCAGCGCCGTTGCTCCGCCAATGCTTGGGCGGTGAACAGGGGGAGATTGATTGCGAGCAGACTTATCATGCAGCCAGTGAGCCGCCAGCCCTAAAAAAGCCGCTGCCCCTGCTTGTAATAAGGGAGAGGGAAGGCGCAAGCAAAAAACACCATCGCCGCACAAATGGGTCATCAGCCCTAGGCTCCAACCAATGAGAGGCGGTTTAGAAAAATAACCCCAAGCCAAATGGCGCGACCAATCCCAATATTGGGCTTCATCGGGCAGAATATTATCCCCCACCATGGCGTTCACTAATAAACGCCATAGGGTAACAGCCAGCATGGCCAGCAAAAATGGTTTTTTAACCGCTTTCATCATGGTTTCAAGGCTTTTTGCTGTAAGGCGCACAAAATATTTAAGGCCTCTAAAGGGGTGAGGTTGTTGGTATTGAGTTGCTGCAATTCTTGAATAATCGGGTGCTGAATGCTGGTTTCTTTTACCAATAAAGGTGCTGGCTCAATGTCCAACGCGGCGAATAGGGGTGTTTTGATGGGGTGATCCCCCAATTTTTTGCCTTCCATTTCTAAATTTTTCAAAATATGGCTGGCACGTTTAGTAACTTCTGCTGGTAAACCCGCCAATTTAGCCACATGCACCCCATAAGATGAGGTGGCCGCGCCTTTTTCTACACGGTGTAAAAACACAATATTACCCTGCCATTCTTTCACGGGTAAGTGGTATAGGCCAAGCCGCGGTAATATCCCCTCCAGCCGCGCTAATTCATGATAATGCGTGGCAAAAATAGTGCGGCATTGTAATTGATCGTGCAAATATTCAGTGACCGCCCATGCTAGCGATAAACCATCAAAAGTAGAAGTACCACGGCCAATTTCATCCAAAATCACAAAAGAACGGGGCGTTGCCTGTTGCAAAATAATAGCGGTTTCCACCATTTCCTGCATAAAAGTTGAGCGGCCACGCGCCAGATCATCGGATGCGCCAATACGGCTGAATAATTTATCCACCAAACCAATAGTTGCGGCAGCGGCGGGCACATAAGCCCCCATTTGTGCCAGAATAACCATCAGGGCATTTTGCCGTAAAAAAGTGGATTTACCCGCCATGTTGGGGCCAGTCATCAACCATAAAAATTCATCGGGCGATAAATTGCAATCATTAGCCGTAAAATCTTCCCCGCGGTTCAATGCGGCTTCTACCAGTGGATGACGCCCTTGGCGCACATAAAAGCCCCGCTTATCGGTAATTTCTGGGCGTACCCAACCCTTATGGCTGGCCAATTCAGCCAAACCGGCCAGCACATCCAACACCGCCAGATTGTAGGAAAGCTGGTATAAAATTTGGCTATGGGCTAAAATTTGCTGGCATAAGCCGTGCAATAGCTCCATTTCTAACTGTCTCGCCCGCTCTTCGGCACTGCTCATTTCTTGTTCTAAGCGGCTTAGCTCTTCGGTGGAAAAACGTAGGCTGCCGGCCATGGTTTGGCGGTGGATAAATTTTTCCTTAAAAGGCGGTTCCAGCAATTTGGCACTGGCCGTGGCGCTCACTTCAATATGGTAGCCAATAATATTATTATGGCGAATTTTTAATGAGGCAATGCCCGTATCGCGGCCATAATTACCCTGCAAGGTTAAAATTTGCCGTTTACCTTCGGCCTCGCCAAGGCGTAAGGCATCTAGCCCTGCATGATAGCCTTGGGCAAGGACACCGCCATCATTAAAAATGGCTGGTAGCTCGGTAGCCAAGGCTTGATGCAGGCTTTCATAAAGGGCGGAAGGCGGGGTAATCTGATGAAAAGCCTGTTCTATTTCTCCAGATTTTTCTAGTAAAATGGGGGGTAATTGCCCCGCTAAAAACGCTTTTACCTCAAAGGCAATGCTTAAGCCATCGCGAATAACCGCCAAATCACGCGGGTAGGGGCGGCCAAGGCCAATGCGGGTTAAAGCACGGGGAATATCGCCCAAATTTTTCAAAAAAGAGCGTAAGGCAAGCCGTATATTGGCCTGATTCACCAATAATTCTACCGCCTGTAAGCGGTGTTGAATGAGCGGAATATCGGTGGAAGGGGCGGAAAGCCTTTCTTGTAATAAGCGTGCGCCCATGCTGGTGAGGGTATGATCCAATAAAGCCAATACACTACCAGATTTTTTACCATCCACCCCTTCCATCAGGCATAAATTTTTACGCGTGGCGGGATCCATGCGCAAGGTTTGTTCACTGTGTAAGCGTTGTGGTAATAATAAGGGGGGCAGTTGACCGCTTTGGGTGCTGGCCACATATTGCAGCAATAAAGATAAGGCGGTAAGTTCTGGCTCAGTAAACTCGCCTAAAATAATGCTATCTGCCACCTTATACTGGCCTAATAACCATTCATGGTTGCTTTTAGCATTCAGGCGGCTAGCAGCAAGGCCTTGGGTGAGTGGGCTAATGCCTTGCTGTTTCAGCATGGCGCGTCCAGCTTCTTCTTCCGCCATGGGCAGCAGCATTTCTGAGGGCATAATTTGTGCCAGTACCCCCGGTAAATCGCCAGCATCAAGGGTTTCCACAAAGGGTTGGCCGCTGGTAATATCCATAAAAGCGAGACAAAAGCTGTGCTGATTTTTACGTTTTTCTTGCCTATTTTGCAGCATGACCGCCAAATAATTGGCTTGGCGTGGTAGTAAAAAGCTTTCTTCGGTTACTGTACCTGCAGTAACAATGCGCACAATGCCCCGCTTAATGAGGTTTTTTCCTGCTTTTCTGGCTGAGGCTTCTTCCAATTGTTCGGCAATGGCCACGGTAAAACCCTTATTCACCAGCCGCGCTAAATAGGCTTCATGGGCATGAAAGGGCACACCACACATGGGAATATCTTCCCCCTTATGTTGGCCACGGCGAGTAAGGGCAATATCCAAAGCGGCGGCGGCTTTTATGGCATCGTCAAAAAATAATTCATAAAAATCGCCCATTCTGTAAAATAATAAACAATCTGGGTGGGTTTCTAGCATTTTTGCCCGCACTTCCAGATATTGTGCCATCATGGGGGTGGGTGCTGGAGTAGGCGGGGGATGAAGAGCAGCAGAAATAGCCATGACACAGAAAAATAATAATGAAAAACTGCCCCGTTCTATAAAGCAATTTTAGCAAAATGAAAAGCGGCGATTATATGGATGGGCGCAATATTTCAAGGTGTAAATTCAGCCTCATAGAATTTTATCCCAAAAGCAACATCAGGCCTTATTTTTCTAACATTAACATTTTTATTGTTTCTGCAAATTGCTGGTTTTTGCATAATAGCCTCGGTTTATACAACTTAAAATAGGTGTGATCGTGGCGGAAAATGATTTAGAAAAAGCACGCAAGGCTGCAGTAAAATCGGTTGAGGCAAAATCAGTTGAAACCGAGAAAAAAAACGCCAATGCCAAACCAAAGGTGGTATTAGTGTTACAAGGTGGCGGGGCATTGGGGGCTTACCATATTGGTGCCTTGCAGGCCATGGTTGAGAAAAATATTACCGCGGATTGGGTGAGCGGTATTTCAATTGGTGCGATTAATGCGGCGGTGATTGCTGGTAACGAGCCTAAAAACCAGTTGTCAGCTCTAGAAAAATTATGGGATACTATCTCTTGGCCTATCTCTATTACCCCAGAAGCCCCTTTATGGATGCGGCGCGCTTTTAATAGCTTCAGCAATGGTATGGCGTTGATGTTTGGTCAACCTGGGTTTTTCTATCCCCGATTATTGAACCCCATGTTGTGGCAGCATGCATCCCCAGATCAGCTTTCTTTTTGCGATACCGCGCCCTTATTAAATACCCTAGCACAACTCAGTGATTTTGAGCGGATTAACCAACAAAAAACCCGCCTTAGCCTTGGAGCCACCTCTGTTTCTACTGGTGAATTGGTATTTTTTGATAATAAAACCCAACAGCTTAACCCGCACCATGTGTTGGCCAGCGGTTCTTTACCCCCCGGTTTTCCTGCCACGGAAATTGATGGCCAATGGTATTGGGATGGTGGTTGCGTTTCTAACACCCCATTAGCCGCCATTATGGATGATCTGCCCGATCAGGACACATTGGTGCTAATGGTGGATTTATGGCAAGGCGCTGCCGATTTACCCACCACCATGGATGGTGTGACATGGCGCAGCAAACAAATTCAATATGCCAGCCGTACATCCAAAAATATTGAAGATAATGTACGCCATTATAACGCCATGAGCAGCTTGCATAAAGCGCATCAGCAAGGCCATGTGGATATTGCCACCTTGCCCGTGTCAGCCGATAAATTGCTGCGCTATCGCCATGCTTTGGATATTGTGCATATTACCTATCGCCCTAGCGCCGATCAAATTTCTTCCAGCGATGCCGAGTTTTCCCGTTCTTCGATTGCAGAAAGACGGGCTGCCGGTTATGTGGATATGAAATCGGCATTAGAATTATGGCAAGCAGATAGAGAGCGCAAAAAAACCTTGGCCTGTCACTTGTATAAACAGGCGGCATAATACCGATTAGCCCCACTGCTTGCGGTGGGGCTATAAAATATAACTGTCATTAAATATTGTGCCATGGATTGGCCATTTTTATCAGAAAATATTAGGCAGATATATTTTTCTGAAGGAACGTTCAATGGAACAATCGCCATGTTCATCCACTATTATTCCTCGTTTGGGCTTGAATATTGACCATGTGGCCACCTTGCGTAACGCGCGCGGCGGCCTTCATCCCAACCCGTTGCGGGCAGCAAGGCTGGCGGCTGAGGCTGGCGCTGATGGTATTACGGTGCATCTGCGCGAAGATCGCCGCCATATTAGAGATCAGGATGTGTGGCTATTAAAGGCAGATAATATTCTGCCCATTAATCTGGAAATGGCGGCCACCGAAGAAATGGTTGGCATTGCCTTGCAAGTAAAACCCCATGCCGTGTGTCTTGTGCCAGAAAAACGCCATGAGCTGACCACTGAAGGCGGCTTAAATGTGGTGGGGCAGCAATCGCTGTTACAAGAGGTTGTGCATACCCTTTCTGCGGCTGGAATCAGGGTGAGTTTATTCATCGACCCCGCCCCCGCACAAATAGAAGCAGCGGCCGCTGTAAAAGCAGCGGTGGTAGAGTTTCACACGGGTAGTTTTTGCGATGCGTTGGCTGGTAATCCGCGGCGGGTGCAGTTGAAAATGTTACAAGAATCGGCAGAAAAAGCCGCCTTATTAGGGCTTGAGGTGCATATGGGGCATGGTATCAGCTATTCCACCATTGAAGAAGTGGCGGCTATTCCCCAAGTGGCAGAATTAAATATTGGCCATTTTATTGTGGGTGAAGCCTTATTCAGTGGCTTAAGCGAGGTTATTCACTCCATGAAACGGCTGATAAAACAGGCGCGATTAGCATGATTATTGGCATTGGTCAGGATATGGTGAATATTGAGCGGATAGCCAGATTATATGAGCGTTTTGGCAAGGTTTTTCTGCAGCGTGTATTTACCGAGGCTGAACAGAAAAAAGCTCTGGAATCTCATTTTCCTGCCAATTTTTTAGCCAAACGCTTTGCTGCGAAAGAAGCCACGGCCAAAGCACTGGGCATTGGTTTCAGCCAAGGTATTCGCCTGCGTGATATTGAAGTGATCACGCACCCTTCTGGCCGGCCATTATTGCAATTGCATGGAAAAGCCCTCAATTATTTAACAGATTTATTGCCAGAAGCTACAATTCCACGCCTTGACATTTCTTTAACTGATGCTCCACCATGGGCAGTTGCCATGGTGGTTATTTCGGTTTCGTCTATTGTGGCTGTGCCTAGATAAGTTAATCTATGGTTCGGCTACAGAATATAGCCTCGCTGCGTGCATCCGTTGGAAGTACAAGGCATTATTAAAGTTAAACAGTTGATGTAGGAAAACAGGTTCATGTTTTTTGATAATAATAATGTTACCGAGGCTGTCAAAGAGGCGGGACAAAAAAAACAAAAAGGTAAGGATGAAGAAACCCTTTCCGATTTTTTGCGCACCATCATTATGGCAGCGTTAGCAGCCACTATTATTCGCTGTTTTGCTTATGAGCCCTTCAATATTCCATCGGGTTCCATGATTCCCACCCTAGAAGTGGGCGATTATATTTTTGTTTCCAAATTTTCTTATGGTTATAGTGCCAAATCATCATTTTTTGGCTTGCCGATTTTTAATGGTCGTATCCTGTTTGGTGAAGGCAATAAACCCCAACGGGGCGATGTAGTGGTGTTTAAGCTGCCCTCAGATCCATCGGTGGATTATATTAAACGCTTAATTGGTGTACCCGGCGATACGGTGCAGGTAAAAGAAGGTAGGCTTTACGTTAATGGCGTGATAGTAGAGAGAAAAACCGAAGGCAGCCGCGATGAAAAAGTGGCGGATGCCACTATTACCTACCAGCTTTATCAAGAAAAATTGCCCAATAAAACCTATGCCATGATGGAGCGTTCTGATGATTGGGCACTGGATAACACCCAATTATTCACCGTGCCCAGCGGTTATTATTTTATGATGGGGGATAATCGCGATAATTCCACCGATAGCCGTGTGCTTGATCATGTGGGGTTTGTGCCAGAAGAAAATCTGGTGGGCAGGGCAGAGACCATCTTTTTTTCTTTGGAAGAAGGCGCGCATTTTTATGAATTTTGGCGTTGGCCTGTCACTATTCGTTTTGACCGCATTTTTAACAAAATTATATAATTTTCCATGATTATTGATCATAGCTTTGAAGAAATGGTGGGGTATCAATTTCGTAACCCTTCCTTATTACAAGAAGCACTCACCCATTCCAGCCTTGCCAAAAAAGGCCGTAGAAAGCCAGTATTATTGCATAATGAACGGCTGGAATTTTTGGGTGATCGGGTATTAGGGCTGCTGGTGGCAGATTTATTAATTGGTTTGTACCCTGAATGGACTGAAGGCCAATTGGCGCGAGTGTTGGCGCAAATGGTATCGCGCGAATCCTTGACCGTGGTGGCGGCGCAAATAGGGATTGCCCCTTTCCTGCG
The DNA here is from genome assembly GCA_049318825.1 of Alphaproteobacteria bacterium. Taxonomy (GTDB): domain Bacteria; phylum Pseudomonadota; class Alphaproteobacteria; order JBMOFM01; family JBMOFM01; genus JBMOFM01. Next base: position 15,955 of record JBMOFM010000014.1, on the reverse strand, counting down.
CTTAGGCGATTCTGAAAATGCTGCGGGTGCTAGAATGCAACCGGGGGTATTGGCCAATGCGGTGGAGGCTTTAATTGGTGCTTTGTATAAAGATGGCGGTTTAGAAACAGCGCGGGTTTTTGTGCGCTGTTATTGGCAAAATATAGCCAATAATGCCCATATGGCAGAGGCAGATGTAAAATCGGCGTTGCAAGATTTTTCTTTAAAGCGGGTATTGGGTTTACCGGTTTATGAAACTATTGGCGAATATGGCACGCCCCACGCCCCATTATTTGCGGTTTCCGTGACCATTACGGGTTTTCCACCCGCTAAGGGGGAAGGTAAAACTAAAAAAATTGCTGAAAAAAGAGCGGCGGCTGCATTTTTACGCGAAAGAGGAATAACACAAGGTTGGCGTGATGATACCGGAGAATAAAAAACATTGTGGTTATGTAGCAATTATTGGTCAACCCAATGTTGGTAAATCGTCGTTACTGAACCGTTTAGTAGGCGAAAAGCTGGCCATTGTTACGCATAAGCCGCAAACCACCCGCACCAAAATTTTGGGCATTGCTATTGAAGCCGATACCCAGATAATTTTTGTGGATACACCGGGTATTTTTGAGCCCAACCGCCCAGGCGCATGGGGTAAGTTGGATAAAGCCATGGTGAATGCCGCGCATAATGCTGCCCGTGAGGCAGATATATGCCTTACCGTGGTGGATTGTCAGCGTTTCCCCCCCAATAAGGCGGTAATGGATATTATTGAAGGCATTCCCTTGCCTAAAGAGCGATCATTTCTGGCGATTAATAAGGTGGATTTAATTGAAAAATCCCTGTTATTGCCGCAATTGGATTTTTATGGAAAAACCGACCGTTTTGCTGAAATATTTTGCGTTTCTGCGCAGCAAAATAAGGGGCTAGGCGATTTAAGCCATACCATTACTAAATATATGCCTGAAAGCATGTGGTTATATCCAGAAGAAGAAATAGCCACCATGCCCATGCGGTTACTGGCGGCCGAGACCACCAGAGAGCAATTATTTTTGCAATTGCACGAAGAACTGCCCTATCACATGAATGTGGAAACAGAATTATGGGAAGAAGAAGCAGAAACAGTGCGCATCATGCAAACTATTTTTGTTTCCAGAGATAGCCATAAAGCCATGGTGATTGGCAATAAGGGGCAAAAGCTGAAAATGATTGGCCGTGCCTCGCGTTTGGAATTACAAAAATTTCTACAAAAGAAAGTGCATTTGGAGTTATTTGTAAAACTTTCCCCCAATTGGGCGGATGACCGTGAATATTATGAACGCTGGGGTTTAGAAAAATAGCTACTGTTAATTGATCACGCCTTCCCCTTAATGGGGGAGGCGCATCATTTTTTTTTGCTGCAGGGTATAGCGGCGTCGTTTTTTCCATAAAACCACAAATAGTGCGCCCACCATGGCGGCTTGTAGCCAACCCGAAAACAGGAATGTTGTTTCCCAAGAATTTTTTATGCTGGCTGAAGGATTTAATAGCCCTTTAATATCAATAGGGATAAGAAAATGCAGCGTTTCAATAGGGGTAACAAAAGGCAGCAGCACATAGATAATCAGCAAAATCAGTAAGGGGTAAGCTTCCCCAGAATATGGCCGTTGATTATTGATGTTGGGGAGATGGAAAATGGTAATATCCCGCAATAAAAATCCTAATAAATAGAAGAGGTGCAGCGCCATGGTGGTGGGTGGTACGGCCAAATTGGTTGGCGGTGCTATAATGCTGAGCATTAATATGCCAATATAAGCAATAACAGCCATCAGCAGGGCAAATAACCAAGCGGGATAAACCTCCCATTTTTTCTGCCAAGCAAGGGGCGAAGAAATTTTTAATAAGCGCAGGCCAGATTTATTGCCCAGAATAACTAAGCCATAGCTGGCAATAGCCGCGCTACAGGCCACAAAAACCATAAAAATTAACAGGGGCATTTTTTCTGATAAATCATTGCGCACTAAATTTACACCAAAAGCAGCAGCGGTGATGATCCCAAGACATAAGGCAAAACGGGGTTGTGCGGCCAGTTGATAGACAATCATCAAGCGGCAGGCGCCCCATAACATAATGACAAGGCCAGTGCCCATAAAACCCAAAAATACGGGGATATTTTCAACCCTGCTGGTATAAGATGTTGAGAGGGGGTGTTCTTGCGGGGGCAATAGCTCAATAATATGTTCTGAAACTAAGATAGCTAGAAAAACCGCTACTATAATATTTAACGCCCATACCAGTAATAAAGAAGGGGTTCTTCCTTCATAAAGTTGATACATATAACCAAGAAATGGTACCGTGGCCGCATAGCCTAGCGCTAATAATCCAGTGATTAACAGAACAATGCCATCAGGGTTAATACCAGATAACATAAAATAACAACCAAAATTAAATAAAGCGGCAAACCAAGCGAGCGCAGAGCCACCAAAAATTTTTGCCAAGGCTAAGCCAGAGGGCGAAAAAGTGGCAAGCCGTTGATAATCCCAGCTATTTTGTCGTAAATCCGCATGTAGGCAATGCAACATACGGATGGCCGCGCCTAAGAGAATAAGGATAAAAATAGCGCTGAAATAGCTAATATAATTTTTTTTGGTTTTTCTTATCTCCTGCACTTTTTCTACAGCACAGCGTTGGCTTGCTTCAGTTTGCGTGAAGTGAACGGTTTTAAGGGCGATGATGCATTGATCAGTATTATCATGAAGATTAACAGTAATAGAATGTGTAAGGGTTTTTAATTGTTCATCGCCTGTAAAATATACATAATAATTGCTGCTTTCCTTCAGTGCTACTTGTTGTTGGCTGTGCCAGCCCAATAATGAAATCACCACCACCAATAGCAATAAGGGCCATGTGAGTTCTTTTTTTACTAAGCGCCAAAATTCAGGATGAAAAGGCATGATACAGATCCTTTATTTCTGGCGTGGTGATAATTGTTGAAAAGCAGGCTCGGGGATATTATTGGCCTCATGATATTGTTCGGCAAGCCCTGGGCGCTGCGTGTGAAAGCTAAAAATTGGCCAAGAATCATGCAGTAATTGCTGTAATAGGTTAGCTATATCTGTCGGTGCAGCGGCAAGGCGCAGGCTAATTTTATCAGGGGCGATAAGCGCAGATTCTAATTGCCATTGCTGTTGTAAGCGTTGCTGATACGCCGCGCCATTATGTAATAATTCCATGGTGATGATATAATGCGGTAGGGTGTTGCTGGCATTGGTGCTGGCATCACTTAATAAAGAAATTTTTCCATCCTTTAATACCAAAATAGCATTGGTATATTGCTGTAATTCTCCTAAAATATGTGAAGAAACAATGGTGGTTTTTCCTTGTTCGCGCAATTTGTTTAACAGAGCAGAAAGCTCTAAACGGGCATCGGGGTCTAGACCTGAAGCGGGTTCATCCAGCAATAATATATCTGGGTTATGAATAAGCGCTTGGGCAATGGCAATTTTCTGCCGCATGCCGCGTGTCATCACGGCAATTTTTTTATCAATAATGGGGCTAAGATGCAATTGGGTATCAATATTAGCCTCATTCTGATGATATTGTGCGGTAGAAATTTTGCGGGTGCGGGCAATAAATTGTAAAAATTCACGCCCGCTCATTTCATCGTATAAACCAAATAAATCCCGCACATAGCCAAGTTTTTGGCGCGCCATGGCAGGGTGATGCAATAAATTAATGCCAGCAATAGAAATATGGCCAGCCCAAGGTTTTTCTAAGCCAGCAAGACAACGCAATAAAGTGGTTTTACCCGCCCCATTATTACCCACCAAGGCGATAGTTCGCCCTTTTTCTAGCGTAAAACTTATATTTTCTAAAATTGGTTTTTCGCCATAACCAAAATTCAAGCCATCCACGCTAATCATTCATCACGCTTTCTTGTAACAGAGCTTATCATCTCTTGTTTTTGCCGAAATATTATACCACATGGTCGGGGGCAAGGCTACAGGCTACAGAATCACCCAATTCAATTTGAATGGTGGCATGGTGAATATGATAAAGATGCGCCAATTCATGGGTGATTTTTTGAATAAATCCATCGCCGGGGTGGCCATTGGGCATGATAAGATGGGCAGATAGGGCATTGTTGGTGGTGCTCATCGCCCAAATATGTAAATCATGCACCTCGCTTACCCCTTCTTGGTTGCCAAGGTAATTTTTTACAAGGCGCACATCAATATGTTCTGGCGTGGCGTGCAGGGCAAGATTGGCAGAAGATTTTAATAATTGCCAAGTGCTGACAATAATAATCACCGCAATGCTAAAACTCACCAGCGGATCCAGCCACAACCAGCCTGTTTGTTGACTAAGGGCAGCCGAGGCCACCACCCCTAGCGAGATAGCGGCATCGGCAGCCATGTGCAAAAACGCGCCCTTTATGTTCAAATCATCATGACGCCCACCCATGAACAGCCAAGCAGTGATGCCATTGACGAATACACCCACCCCCGCCACCAGCATCACGGTGGAAGCGGTAATGGGTTCAGGGTGCGAAAAACGCTGCAAGGCTTCCCAGCCAATGCCACCGCAAGCCAGTAATAACAACACGGCATTGGCCAAGGCGGCAATAATGGAAGAGCTTTGCAGCCCATAGCTATAGCGTTCAGATGGCTTGCTTTTGGCCAGAATAAAGGCGCCCCACGCCATAAATAGACCCAGCACATCGCTGGCATTATGGCCGGCATCCGCCAGTAAAGCTAGGGAATTGGCCTGTAAGCCATAAATAATTTCTCCCACCACAAAGGCGATATTTAAGCCAATACCAATAGAAAAAGCGCGGCCAAAATTATTGGGGGCGTGATGGTGACCCCCTCCATGATGGCCTTCATGATCGTGATGATGATTGTGATGGTGGCATGAAACCATGGAAAAAACGCTATGCTATAGAGTTGTGAGATAATGTTTATTTTACGCACCCATTAGGGTGCGAGCTTACAGTCGTAACCTTTATAGCCAATATCTTTAGTCATTCTTATTTGAATTGGCTATATAGATAATCTAACCATAATTTTGGCCAGCGGCAATCATAACTATATGAATTGTAAACCCAAGGGGGTGCGGCGGTATTGTTTGCTGGAAAAATAGACGGGTTGATATAAACTGCATCGTTTTTAGTTTATATGATGAATTGAGGTTGACATGATGGGAATAAGCCAAGCAATAGCACAAACTGCTGAAGCCACAGCACCGGTAGCAGGGCCAGTAGCAGCCACCGCCACCAGTGATCCAATGAGTGCGGTGATTTCTTTACTGCCGATTGTAATGATTTTTTTCGTGTTTTATGTGCTGGTATTGCGGCCGCAGCAAAAGGCAGTGCGCACCCATCAAAAAACCTTAGATTTATTACGGCGCGGCGATAAAGTAGTAACAGCGGGTGGCTTGCTTGCTACCGTGGTGCGCATTCAAGATGATGAAGTAACGCTGGAAATTGCCGAGGGCGTGAAAGTGAAAGCTGTGAAATCTACTATTGCGCGGGTTACTGCAAAAATTGGTGGCGATTCTGCTGCCACCAGTAATGATGATGAAAAAAATGGTGATAGCACCAAAGCCAATCATAAGGGCAAATAATAGCCCTATTACCTAGATATTACCCAGTTTACATAGACGGGCTACCGCCATGCAATACACACGCAAAAAGCTTTTTTCAGTTATTTTTGTTTGCCTTTTGGGGCTATTTTTGGCCTTGCCCAATTTCATATCGCCAGCCAATTGGCCAGCGCATCTTTTTGGCAGCCGTTTTACGTTGGGCTTGGATTTGCGTGGTGGTTCTTATTTGCTATTAAAAGTGGATACGGCCGTTCTGGAAGCGGAGAAACGCCAGCAATTGGCTGATCAGGTGCGTTCTGTGCTGCGGGAAAAGAAAATTGGCTTTCAAGATGTTGAAGTAAAAAATGACGTGGTGAATTTTGCCCTGCGTGATGCAGCTAAAACTGAAGACGCCAAAACCGCCCTTAATAGTGTGGAGCGTTCTTTGGGCGATGGTCTTTCAGGGGCAGGGGCTAAGGCGTTGGAAGTCAATGTGGGCACTGATGGGGTGTTTCAGGTGAAGCGCACCGAGGTGATGCAAAAAGCCGAAGCCGATAAGGTGTTGGCACAAGCCGTAGAAATTGTGCGTCGCCGTATCGATCAAACGGGTGTATCAGAGCCGGTGATTGCCCGTCAAGGGGGGGATCGTATTCTGGTTCAATTGCCCGGTGTGCAAGATCCTGAGCGCATTAAAAAATTATTGGGCACCACCGCTAAAATGAATTTTCATTTAGTGGATATGGAAGCCAACCCTAATGCAACCATTGCCCCTCCGGGTTCCATGATTTTAGAAACCGATGCTTCTGCACGGCGCGAAGGCAAGGAATTGCAGCATTATGTTATTCGTCGTAAGGTAGAAGTATCAGGCGGGGATTTAACCAATGCATCCGCTGGTGTTGATCCACAAAGCGGTGCTTGGGTGGTGAATTTCCAATTTAATGGTGTGGGAGAGAAAAAATTTGCTGAAATCACCAAGGCCAATGTTGGTAAACCATTTGCCGTGGTGTTGGATAATAAAGTCATCACCGCGCCAGTTATTCGGGAAGCGATTACAGGCGGGCGTGGGCAGATTTCTGGTGATTTCAGTGCAGAAACCGCTAATGATTTAGCGGTGTTGCTGCGTGCTGGTGCATTGCCAGCCCCCATGAAAGTGGTGGAAGAGCGCACCGTGGGGCCTGATTTGGGGGCGGATGCCATTAAAAGCGGTATGTTGGCAGCCTTTATCGGTGTGGGCTTGGTGGTTATTTATATGTTGGTGTGTTATGGCTTTTTTGGCGTGCTATCCAACATAGCGCTGGTGGCCAATATTGGTTTATTGCTGGGCGGGATTTCGCTATTGCAGGCAACCCTTACCCTACCCGGTATTGCTGGTATTTTGCTGACCATTGGGATGGCGGTTGATGGCAATTTGCTGATTAATGAGCGTATCCGCGATGAGATTAAAAAAGGGCGTTCGGTTACCACTTCGGTGCAGGCTGGTTTTTCACAGGCTTTGGGTACTATTGTGGATGCAAACGTGACTACCTTGATTTGTATGGCGCTGTTGTACATGTTTGGTAGCGGCCCCGTGCGGGGGTTTGCGGTAACAATTTCTGTGGGGATTTTAACCACCTTGTTCAGCTCGCTGGTGGTGTATAAATTATTTGTGGCGATATGGATTAAGCATAAACGCCCCAAAACAATTCCCGTTTAAGCCAAATATAAGGAAAAATATTGATGGCATATCGTTTTGGTCAATGGTTTCGTTTTATCCCTGATGGTACATCGATTCCTTTTATGAATGGTCGTTTCTGGGGATTAGGTACATCCGCGGTGCTGAGTATTTTGTCGGTTGTTCTGTTTATTTGGCCGGGGCCAAATTTGGGCATTGATTTTACCGGTGGGATTGTTACCGAAATTCGCTTGGCCGAAAAGGCAGATTTTAACCAATTGCGCCATGAGGTGGATGCCCTTGGTGTGGGAGATGCTTATTTGCAGGCTTTTGGTTCCGAGCAGGATGTGTTGATGCGGTTGCCCATTCAAGAAGGAGGGGATGCCGCGCAGCAGCAAGCGGTTGAAAAAATTCGTCAAACCATGGCGGCCAACCATAAGGGCAGTGAAATTCGGCGGGTTGAAGTGGTGGGCCCTACCGTGAGTGGAGAACTTATTCATTCTGGGGCATTGGCCATTGGTCTTGGCTTTTTGGGGATGTTGATTTACATTTGGGTGCGGTTTGAATGGCAATATGCCATTGGCGCCGTGGCCACCTTATTATTGGATTCAACCAAATTGATGGGCTTTTTCACCGTGGTTGCTTTTCAGTTTAATCTTTCCTCGATTGCGGCGGTGCTGACCATTATTGGTTATTCGATGAATGATAAGGTGGTGGTGTATGATCGGGTGCGGGAAAATTTGCGTAAATATAAAAACATGCCGTTGCGGCAGGTGATTGATTTAAGCATCAATGAAACATTGAGCCGTACTATTGGTACCTCGGTTACTACTTTTCTAGCAATTTTGCCCATGACCATTTTGGGAGAAAAATCATTGCGTGAATTTGCCATTGCCTTGGAATTTGGTATTGTGGTGGGCACGTCTTCTTCTATTTTTATTGCGGCGCCATTGCTGTTATTATTGGGGGAAGGGCGGTTGCGTAAAACCATTCCAGCTACGCAAAAAAAAACTGATGAAACATTGAATAATGCAGCCTGAACAATTGAGAGAAAACAATGCCAGAAGATCAGCCTGAAGGGATAAAACCATTCAAGCAACTCACCATTATTGGTTTTGGCCTTATTGGTTCGTCGCTGGCCAGAGGGGTACGGGCGGCAGGTTTAGCGGAAATTATTTATTGCGCGGATATTAATCAGGCCGTGTGCGATAAGGCTTTGGCCTTAAATTTGGCGGATATGGCCAGCACCAATATTATTGAAGCAGTAAAAAATGCGGATATGGTGCTGCTCACCACGCCCGTGGGGTTGATGGGTGAGGTGGTAAAAAGCTTTGCCTCGTTATTAAAGCCGCACACTATTATCACTGATGCTGGTTCGGTGAAACAAGCGGTGGTGGATGCGGTTACACCATTATTGCCATATCCTGAAATGTTTGTTCCGGGGCATCCTATAGCGGGAGCTGAGCATTCTGGCCCAGAACATGGGCGGGCGGATTTATTTCAAGATCGTTGGGTAATTCTGACACCCAAAGCGTGGACGGATAGGGACGCGCTAGCACGGGTGAAGGCCATGTGGCAATGTTGTGGGGCAAAAATTGAAGAAATGACCCCTGAAGAGCATGACCGTAAATTGGCCATTACCTCGCATATTCCGCATCTTATTGCCTATACCATTGTGGCCACGGCAGAGGATTTGGGCGAAAATATGGAATCGGAAGTGCTGAGCTATTCGGCGGGGGGCTTTCGTGATTTTACGCGGATTGCGGGTTCTGACCCCACCATGTGGCGCGATATTTTTCTCAATAATCGCCCCGCAGTGTTAGAAATGTTGCAGCGCCTCACGGAAGATTTAACCTTGCTACAACGGGCTATTCGTTGGGGGGATGGTGATGCGTTATATGATTTTTTTAATCGCGCGCAGGCTATTCGTCGTTCTATTCATCAGGAAAAAAAATAATGTCCTTGGTATTATCGGGTATTCAGCCCACCAATCAGCTACATTTGGGTAATTATTTAGGGGCGTTGCGCCATTGGGTAAAGCTGCAGCATCAACACCAAAGCTTTTTGTTTATTGCCGATTTGCATGCCATTACCGTGCCGCAAGAGCCAGAACATTTGCGCCGCGCCGTGCGCGAGGTGGCTGCTGCTTACATAGCGGCTGGTATTGATAGCAATTACAGCAATATTTTTGTGCAATCGCAAGTGCCACAGCATAGTGAATTAATGTGGTTATTGGCAACCCTTACCCCATTGGGTTGGTTAAACCGCATGACTCAATTTAAGGAAAAAGCGGGTAAGGATAGAGAAATTGCTGGTTTGGGTTTATATGCCTATCCCGTATTACAAGCGGCGGATATTTTGGTGTACCGCGCCAGCCATGTGCCCGTGGGTGAAGATCAAAAACAGCATTTAGAATTAGCACGCGACATTGCAGGGGCGTTTAACCACCGCTTTGGAGAAGAGTTTTTACCCCTGCCAGAACCTTTAATCATGGGGCAAGCCACAAGGGTGATGAGCCTGCGCGATGGCACCAAAAAAATGAGCAAATCCGATGCTTCGGACTATGCAAAAATCAATTTAACTGATAATGATAATGATATTGCACAAAAAATCCGTAAAGCAAAAACCGACCCATTGCCCTTACCCGATACTCTTGTAGAATTAGAAACACGGCCAGAAGCGAATAATTTAGTAACAATTTTTGCCGAAATTAACGATAGCAGCAAGCAAGAGGTTTTGGAAAAATGGGCGGGTAAAAATTTCTCTGAATTTAAGCCAGCCTTGGCTGATGCGCTGGTGGCACATTTAGCCCCCATTCGCCAGCGGATGAATGACCTCCTCACCGACCATGCGCATTTGGATGCAATTATGGAAAAAGGCGCGGAAAAAGCCCGCGCTGTGGCTGGTGAAACCTTGCATGGCGTTAGAAAATTAATGGGTTTTTTATAAGGGAAATGGTTGGTTTTCTGTTATAGATATATCTATCCTACAAACCCCTAATTTCTGTAAGTTAATTGATGATATTAGATAAGAAATTTAGATTTATTGATCTTTTTGCTGGAATTGGTGGTTTTAGAATAGCTCTTGATCAGTTGGGTGGCGACTGTGTTTTTAGTAGTGATTATGATAAATATTCTCAGCTAACCTATGAGGCTAACTTTGGTTATAAGCCTTTTGGTGACATAACTCATATTGATGAAAAAAATATACCTGTTCATGATGTCTTGTGTGCGGGCTTTCCATGTCAGCCATTTTCAATTGCAGGAGTAAGTAAGAAGAACTCTTTGGGTAGAAAGCATGGTTTTGATGATGAAAAGCAAGGTAATCTGTTTTTCCATATTATTCGTATTATCAATTACCATAAACCTAAAATTTTATTTCTTGAAAATGTAAAAAATCTTAAAAGTCATGATAAGGGTAATACATGGAAAGTGATTGCTATGGAGCTCAACAAAGCTGGCTATTATATTTTTCATAAAATTATAGATGGAAAATATTATGTGCCTCAGCACAGAGAAAGATTATTTATTATATGTTTCCGTAAAGATTTATTCGTAGATATAGATTTTGAATTTCCACCGTATCCGATGAAAAGATTATATGAGTTAAGAGATATTGTAGAGAAAGAAGTAGATAAGAAATACACACTATCCGATAATTTATGGAATTATTTGCAACAACGAAAAATAAAGCAACAAGATAAAGGAAATGGTTTTGGTTATGGGCTAATTGATTCGACTATAGAGGAATATACTAGAACATTGAGTGCTCGTTATTATAAAGATGGTAGTGAAATATTAATTGTTCAACAAGGCTCATGTCCGAGGAAGCTTACACCTAGAGAGTGTGCTAAGTTACAGGGGTTCCCTGATGATTTTATTATTGCTGTTTCTGATACTCAAGCCTACAAGCAATTCGGTAATTCAGTTGTTGTCCCTGCTATAAAAACTACATTTGAGCAGGTTATAAAAACTGTTATGGAATTTGAAAAAGGGAAAGCAAGAAAAATTTCTAGGGATTTTTTTTATTTTTGGGAAAATAATTGCGATGCAACTACTTAATAAAGAGGAAGTAGTGCTTTTCAGAAGCATAACAGAAGAAATATATTATATGAATCCTGTTATTTCTACATTAGAAAACAATTATTTTACAAAATATGGAATTTTACAATCTCTTGATTGTTTGTATGAGGTAATTGTTGGTTGCAAAGATCAAGTAGAGATAATGTTAGAAAAAAGAAAGTCTGTAGGCGAAATAAAAGATATAAGTCAGGCTAGAAAAGCTGTGGTTGGCAATATTTTTCCTAATACGATAGTCTATATTTTTCTAAAAGCAAAAATGCAGCAGTTGGTACCTTCTGATTTATTTGTGACCACAAAAACTAAAAACAAATTATTTGAAGATTATGTAACAATTCATGTTGGTAACGAAACGCAGAAGCCAGACATGGATTTGGTTTTTTATCGTGTTAATGATAATCAAAAAATTTCAAACTGTGTTATTGTATCACTCAAAACATCATTGAGAGAACGTGCAGGGTAAACATATAAATGGAAACTACTGCTAGAAATTGCATCCACAGAAAATAGTATAAAAGACAAGTACCAGATCAAATTCAATGTGAACAATACACCCAAAGTTTGTTTTGCAACGATTAACTTTTATAATGAAATTAATAATCCTCAGCATCGTGGCATGTTTAAGTTTTTTGATGGGTCATTTATTGGTAAACCCATAAAAGGCGAATTTATTGATGGTTTATCAACCCTTTTTACATTTGCTGATCGGCATACAAAAAATTGATGATGTGTTGTTGAGAGAACTTTATAGATAATAGAGGCAATTGTACTATTGCGGTGCAGTTACCGTTAGCTGCTGTTTTTGCTAAGCATGAGCGAATTTAACGACACTATCTAGCATTATCGTTTTTAATAAAAAGGCCTCATTCTGCCCTCTTGAATGGAGCAGGGCTTATGCGTATGATAGGCCACATATAGATATATAGTTACATCAGGATTAAGAATATGTTCATTCAAACCGAAAGCACGCCAAACCCTGCGAGCATTAAATTTTTGCCGGGTTGTGAGGTATTGGGGCAGGGCAGTGTGGAGTTTCGTAATGCTGAAGAGGCAAAGCCTTCACCCTTGGCCAAAAACTTGTTTAATGTTCAGGGGGTGGCCGCCATTATGCTGGGGCATGATTTTATTACCGTAACCAAAAATGCCGATGCCGAATGGCCATTATTAAAGCCGCATGTTTTGGCGGTTATTATGGATCATTTTACCGCTGGTTTTCCGGTTATGGAAGGCGAAGGGCAGGAAAGTGCTCACGCTGCTCATGCGCAAGAAGGGGCAGATGCGGAAATTATTGAACAGATTAAAGAATTGCTGGATGCCCGCATTCGCCCTGCTGTGGCTCAAGATGGTGGGGATATATTATTTCATGGCTTTGATCGTGGTATTGTGTATTTAAGCATGAAAGGGGCGTGCGCTGGCTGTCCATCTTCCACGGCCACCTTAAAATCGGGCATTGAAAATATGCTAAAACATTATATTCCCGATGTGTTAGAGGTGCGCTCTGTATTGTAAAATAGCAACAATTGTTAGTTTTTTAGGCAACAGCCCATAATATGAGCGATGTTGGTTGTTATGTTTTTAAGTTAAGTTATAATGATTCATCATTTTGTTTAGTTATATAGATAATGGCATTCATACCACAACGCGCTGTTTCTTTTGCTGCCATGCTACGAAAAATGGCGTTTGGTGTTTATTTATTGGCCATGCCATTAGCGTTGTTATCAGCTCCTTTGCACGCTGAAGAGGCTGAACATTCAGTGGTTTTTCTGCCCCATAAGGCACTATATCGGGTAAGCCTTGCCTCTTCACGCAGTTTGAACCAATTGGCTTCGGTGGATGGGCAAATGCTATTTGAATGGGGTTCTTCTTGCGATGGCTGGACTACCGATCAAAAATTTACCCTGAATTATTTATACGCCGATGGCCAAGAAATGAAGCTGCGCAGCAATTATTCGGCGTGGGAATCAAAAGCGGGGGATGCCTATAATTTTACGGTGCGCCGCTACCGCAATGGTACTTTAGCTGAAGAATTCAGGGGCAATGCCCATAAGGGTAAAAAAGGCACTTCTTTTGCCCAATATACTAAGCCAGAAGAAAAGAAAATCCCCCTGCCAGATGATGCTTATTTTCCTGTGGCGCATACTAAAGCCTTGCTATCATTGCATAATAATGATGCGCCCTTTTTCAGTGCCATGTTGTTTGATGGTTCGGATGGTGAGCCAGCCAGTGAAGTGAATGCAGCCGTGGGGCCTTTTAAGCCATTAGAAGAATTGCCCTTGGATAATGAGTTGCTGAAAACACCGGCCAGAAAAGTAAGAATGGCTTTTTACCCTTCGGTTAATGGCACAAGAATAGCGCAAGATGAAGAAAGCTCTCCCGATTATGAAATAACCTTGATGTTGCATCAAAATGGTGTGGTGAGCAGTTTACGGATTGATTATGGCGATTATAGCCTTGACGGCAAGCTGGAAGCATTGGATGTGGTAGCCGAACCGCATTGCTGAAAATAATCTCGATCATCCAGCAAAAATAAAAAGCCAACCACTGAATGGTTGGCTTTTTTCCTAATTGAAAAAACGCCCCAGATTATTTTACTATCCTTAAATGGCCGCGTTGGCCATGTTTAGCCGCGCTACCGCCCATGGGGATGTTGGGCAGGGCTTCTTCGCCGCTTTCGCTGGTATTATTTTTACTGAGTAAGCGGTTAATATCGCTTACCGATACGGGCTTGCCGGCATGGCTAATCCAATTTTGTGCCACCATTACCGCGCCATTTTGTGGGTCCCACACGGCATCGGGGAAACGTGGACGGTACACATGCGATTGCGCCAAATGGGTGCGAATTTTAGACTTTGAGCCCCCCTCGCTTAAATCCAGCGCGTAGGAATAGCAAGAGCCTAACGCATTCACGGTGAGACCGCTGAGAATAGCCCCCAACCCATCATGGGTAATGGGCGAGCCATCATTAGCCGAAACAAAAGCTTCATTAAAAATGCGCACATTTTCAGAAAAACTGGCGGGGCGGGGGTCTTCTAATAAGCGGTGCGATTGCTCTAATATTCTAAAGCCAATATCTTGATATTCAAAAATCATCCGCCCTAATTCGGCTGATATGCAACGGCGTAGCTGGTTATCATTTTCCAGCGCCTGTTGAAAGCGGGAAGGCAGATCACCCAATGGGCTGTAGCGAAAATCGGGGCTTAGAAGGTAACAAACATTCCAATCCAAAGATAGCAAATTACCATAGGGCGTAGCAGGAGAAACTTGCTCCCCCACAAAACGCAAACTATCTAAACGAAAACCGATGCAGGTTTCTGGTTCATGCTTCATGGTCACAAATATCCATAAATCCATAATTGCTCTCGCTACCTTATTTTTGAGTGATTTTCTCTTCGACTTTCCCATTCTGCCGCAAATACTTTAATCTTCGGTTGAAAAGAGACTAATAAAGAGTAATAATCCGCTTAAAATTTGCTTAAGATAGAAGAAAGAGCTTCCAAAAAGCTCTCTCAAAAGCAAAAAATAAAAAAAGGAAAACAAATGCCCACATTGGAGTTTAAGGGGAAACAGTTTGTTTACGCGCACCACCTGACGGTGCCGTTTCGCCAGCTGAATGTGGTGGATAAAAAATCCGCGCCCGCTAAAGGCGCGAAGCCAAGCCTCGAAGATAATTTGATTATCCACGGCGATAATCTGCATGCGCTCAAAGCCCTGCTGCCGCAATATGCGGGGCGCATTAAGTGCATTTATATTGATCCGCCCTATAACACTGGCAACGAGGGCTGGTGCTATAACGACAAGGTGAACAGCCCGTTGATGAAAGAATGGCTGAAAAAATCCGCCAACCCCGTAGATAAGGAAGATTTGGAACGCCACGACAAATGGCTCAGCATGATGTGGCCACGCCTGCAATTGCTGCGGGAGCTGCTGGCGGATGATGGGGTAATTTTTATTAGCATCGACGATATTGAGGTGCATCGCCTTAGAGCAATTATGGATGAGCTATTCGGTGAAAACTCTTATGTTGGAGCTTTTATATGGAGAAAAAAAGAAGGCGGTGGCCAAACAGACGACTACTTTGTCACTGAGCATGAAAACATACTTGTTTTCGCAAAAACCCATGCTTTCAAGTGGCTGGATGAGGTTGTAGAAAACGGTGTGCTTTCGTTTAATAAAGAAGATGCCGATGGCAAATATAAAGCTGTGAAGTTAGCAAAATGGGGTAATGCAGCAAAACGTGAAGATAGGCCAAAACAATATTTTTCAATTATTGCACCTGATGGGTCAAAAGTATTTCCCAAAGCGCCTGATGGTACAGATGGACGTTGGAGAGTAGGCGCACGGCGAATGGAAATTACTGTAGAAAACAATCTTGTCCATTGGGAACGAAAGAATGATGAATGGATACCATACGAAAAAATTTATTACACTGAGGGGGAAGTAAAGGTCATTAAAGAGCGCAGTATTATATTTGACTTGGTAAATACAGGTGATGCAACAAAAGTCCTCACCCAACTTTTTGGCAAAAAAGACGTTTTCCAAAATCCAAAGCCGTATGAACTTGTTAGATTTTTACTCACATATGCCACCGACAAAGACTCCATCATCCTCGATTCCTTCGCGGGGTCTGGCACCACGGCGCATGCAGTGTTGGCACTGAACAAAGAGGATGGCGGCAACCGCAAATTCATCC